>NZ_JBBPHP010000022.1:0-115463 GCF_038039535.1 Catalinimonas locisalis | reverse complement strand
TGAAATTCTGCTCGGTTCTTTCTGGCTAATATCGTAACTTTAATCAACTATAATCCAATCATGCGTAACATCAGTTAGTCAGTGATTTCACGACCTATGTAGCGATTAATTATGCTCCGGTATTCAGGGGAAGTAAGCTTTCTCAGAATCACCACATTCAACTCATTTCGTAGAGGGCTGTTTTCAGGCATTGCAAAGCCATAATTACTGGGAAGTATTCTGTTGGGCAGAATTTCCAGATCTTCATACTCTTCTGAATGATTTACAATATACTGAAGAATGGGCTTATCGTAAATTACTACTTTTAGCTCCTCATTTTGTAATGCCTGCAGGGCCTCTTCAGTAGAATCATATAATGACGCAAATATCCCTTCCCTGGTAAGATATTCCTCGCTATTGCTTCCCTTCACTGTTCCCACTTCTACATTTGCAAGGTCCTCTATAGATTGGATATTTTGGCTTAGCGTATTCACTGTAAGCGCGGATGCGATTGCAGCTGTTAGTGTGGAGGTAACAACTATTGCAGTAAACATCCAGACAAAGGCAATAACTCTACCGCCAGCTGTTATAGGTGCCTTATCCCCATAGCCCACAGTGGTCATCGTTACAGCAGACCACCAGAATGAGCTCCCTATGCCATGCATTCGACCTCTTCCAAACATTTCTTTATTTTTTTTCCTTTCAAACAGCCAGAGTAAAAACCCGAATATGAGTATGACAAAACAGAGTATGGCTGCTGCTTTTACAAAGTCCCAGGAGGCAATATTCATGAGTTGATAGAAGATACCTTGCCGCCCCTGTCTCATAGCTACACCCATGCCGGAAGAGAAATAGGAGTGGGTGAAATCCATCCTTGTTTCCCTTTCATCGGTAATGGTAATTGCTCCTACCGCCAGATCAATTTCATCAGAAGTTATCGCACTCAACAGAGTGTCAAGATTATCGTAAGACTTGTACTGGTAAATAAGATTTAAGTCCTCCGCCACTTTTTCAAAAAATAGGATGCTTATTCCGCTATAAACACTGTCTGCGTTGTCAATAACAAATGGAGTCAAAGGCTTTATGCCCACCGTCACTGTATCTGGTAAGCTTGATTTGCTTTCATTTTGTGCTAAGACAGGGGATGAGAACAGATAAATAGATAATAAAAATAGTAAGGTAAATTTTCGCATGGCTAAAAAAAAATAATTTTTCCAGTTAAAAACAAGCTGCGTATACGTTTGTTAATTGTCTTTGATAGTACTTTCCTGCTATTTTTTTAATTGGAATCATATTATTTTTTGTTTTATGGCGGATCAAAATCATTCTAGGGTAGCTGTCTTTGATATCAATGGGACGCTCTACCGTAAGTCTTCTAAAGAAGAGTTTTTCAAATATATATGTTTTAAGAAAGGGTATAAGCTCTTAAATATCTTTCAGCTTATCATATTCAAAATCATTGGCAAAGCCCGCTTGATCAACCAGACAGAATTTAAGGAAAACTTTTTTAACTATCTGGATAATTTATCCCCTAAGGTTGTGGCAAGGTTTGCTAAAGAGTATTGGTACATTGAGTTCCCCCAACATTTTAATGAAAAGCTCATGAATAGGGTGGAAGAACTGAAGAGGGAGGGGATAAAGGTAATCTGTATTTCAGGTGGTTTAGATGTGTATATGCGGCCTCTCTTTGAGCGATTGAAAGTTGACCATCACTTTTATACCAAAACTAAGTATGTAGAAAATACCTATAAAATTGACGGTGAAGCATGTAAAGGAGAAGAGAAAATTCGCTGCCTTGATAAACAATTTGGTAACAATAATTATACAATCGTAGAAGCTTATTCTGACGATCCTGAGGTGATTCTAGACCATGCAGAGAAGGCATTTTTAATAACGCCTGATGGCGAACTGGAGCCCTACAAATCTGATCAAACAAAACTTACTCGGGCTTAATAGCTTCCGCAATTCCCTGAAAGTTTTGTAAATTTGCTGAAAAAGCAAATTGCTCATTCCTTTGGTTTTGAATATTGACAGCTTTATTCTTCTTATCAAAACTAAGCTGGTTGATTCGTAATCTTGAGCTATAAAGTGTGCCTTTCTGTCCTTCTTTAAGGTTGAGAAACCTCAGTTGGTATGAGTCTATGCCTTTTTTGTGAACCTTAGAAAGGTAGAATAGCAAGTGCTGTTCCGGAGAAAACGTAATATGATATGGAATTTCATTTTCTAAGGTTACAATAACTTTTACTCCAGTACCTTCTACATCAGTAATTTTGATAGCGCTGTGTCCGCTTTGCAAATCCATCAGATCGGTAAAATATAGGCTGTCTTTTGAAGCATTAAAGCAGAAGTCCTCTATGTAGGTGATGTCTCTCCAAAATGTCTGGCCAGCGTTGATATGTTGATAATGGCTGCCGTCTTCTGCTGCAGTATGCAAATTGCCAACAAAACTCAGCCAATATATTTGCCCTTTTTCTTCATCAAATATCATTTTTATTGTTTCGGACTCCTCTGTTAGCGTATCTATCATTTCTATGAGGGGCCTTGGGATACTGTTATTCTCTACAATAGTATGAGCCTGTATAAAAATGGAGAATACCACAATAAAAGAGAAAATACCGCTTAACAGAAGAGTTTTCATGAGGTTTTTTCTCTTTTGTCAATTATCATGGAGAAATGTAACCTCTGAGGAAAATATTTAATTAAATCTCTATTTCCTTAACTCAAAATGTAAATCATATCATAACTGAATTTATTTCAGTATTTTGGTTACAAACAAAGCTTCAGCACCTACTAACCAATAGCAATGAAAAAGGCAGCAAATCAGGTTTCTGATCAAACTATTGTTGATAGTATCAGAAACGGTGAAAAGATTGAGCCTACAGTGCGTTATTTATACGCCAATTATTTTGAAAGCCTGGCTAGTTATGTCAGGAGTAATAATGGAAATGACCAAGATGCGGAAGATATTTTTCAGGAATGCATCGTTGTATTTATGGATACCGTACGGCAAGGAAAATTTAGAGGAGATAGTAAGGTCAAGACTTTTTTATATGCCATTATGCGAAACCTATGGCTCAATGAATTGAAAAGACGCAACCGCGCTATACATCGTGAAACTAAGTATTATGATGAAAATCCAAAAATTGAAGAAAGTGTACACGTAAGTTTGCGGGAAAACGAAGTTAAGAAACAGGTAGCTTCCCTGGTGGCTCAATTGGGTGAGAACTGTCAAAAAATTCTCAATCTTTTTTATTATCAGGAAATGCCAATGAAAGAGATCTATCAGGAAATGGGTTATGAAAACGAACAGATTGCCCGAAATATGAAGTATAAGTGCATGAAAAAAATGCATGCCCTACTGGACGCTAACGAAGATATGAAACAGCACTTTAAAAGTTTATTTGTCCATGGATGATCAAGCAATACAACTGTCAGAAAAAATAGACCGTTACCTGCGAGGTAAGATGACGGAGGATGAACATAAGTCTTTTGAGTACCAGCTAGCTCAAAATGCCGACCTACGAGAAGAAGTTGATAACACTGAAATAGCAAAAGAAGCGTTACATTACCGTGGCCTTAGAATGGAGGTCAGGCAGATACGTGAACGTATGCTTAAGGAAGAGTATGAGACAAAAATCCATACTGAAAGCGAGCAGGTTAAGACCAATGAGGCTTCTTATACTTCTGATGTTAAAATCAGAAAGCTCTCATTTGTTCAATACAGCTATAGGATAGCCGCTGGTATTGCGCTCCTTCTGGTAGCATTTGTGGCAATACAGACTCTAATGGTGAGTCCTGAAGGTTTATATGCTGACAACATCGCACTAAGTGATCTAAGTGAAGTAACCAGAGGTGGTGGTGAAACAGCTAGTCAGACTGCTTTACTGGATGCTTACCAGCAACATGAATTCATGCAGGTAGCAGAAATTTACAATACTCTGGATTCACCTACCTCATTAGAAAAATATTATGCAGCTGCTTCTTATCTTCAACTCAATCAATACGATCAGGCAATAGATATTTACCAACAGATTGTCGTGGATAAGGAACTGGAAGGCGAGAATGATTTTTTGCAACAGGAGTCTTCCTATAAATTAGCATTAACCTACATTCATGAAGGAGAATATGATCAGGCTCTTCCTATTTTAAAAGATTTAGATGAGCATTATCCTTACTATGATAATTTAATAAGTGGTACTTTTATGATGAAGTTGAACTTACTTCAGTTTAAGGAAAAACTTTTTAACTAACCAATACAGCACTGCCAGGATTAGCAGCCCTGCTAAACTCCACCAAATCCAGGCATTAGAACTTTCATAAATCGGAGCAGCATCCCCAATAAACACAAAGTTGGCCCAGTAATAAGGGGTTTTCAATAAGGGATGAATATCTTCTGAAGTCAGGTAATCCAGTTTAGCCTGTCGTAATGCCCTGTCTTTTGTATATCCCTGCTTTAGATAGGTATGTAATTTTGTCGCTATAGTAGCGGTAGATTTATCCTGCGCTTTCCACAGCGTAGTCACTATATTTGGGCATCCTGCATAGGCAAAAGCTCTTGCCAGGCTAATTACCCCTTCTCCTCTTACTAACTGACCATTCCCCGCTTCACAGGCACTTAGCACAACTAGTTTGACACTGTCTAGTTGTAGGTTATACAATTCCTGAGTATACAGACGATAGCCTGCCAGAGATTCATCCTCATTGGGATAAAATGCTATGAAAGATTGTAGCGGGTCATTGTTGTCAATACTGGCATGCGTTGCCAAATGAATAACACCGTATGAGCTTACTAGCTCCAGAAAGAGTCGTTTGGTAGCCTGATTTTCCAGGTAAATACTTCCTCCTATATTCTCAACCTCTTCTTTAGAACCGAATAGCAGACTGAAACCATTGCTACGGATATTCCCTTCCTCATCCCCTGCAAAAGGAGCCATGGCCAGAACTCCATTGGACTCTTGTGCTTTACGCGTTTTTACAGCTTCTTCCAGTAGCGAGGCAGAGTAGGCGTAACTGAATACATGATCATAGATCAGGTAATGATTACTGGAAGGATCATCATTGAGCATTTCAAAAGGAATGTAATTCAACTGTCCATCGGGTACAATGATTAACCTTTCCTTGTTGAAGATTATGGAATTGAAAGGCTCAATAAGTTGCTGGTAAAGTATGTAAGCCTGCTTGCTCTGACCATAAGCCTGGCCCATTTGATATTCATAAAGTTCAGTCTGAACATTCGTAATTGCCTTAGTGAAAGTTGAGTCAACAGGCTGAGCTTCTATCAGAAAATCTTCTTTTGTGAGCAAAAAACTATACAGGTTATCCTTACCCAAAAAATATTCAATCAGTGCATCATCCTGATTCAGTAAAGTACGCTGTATTTCGGAAGCATGAAGAGTATCTTCCTGATACTTAAGCCTGTAATACTTTTCATCAGATTGTAATGATCTGATTGTTCTGGCGAGATTGATTTCCAGATCGTTTAACTTGGTCCTGAGGTCACTGATTTTACTGGAATCTTGAGATTCAATCAACTGAAGCCTCAATTGAGAAATAAGTTGTTTTTGCCGTTTCTCGGCTTGTATAAAACTGTCAATGTTGGGTAATGAGGACTTGATTTCCAGATCGTCAAGAATTTCTGAAAGTATTGCTGCTTTGCTATATTCAGAGTACTGAAATGCCTGGTGAATATATTTTTGATCTTCAGTTAATCTATAAAGTTGATATGCAGTGCTAATCGCGATTTCATATACCGGATAAACATTTTGAACCAGAAAAAGCTTAGCTTCATCATTATCATAAGTCTTCTGAATGTACCTCGCCACTTGAATTGCATTGTCATAATTCTGTAAAGAAGCTTCTAAAGCAAGGAGGGAAGTGTCTTGGTCATACAAATACTTAAATGCATTACCTTTTCCATTATAGATTTTGAAAAGAGTGAGCAGAGACAACCCAGAAAATAGATCATCTGGATTTGTGTAATAATCTTGGTTGTCAAAGTTGAAAGCAATCGTACCTAAAGCGCTCTGAAAAAGTTTTAACGCCTCTTCTGCTTCCCGATTATTCAATTCTATTGTAGCCAAACCTGTGTATGCACCTGCCAGATTGATTAGAGATTGGTTGGAATAAGCTAGGTTAGTTTCTAATGATCGTTGATAGAGTGATCTCGCAGAATCTATTTGATTGTTTTGATAATATACATTCCCCAGGTTATTTAATGCTGCAAGTTTGGTGTTGCTATCTTGACTAAGAGTGGCTTTGAAAAGATACAGTTTAGCGCTGTCGTACTCACCCAGTTCACCGTAAGCCTTGCCTATATTCTGATATACTGCATAAGGAATATTTTTATTTGAAAGCAATGATTTATAGATAGGAATGGATGTATTGTATCTTCCGAGCTTATCGTATGCAATAGCAAGGTTATTCTTGATGATAAATTCTGCGTAGGAATTGTTCCTAATCAAAGAAGCTCCTTTCTCAAGATAATTTATTGCCTGTTGGTAGTTTCCTACATGAAATTGCAAGAGCCCGGAAGAATTATACAACCGGGCTGATTCTGTCTCTTTAATATTAGGAGGCATCTGATCTTCTGCCTGACTATAAAAGTATTGGGCAGAATCATACATTTCCAGGTATTGAAAAGCATCTCCACAGTACAGATTAGCATAAAATTTCAATGTGTCTGCCGGTGGGGCAAGTAATTGCGCTTTGTTTAAAGAGCTTTTGTAATGGTACAAAGCACTATCAAAGAGAAGACTTATTTCGTACAGATTACCGATTTTTTGATGTGCTTCTACCTGAAGGTGTAAGCTATCTTCTCCAAAACTTTGAATGGCTTGTTGAAAACTATGAATTGATAGACTATCTGTATCAGGAGTAGCTTCCGGCAAACTAAAAAGACTATCTGCAGTACGAAAGTGGCTATAAGCCTCTTCCATAAGCAGGTTTTGTGCATGTACTTTTATAGTAAATAAGAAGAGTACTAGAATTGAAAAAGTAAGCTGCCTTAATAAGTACATACATACTAATGGGTTTACTGATACTTATTCACACCAACCATAATGGAGTGTCGGTGCATTAGTCTTCCATTGTCTGACTCCTGATCTTTTCTGCCGATCCATTGTTGAAGTTCCTCAGGAACTTCCTCTGCAAACCAATATATCTGTATAGGGATACTTCCTTCAACTACTACATTTCCACCCCTGTAGATATAAGGAATAATAAATTCTCTGCTAAAGCCATCGGTAATTTCTACGCCCAGTTGTTCTAGGTTAATAAAAGTCTGACGAAGGTTGATCGTTCCAGGAGAATTTTCCTGAGTGACCTCTTCAAAAGATATTCCTTGCTCAACCGCCTGTCCGGTAGGATCAAATTCTATTTCAGCTACAAAATCTGGGTTACCACGATTAACTACAGGTTCTATTGAAGAAGATACTTCAGGATCGCTGAAATCTACAATAATATCAGGGTAATCAATTCCTGCTATCAAAATCTGAGTAGTACAACGCGTAAGACTATCATCCGAGATAAAGCTTACCTCATAAAGTAAACCGGGTTCACTTAATTCAACGTTAATAATTCCAGTCTCAGCGTCAATATCAAGTCCATTGGGCTTCGCACTGAATGTCCCTTTTAATTCCTCCTGATCTGTATCCTGAGGAGATGCAAACATATCCTCTCCTGGAATAAACAAAGTTCTTCCATAATCAAGCTTGCATTCTGTGATCACTGGCTCAGGCTCTTGTATGACTATTGTGGTACTACAGCTAGGTTCATCATTTTCAGGGTTATAAGTAATGGTATATTCTCCAGGGGTACTGTTATTTACATTGATCTCTCCTGTTGAATCATTCAGGGCTAGACCTGATGGAGAAGCACTGAAGGTGCCCCCTGATTCTCCTTCAGTAAAAGTTGGTGAAATAAGCTGCTCACCATTGTCTGTAGGGGTATAAGAAACTCCATCATAAGAAAATAAACAGGGCGTAGGGTCACAATCACAAATTTCTTCGCAGGAGATGAATAAAAAGAATAATAGGACCCATATCAATGTAGGTCTAATAGTGTAGTACATAGTTTAAGGTTTAGTATGTAAGTATTAGTGTATGCAAAAGCTGAAAATGTAAACTGGATTAGAGAGAATTTTCAAATTTTATTATTTTTTGAGCATGTTAATTAAATCCTCTCATTTTATGTAGCCAATCCTTGTATAAAATTATAAGTATTTAATTTACATTTCTACTTTTTTAATATGAATTTGAGAAGTGATCGCAGGAGTGTAATTGAAATCTTGGATGTGGGTGTGATAACACTTGTTATTGGAAATGATCCTTATGGATAATCATTAATAACAATTCTATTATTTTCATCTATCAATTTACTTAACAGAAGAAAAAAACTATAGCAGGAAACCTTCTGATCATTTTTGGCTTTTTCAAGCTGTAAAAAAGAATTCTGCGAAGACACTTATACGCTGATATTTTATCAAAGGGCTTCATAATGCTATCTGCACTGAGCAAATCTTAATATAATACAAATACACTTTTTTGTGAGCTTAGAAATTACATTGGCAGTTAGCATACTGTTTTTGTAATTTTTTTTGTTAAGGCTTTCTTAAAATTGTAAAAACAGACAATGATTGCAGTAACAATAAATTATCGCTGATGATCAAAAGTGCCGAAACCAATGAAGAGATATTAGTCCAAATAGGTCGTGATCTCAAGGGTATGTTAGCCAGAATCCGTTCTTGTAATTATACACTCTACAAAAACTTTGAAAAAGATCTGGATGAAGATAGCCGGAAATTTTTTCAGACTATTGAAAGAGATTGCGATTCTATCAAAAGTATTATTCACAACATGATCTCTATTGACTCATGTTTTGATGAAGATTACGAGCAGACTCCAAAAACGGTGGTACTTAACAGCATTATCAGAAAAATTGTAGAAGAATATCCTGCTCAGACTTTCAAAGAGAAAAATGTAAATATCGTATATGAGGATCTTGATGAGGAAATCTACATTTATATTGATGAACATGCGATTGCTAAAGTACTGGAACAACTACTTACAAATGCCTGTAAATTTTCTTATTCAAATGGGCAGGTAATTGTTAAATTGGTCAAATACGCAAACGTTGCGAATATTTCGGTTTCAGATCAGGGAATTGGAATTCCCAAAAAATTGCGTCCCTATATTTTTAATAAATTCAGCAAAGCTACCAGAAGAGGAACCGAAGGAGAAGAGTCAAGTGGATTAGGTTTGTACTTAGCAAAAAATATTATAGAGCGCCATCAGGGAAGTATTTGGTATGAAAGTCAGGAAGGAAATGGATCAAACTTTTTTGTCAATTTGCCCTTGAGAGATAGAATTTAGAATCTATTCAATACCTTTAACTGACTAAGGTCTGTTAGCATAAGCTGGCAGACCTATTTTTTTTGAAAATTTTAGTTCAAAATCAATATGTCATAAATTTTAAGCGATATTCTTGAATTCAACTTGTTAATAATTTGTTTGAAGATATCTTACTACAAAAAAGACCAGATGAGAGCTAAAATTAATTCCTACTTATTTGTATTTGTTCTGAGTACTTATGTGATAGCATGTACCTCAAGTACCGAAGACGCTAATTCTAGCGCTACTTTACCCTATCTTGGCAGACATGATTATGTGGAAAAGACTGTTAACGAACAAACGGTTGTTGATACACTTTATCACAAAGTAGCAGATTTTCAATTTGTAGACCAAGATAGCAGTATTATTACCCCATCTACTTTTGAAGATAAAATTTATGTAACTGATTTTTTCTTTACCTCTTGCCCTACCATTTGTCCGGTCATGAAAACGCAAATGCTTAGAGTTTATGAAGCTTATAAAGATATTGATGAGGTAGCTTTACTGTCCCATACTATTGATCCTCAATATGATACAGTAGCTTTACTGCATAATTATGCGGAGCGTCTAGGTGTGTCAAGTGACAAATGGCATTTTGTAACGGGAGAAAAAGATAAAATATACGAGATAGGCTTAAAGAGCTATATGGTTACTGCCATGGAAGATGAAGAAGAGCCAGGAGGTTTTATCCATAGTGGCGCATTCATTTTAGTTGATAAAGAAAAACATATCCGGGGAATGTATGATGGAACTCAGCCAGATCAGGTTGATCTTCTTATCAAAGACATCAAAAAACTATTAGAGGAGAATCATAAGCAGAAAAGAGAAGTCTGATAAATATGTATAAAAAGGCTTTAACATTAATTTTAACCTCTTTTTTTGTATTGATCTTAGCTGCTTGTACAAACCAAAATGAAAGTGCTGCTATAAGCGAACTGAGTACAACGGAAAAGATGCACTTTAAGCAGTATATCGTGTATGGACAGCAATTATATAAGCAACACTGTAGCAACTGTCATCAGGATGATGGTAGTGGATTAGGACGGCTTATTCCTCCTCTAGCTAAGGCAGATTACATGCTTGAAGATGTTAATCGTACAGTTTGCACAATCAAATATGGCCTGGCTGGTGAAATAATTGTAAACGGTGAAAGCTACAATCAAAAGATGCCTGCAAATAAGCAATTGACAGATTTAGAAATCGCTCAGATTACTACTTATATATTGAATTCCTGGGGCAATGAAAAAGGTTATATTTCAGTGAAAGAAGCTTCTGGCTACTTAAAAACATGTGAATAGAAGATATATATATTTATATAATTTCATTAAATAATTAAATATACATTTTTTGGCACATGTATAAGTCTGCATTGTTTCAAGTTTTTATTCTATCTCAAGCGCTACTAAATTGTGTTTTAAGAAATAATAGACTGTGTTATTGTAAGAAATCAGTACCTACGTTTGTCCAGATTCATAAAACATATTAGCTTTTATACAATTCTAATATTACATGAAGGGTTACCTTATTGAGAGTTATCGTATTAACCATTGAAGGCTTTTTGCAATGAAGGATAGCGTTGTACTTGAAAGAATAAACAAAGGTGATGAAAAAGCCCTTGACTATCTGTACCGTAAATACTACAAAATGATGACCAACATCATATTAAAAAATAATGGCACAGAGCAGGAGGCTAAAGACATTTATCAAGATGCGCTAATTGTTTTTTGGCAAAAAGTGATCAGTAATCAGTTGGTGTTGACTTCTAAAATCAGCACATATCTATATAGTGTTTGTTTGAATTTATGGCGAAAGGAATTAGAAAGAAAAAGCCGACTTTCTAATGAGGAAAAGGATGAAGCTGAATATTTAGACCACGAAAGTGAAGAAAGAAGTCACATTATTCGTAACTGTATTGATCAATTGGGTGATACCTGTAAAAAGATTTTGATGTACTACTATTTTGACGATATGTCAATGCAGGATATAGCAGACAAATTAGGTTTAGCTAATACAGAAACAGCTAAAACTAAAAAATATAAATGTAAAAAGAGACTGGATAGTCTCATTAAATCAAAGTATTCAGAAAGTGACTTTTTAGATTAAGCCTATGGAAGACTTTATCTATTCGGATAAATTTGATGATTATCTTAAAGGTAGATTATCAAAAAATGAAAAAATCTCTTTGGAAGACGAGTTCCGTCAGGATCCACTCCTTCGCAGTGAGGTAAAATTACAACAAGATATTTACTTCTCACTTGGAGAGGCTCGGCGCTCTTATTTGAAGGGTCGGCTAAATCAAGTTCCTGTCAATACCAGTTTATGGTACGAGTTTACTGGAATTCAGCTAGCAGCAATTGTCTCCTCCTTCATTTTTCTTGCCGGTGGTATTTATTTTTATACTAATTATGATAACGATATTGAGCCTGTAATTTATTCAGATGATATTGAAATTTCCGAGAAAAATTCTATCATTCCTCTGGAGAATCTCCAACCTAAGCTTCCTATTGCAGAGTTTAAAGACGAACAGCCCGGTGAAGAAGCTATGACTGCTTCTACTGATAATAATGTAAATAGATTACAATCAAATGAGGCTGAAAGAAACGAAATGGAGTTAAAATCGGCACCTACACCCGTGTCTGATAAAAATGAAATTCCAAATTTTGTCAGACCAGATGTGTTAAGTCATTTCAAAGAAGATAGCCAGCAGATAGATTATGATGACTTTGAAGTTCCTGATAAAACGCTTTTGCAGGCTTCTGAGGCATCTAATGCAGAAGTAGAGATAGAGACTTTATTAGATAGCAAGTATACTTTCCATTATCAGTTATTCAACAATAAATTGTATCTACATGGTGATTTTCAGGGGATACCCTACAAGGTTATAGCCCTGAATCAGGAAGATAACAGAAGATTATTTCTTGAATACAATGGATCTTATTACAAGCTCAAACTAGAGCAAAATGAAGTGTCACCTCTTGAGGCTATTCAGGATAGCAGCATAATTAATATTCTGTCCAAGATTAGTGAATAAACTGTTTTAACAACTATCAACCTTATTTCCTTTAAATTTTTCGTGATCTTTAAGTCCTGAAGGCTTGACATTTTTAGGTCTTAAAAGTTCCATAATTGTTTTTACAATAATGTAAAAATCTAGCGTTAAGGAATGATTTTTAGTATACCAAACGTCAAGTTCAAAACGCTTCTGCCAGATAAGTCCATTTCTTCCGTTTATCTGTGCCCAACCAGTTATACCAGGCTTCACATTGTGTCTTTGTCTTTGAAAAGGGTTGTACAAAGGTAAATACCCTATTAGTAAAGGCCGTGGTCCTACTACTGACATATCGCCTTTAAGCACATTCAAAAATTGAGGAAGCTCATCTATTGAAAAAGTTCGGAGTAGCTTACCTATGTTGTTTAGTATCCTATAATTTCTGAATTCACCTTTCTTAAACATTGTTCTTAATTTGTACAATGTGAACGGTTTACCTAAGTACCCGGGTCTTTCCTGTAGAAAAAAAGGATAAGACCCGGATAATAAGCTGATCAAGAATGCAGCAAACAATACAATTGGAGCAGCAATAATAACTGTAGGAATAGATATTATAATATCCAATGTACGTTTGCCAGTATACAATGTAAACCTGATTTGATTATTAATAAAGTACCCTGAACCTGATGGTGTTATCAATGCTCTTCAGGGCCTGTATCACTGAATCGTCATAAGCTTTATCAATGTCAATAATAACATAGCCAATCGTCTCATTGGTTTTGAGGTATTGTCCCACTACATTGATGTCATGCTCAGCCAGAACATTACTAATCTTAGCCAGTACGCCAGGTACATTTAAGTGAATGTGCATCAGGCGGTGAGCATTTTGTAAGAGAGGTAACTGTACATTGGGGAAGTTGACACTATTAGTAGTGCTACCCGTATTCACATATTCAATGATTTTGTTAGGTACAAAATCGGCTATGTTCTCCTGTGCTTCCAGCGTACTACCGCCGATGTGAGGGGTAAGCACAACGTTGGGGAGTCCTCTTAGTTCAGAAATAAATTCTTCATCATTGCTTTTAGGCTCTTCAGGAAACACATCAATGGCTGCACCTCTTATCTTGCCACTTTCAATATTCTCTTTGAGGGCTTTGATATCTACTATTGAACCACGGCTAAGATTCAGCAGAATCATGCCATCTTTCATTTGACTAAAAGCTTTTGCATCAATGAAATTCTTATTGCTTACCCTTCCATCCACATGAAGCGTGACTATATCTACCAGACCCAGCAGTTCTTCCATGCTGCTGCACTTGGTGGCATTTCCCAAGGCCAGCTTTTCAATCAGGTCATAATAATAAACATCCATACCCAGATTCTCGGCCAGTACAGATAATTGTGCTCCTATACTACCATAACCAATGATACCAAGCTTCTTACCTCTTACTTCATTACTGTTGGATGCAGATTTCATCCATTTGCCCTGATGCATGCCCATGCTTTTGTCATGGAAGCCACGCATCAGGAAGATGATCTCGGCTATAGCCATTTCTACTACCGAACGGGTATTGCTGTAAGGTGCATTGAATACGGCTACGCCTTTCTTCAGGCAGGCTTCCAGGTCAATCTGGTTGGTGCCAATGCAGAAAGCACCCAATGCAATGAGGCGGTTGGCATTCTCCAGTACCTTCTCGGTAACGTGCGTTTTGGAACGAATACCTAAAATAGACACGTTTTTAATGCGCTCTGCCAGTTCTTCTTCATCCATGGCAGCAGGATGAATTTCTACATTATAGCCTTCTTCACGAAGCTTTTTCTCCGCGTCAGGGTGGATATTTTCAAGTAATAGGACGTTGATTCTATTCTTAGGATAAGAGATTGCAGTGTTCATTTTGTTTAAGTATAAAAATTCGTCTAGTGAAGGAGTAATGTGATCGGCCTTTTCCAGTATGCTTTTTCTTTCAATATTCTCGGTAAAGGCATAAAATTTATTGGCAAAACCAGCAGCTTTGATCTTATAGTCATTGTAGCCATCCCCAATTACATATACATCTCCGTGAAGATCAAGGCTTTTGATGATCTGCGACTTTCCGTCATCTCCTGATAAGTGGTTGGTCTGGTCATAACCTATGATATTTCCTTCCTCATCAAATTCAAACTCATTGGCAAAGACATGTGCTTCCTTTACACCGTACTCTTTCACAATAGGTACGATGAAGCTCTTGAAGCCGTTGGAAATAATATAAATGTTATCCGAGTAAGTCTGAAAGAACTCACGGTTGCGCTTGAAAGATACCGACACATTCTCCTTGAGGTAATCAATCAGAGGGGCGAGATGTTTCTTGTGGGCATTGAGCAATGCAAGTCTTTGCTCCAGAGATTCACGGAAGGAAAGGTTGCCTTCCATACAGGTATTGGTAATATCCTGCACCTGCTTTAGGATATGGTCTTTGGCAGGATTACCCTTTAGTGAGATCTCGCAAAGGATGTCTAACGCTTCTACCTTGGTAAAAGTACTGTCAAAATCAAAGACAAAATACTTATCTGACTTCATGTAAATTTAGTTTGCTAGTCCGTTTTCTTTTTTTGTAGATACAGATAACTCCCCACTCTTCACGTGCAGATCACGTTGAGGAAAGGGTATTTCAATATGATGTTGTTTAAACTTGGCAAAGATTGCATAATAAAGCTGACTTTTGAGGAACTCAGGACGCTGGACAAATTTGGTGGTCCATACCATCAGGTTAAAATTCAGAGAGCTGTCTCCAAACTCATCAAACCAGACATCAGGGGCAGGGCTCTTCAATACCCCTTCATTTTCCTGCATTACTTCCAGCAGTAGCTCCCTTACTTTTTCCGGATCTTCCTTGTACGAAACACCTACCGGAAACCTGAAGCGTATCCTTCGGTCGTTATGACTCCAGTTAATTACCGAAGATGATATGAATTCTGAATTGGGAACAATGATAGAAATATTGTCATTGGTAAGTACTGTTGTAGAGCGGGCAGAGATGTCTACCACATCACCATTGACACCGGCCACCTCTATGCGGTCGCCTACTTTGATGGGTCTTTCAAAAAGTATGATAAGCCCAGAAATAAAGTTGTTGACAATGTTCTGAAGACCAAAACCAATACCAACACCCAATGCACCGAATAGTACTGTTAGTGCGTTCAAGTTAATCCCTGCTGCCGTAATAATGACGTACAATCCCAGCACAATCAGGATATAACGGGTGATGGTTCCGATAGATTGCCGTACGCCTATGTCCAGGTTATAGCGGGCGAGTATCCGGTTTACCAGTAGTTTATTAAACTTGCCAGTAAGAAAGAAGAGCAGAAAAACAAAGGTAAAGAACTGGATAAGCGACCACATACTGATAGGTACACCTGCAAACCTGGTAAATTCGTAGGTGAAGATGCCAAGTATCTCCAGTACTGTTTCCTTGATGCTGTCCCAAAAATTAACAATCTGTTCCATGCTCTTTAAGCTAACGAGCATCAAAGTTACATAAAGGATACATAAAATAAAGTAGCTGCACTGTATTTGTTAAGAAGCATATCCTGAAGCCTCACCAGCTTTAATTGAGAATCTACCGGACTTTATTACAGCGCCTAAGGTAGTACACTTTGATCGTATAGCGGATTGTTGCTAAATTAGGACAAAGTCCCCGGTGCATGCCTGATTGCTTTCCTGAGCAGTCAGGCTTTTTTATTGAAAAAATGCGGCAATAGAGCGTAGAAGAGAGGGAAAAAGTGAGTGTCTTTAGTAGAAAAACTCCGTACTTTTTGTCCGACTGCTCAGCATCTTTTGCTTAAAAGCTCAGGAGAATTTGGGTAAGTGCTGCGGTCTAAGGAAGGAATTTCTAAGTTGCTTTTGGCAAATGATCAGCAGAAGCGAAAAAGCTTACCCGCTAAGGTTTTTTCAAAAATAGTGGTAATTCTCTACAAATAAACCTGGGTTTTTCAGGTCATCTCGTTAGAGATCTTTACCGTTCCCCAAAGCTTCTGAAATACAGGCTGGTTAAGATTCCTACCTTTTACTGCGGAATGACGGATTTGTGTACTTTAAAAGAAAAGAAACCGCGCATACTGATGCACGGTCTCTACCCCTGTCTATTGTGCCTGCGCTGCCAGTAGTTTGCAAATTGGAAACGACCACAGGAACTGACAGCTACAGGGCTTAAGTTTTTAGTTAGAAGTCAGTGCTGCCGTTGGGCTGCACCATGTACTGAAAAGTATAGTGTCCGCTTTCAGGACGAGTCTCCAGGCTGGCAAATTCTTCCGTAGTTGTATCCGGATTGCCTTCGTAATAACTGATAATTTCTACTTTGGCATAGTTGCCTTCACCTGTCTTTAGCAGGATGAGCTTACCAGGGATGGGCAAAATAGCATGGGCAGGGTTTCCATTGTTGTCAGTATAGTTGTACCAGCCATTCCCTCCTCCGCCAGGAATTGCCAGAGATGCTTCGCCATCGGTAGCGTATCCGCTGCCGGGAGCCATGTCTACTTCCTCAAATACACCGTCAATAATCTGCGCACCGCCCTCACCGGGACCAGAAATTCCACTGTTGGTGATGATAGAAGTGCCATCAAAAGCAAGATCCCACTGCGTACCACTGGAGTCTGATTTGCTCAGCATCTGACCGCTTTCCAGGTCAAAAAAAGCATAGCCCTCTGCTTCATAAACGTCAGTAGCAGTTTGTACTTCCAGCGTTTCATTGGGAGCAGGATCATCGCCTTCATCTTTGCAGGCGGTAAACATGCCCAGGGCTAGTAAAAGTATAAGGTAAAGGGTTTGGGTTTTATGAAACATGATGGTTAAAAGTTAATTATGGTTAAATTTTATTATTATGGACATTTGAGGTTATGCTGATTTATTACAGGTCGTAAGGTTATTAGAAGCAAATCCAGTGGTCTAGTTATTCCTTAGCCTTAGCCAATTGATACCACCCAGAAAGACTTTACCATGACCCAAAATTCACATACTTCAGACTGGTAAAGATTTCTTCGTTTCACTCCGAAATGACATTGAGTTGAGTACTCTTGATAAGTGTACATCGCTCTCGCATACGCATCGTTCAGCCTAGTTATTGAGTTTACTAAAGTTGATGTTGATACCTCCGTACCAGATTCTCCCGGCCAGAGAAGGCTCTGCTGATGGAGTTTTATCTAAAAGATTATTAGCCCCTGCTTCCAAAGTGAGCCAGCCTAATATTTTTTTATGCAGTGCCAGGTTCAATAGCAGGTAGCCATCAGCAAACTCGTTCTCTGCATCAATGACGCCATTGCCGTTTGCATCTCCCAGTCCCCATTTACCTCGGTAAATTGCTCTTAAGGACATGTCAAATTCATGGCGGCTGTTCACATAAAACAGCTTGGCATTGCCCGAATGGCGGGAACGATTGACCAAACCGCCATAGTCCGACAGTTGCACTCGTTCGGTGCGATTGGTAGAAGGATTACGCCTGAATACTTCACCCTTCCTGATCTGTTCTACCGCTTTCACATCTCTTGTGTCCAGGTACTGGTAACCCAGAGAGAAATTGACCTCACTGCTTAGCTGGTAGCTGGTCTTCACTTCCACCCCCTGTGTAATGACCTCATCCGTATTGAAGTAACTAAACACATTCTGTCCATTGGTTTTCAGGGCTACCGGAGCGGAGTTGATCATATGGCTGATCTCATTTCTGAAGGCATTGATGTCGGCTTTCAGCCTGGCTGTAGGGGAGAGGCTAAGCCCGAAGTTGTAAGCAATGGAGCTTTCCGCCTGTATCGTTTCTATGGTTGCAGGGGCCATATAGAGGGTTTGTATCTGTCCCTGGGCTTCAAGTTCAGCAATCCTTTCTGCCACTATACTTGAGCCGATCACAGTATAGCCAGCAGTAGGATTGGTAAAGTTGAGCAGGAGTTGACGGAAGTCGGGGGCTTTGTAACCGCCTCCAAAGGAAGCCTGTACCTTAAGCCAGGGGCTTAGCTGATAGCCCGCCGCCAGTTTTGGACTGAACCGTGAGGCATATTCGCTGTGTGTATCAAAGCGTCCGCCCAGCACCACATTAAAACGATCATGGGGCAACCATTGGTGTTGGACAAAAGCATAGTTGGCGTGGAAGTTACTGACGTCATCATAGCGGGTAGCTTCCACAGTCTCTATGGTATGTCCCAGGCCCAATGTGCTGATATGCTGATCGCTGATGTACCAATCGTACTGCGCTTCGGAGCGGTTAAAGAGCTGCTGAAAGTAACTTTCATCGTAGACTTCTCCATCTTCCTGGTATACAATGCCGGACTCGGTATCGTAGCCAGTGGTATAACTTCTGAGCTGCAGCCGGTGCTGATCATTAAGCTTGAGCTCCAGGGTAGGCATAATATTCCAGTCTTCTCTTTTGCCTTCCTCATCCATGACATGAACATCCTCCTCTATTGTAAGCTCCGATGTATTATCCTGACTTTCGGAATAGTAGCGCCCATTGAGACTAAAGTTGATCTTGTCCGAGAAGCGATAGGCAAACTTGGGGTTAAAAGTATAAGCCTCATAGGGAGGAGAGGTCATGGAGAGCGTTGCTTTATCCAGATCATAGCCGTCGGTGCTGAGGCGATCTACAAACAGGCTGGCAGACAGCTTTTTACCTTTGTAGACAGCGTCGGCGCTGAGGTCAATGGTATTAAAGCTGCGGTACCTGGTACGTAAGGAAGAATTGAAGCCCTGCTGCCCACTTTTGGTGATGATGTTGACCACGCCTGCCATCGCTTCACTGCCGTACAGGGAAGAAGAAGGCCCACGAATGATCTCAATTCTCGCGATATTATCCACCGCGATGCGGGTCAGGTCCAGCGTACCAGCGGTACGTCCGATCACCGGCTCACCATCAATCAGTACCAAAATATAGTCGGATGAAAGCCCCTGCATCTGCAATCCGGTGCCATGATCACTGACAATCTGCAAACCCGTCTGCTCCTGTAACACTTCGTTGAGGCGGAATGAGCCTATTTGTGCTATCTCTTCACCCGAGATGATGTCTACCGGCATGGGAATACGCTCAACAGAGCGGGTAGTCCGTGTGGCTGTCACGGTAACTTCATCCAACTCTTCATTGAGTTCTGCCAGCTGAATGCTTACGCTTTTGGCATCACCTTCTGCAATAGTAAGCTGCTGCTCGTAAGCTTTATGGCCTACCCGGCTGACTACCAAGGTGTAGGTGCCGTGGACAAGCCTATCCAGCGTGAATGTACCATCGGCTTTGGCAACTGTTCCTTTCGTCGTGCCTTTGAGCATGACATTGGCAAAACTTACACGCTCACCGCTCTGGTCTGTGATGATGCCGGAGACCTGAGCACTTTGTGCCGACAAAAGTCCGGGTACAAAGAACAAAGCCAGGAGCAACAGCCGAATGTTGAGAGGATTAGCAGGCATTTTCATGACGCATTATTATCAATAATACTGTGTACTTCCAGTAGGGTCAGTGTATTCACCATAATGTCATGCATAAGGCATAGCTCATCGTAGCTGAACTGGAAGGACATATTGGTGACACTTGTTTTGATGAAAATATCCCGGCAGTAGGGGCATCTGATATCTTTGATGTTGATTAAAGTGTCCTGCACATGCTTTTTGAGCAGGGTAAACTCTTTGGGAGTCATCATCAAACTCACATTGCCGAAGCTCATCTGTAAGCGGGAAGTCTTTTTGCATTGCGCTGAGTAGGCAAGTTCGTTCTGTTCTATCAGTTGGAATGAATTAGACATCTGTCTTAGTTTAGGATGAAAAAAATCAGAAAAATTAGGTTAAGTTGATGTTGATGCTTTCATGCATTTCCGGTTTGTGAGGACACAAACCGGGGAGGTGAACCGTACTTTTCAGGCTTATGATAATTTGGGAAGGCGGGAAACCAGCGCTGCCCACTCTTGTTTCTGTGGTATGCCTGGTTTCCTTAGTCCAAAGAACTGCGCGATCAGCTTACGGTCTTTGTCAAAAAGCTCCACCGCAGTGACGATGCCATCTTTGGTAGGTTTTTTCACCACCCAGGCAGTGTCTATCATATCTACCTTGAGGTGCATATTGAATTCCGGGTCAAGCACGTTCAGCCACTTCTCTTTAACCGCATGCCCTCTTTCCAGCAGTCGGATGGTGCGCACCTTGCCCTGGTGGATTTGCAGGTTTCCGTGGTTGCCGGCAAAGATCATGATGGGCAGTTTGGTACGGGAAGCTTCTTCCAGAATCTGCTGTACTGCTTCAGTCTGGATTTGGTAAGTATACTTCTCTACTGCCAACTCCAGCGCCTGAAAGCGGTCTACCTGATGTTTCTTGAGCATAGGAAAGAAGTCGTGCGTATCCTGCAAGGCTTCCCAATCTTCTAAGAAAGACTGCTGATCTACCTTTTCGCTAAAGGTTTCATCGGTGTATGATCCTACCTCCTGTACCGGGCTTTGGTCGGGAGAGCGAAAAGCTTCTATCAGTTCGTAGAAAGCTTTTTCATTACTTTGATTCTGCAAATAGATCTTGCAAACGGCAGTACCCGCTTTGTCAAAGACCTGAATACTTTTGAGAATACGGTTCTTTTTTTCCTGAATCACCGCAAAGGCCACATGCCAGTTCTTAAAAAATACCCTGGTCTCTATAGGGCCGATTACCAGTCCCATCTGATGATCATCTTTACCGAAGGTGCTGACTTTCTGAAAACTACCTTTATGTTCCAGTATGCAGGCATCATTACGGGTAAGCGACATCACATAGCCCAGCTTCCTGAATGCTTGGAGAAGTTCCGGCCATTCTCCTGCAAGTCGCACACAGTCCGGACCAATGGTAGTAGCCAGCAGTTGTGCTTCACTGCTTTCTAAGGCAATGGCTGCTTCCCGGATGCGTATGCCGGGCTGGGTGTTCTCCAGTGCTTGCCAGGCTTGTTTCAGGCTTTCGGTATTTTCTAGGGTAAGGGATGCTATATTATCCATGATATATTTCGTTTGAGTGATGATTAATTTTTTTGAGTTGAGGATCAGTTGTCATAGGCGCCAAAGGAATAACGTAAGCTTGTTGGCTGGTCGGTAGATATTCCAGCCGTACCGGATGTTCATAGGTGTGTTCTATGTTTTCCTGGGTATAGACCTCTTCCACTGAACCTTGCGCTACTTCCTTTCCATTTTTCATCAGCAAGACATGATCTGCATACTGGGCTGCCAGGTTGAGATCGTGTAAAACCGCCAGCACGGCAATGTTTTCTCCGCAAAGCGCCTTGGCCTGTTGCAGTATCTGATGCTGACAGGCGATATCCAGACTGGCAGTAGGTTCGTCCAGCAATAAGTAGCGTGCAGTAGTAGAATGCTGATGGTTAATCTGAGCCATCACCCGAGCAAGTTGCACCCGCTGCTTTTCTCCTCCCGAAAGCGTATTATAGATGCGTTGGCTGAAGTCCTGCATCCCTACTTTTTCCAGCATGCTATAGGCAATTTGTGCAGATGCTTTAGCCCTAAGGTTATGTACAAAGCAGCCCAGGCTGACGATCTCCAGTACGGTATAAGGAAACTGTATATGTACTGATTGCGGTAAAACCGCCCGGATTCTGGCCAGTTCCTGATGAGAAAATGCCTTGCGCGCTTTTGCATTGATCTCTACCTTTCCCTCATGCTTGCTGATATCTCCGGCCATCACTTTGAACAAAGTAGATTTTCCTGCCCCATTAGGCCCCAGGATAGCGGTGAAGGCTCCCGGTTCTACAGCCAAGTTAATGTTCTGAAGTATGGCTTTTTTGCCGATTTGGTAATGAATATTTTCCAGCTTGATCATAGGCTCAGAGCATTCTTTTGTGTTTGGATTTCAGTAACAGAAAGATGAAAAAAGGTGCCCCTATCAGTGCAGTGATGACACCGATGGGTATCTCGGAAGGCGCTACCATAGTGCGGGCCAGTAAATCGGCCAGCGTAAGTAAAGCAGCGCCCAGCAGGATGGAGGAGGGGAGTAGCAGGCGATGTCCCGGACCTACCATTGCCCGTATCATGTGTGGCACTACCAATCCTACAAAACTAATGGTCCCTGCCATTGCTACCGAAGCACCAACTGCCAGGGCAGACAGTATGATGACGGTGTATTTTACCCTTTCTACATGGATACCCAGATGTGCGGCTTCGGCTTCACCCAAGGCAAGCGCATCCAGTGCACCGTGGAAAAAAGTCAGTAATACCACTGGAATGGCAATGATAAACAGTGAGAAGCCTATCTTTTGCCAGGAAGCCCCACCCAGGTCACCCAGGCTCCAGAAGGTAAAAGTGCGTAGTGCTGTATCATCGGCATAGTAGAGGACCAGGCCAATCAGGGCGGCAGTAAGGGCATTGATGGCGACACCCGCCAGAATCAGCAGGGCAATATCTGTTTTTCCATGCCGCTGACTGATACGGTATGCCAATACAGTGACGAGCAGACTTCCCAGAAAGGCTGAAAAAGGTAGCAGGTAAGTACCAAATACTGCTGATAATTGTTGCGGTAATTGCCTGGCAAAGACAATAACGATGATGGCGCAGAGTGCAGCTCCGTTGGACACTCCAATCAAACCGGGCTCTACCAATGGATTTCTAAACAAACCTTGCAGAGAAGCACCCGCAATAGCCAGCGCAGCACCAATGAATACACTCAGCACTACACGTGGCAATCGGATGTTCCACAGCACTACTTCAGTTTGGCTGGTAAAACCTTCTTCAGCCCCACCTAATTTGTGCAGCAGAATGGAGAATATTTCATCTACTGTAATGTGCACTGCGCCTGTACTTACAGAAAGGAGGATCACCAGGAGCAGTAAGGCTCCCAGCCCAGAAAGTACCAGCACTTCTCTTGTAAGTAGCGGTTTGCGTTTGTTTCGGTATGGAGCGGTTATGGTTGACATCTTCGCTTAGAGAGAAGCAGTTGTTAATTCAGGATGAATGCGTTGGGCTAATTCATAAGCTGCTTCGCCTAATCTTGGACCAAATCCGGAAAGTAAAAGCCCGTCCATAGCAATGATATTTTTGTACTGTCCTGCAATGGTTTGCATCACGCCCTGTACTTCCAAGGCTCCTTCTACACCGCCGAGGCTTTCCAGACCAGAGTCAAAAAAGAGAATGTAGTCGGGATTAGCTTTAATTAGTGCTTCGGTGGTCAGCGGTTTATAGCCTTCAATTTCAGGAACAGCAAGCGTGCCTCCGGCCAGTGGAATAATCGTTTCAGCAAAAGTCTCCTTACCGCAAATGCTAAGCGTACCTTGTCCACGGGCATAAACAAATAGTACTGTAGGTTTTTCAGTTGTTTGAGTGAGTAGACTATCAGTTTTTTGCAGGTCATTTTCAAGTGCTGCTTTCAATTCTTCTGCCTTTTCCTCTTTTCCCAGCACTTTACCAATCTCCTGAATCATGGCATAGGTTGAAGCAGTGTTGGTTTTGTTTTCAAAGATGTGAAAAGGGATGCCAGCACTCTCAAGCTGAGTATAGATGTCAGGACTCATATATTCTGCTTCGGCTAGAATTAAGCTTGGGTTTTGAGCAATAATACCTTCAGCCTTGATTCCATTGCGGTAACCGATAGAAGTTAAGCTTTGCATTTCAGGAGGGTAAGTGCTGGTGCGGTCGGTTGCCACAATCTGCTCACCAGCTCCCAATGCACAGGTGATTTCTGTAATGGTTCCTCCTATCGTGATGATCCTTTCTTGCTTGGAAGATTCTATCGTTTGTGGATTGTCAGCACTTTTGTAAGCACAGCCAAAGAACAGCATTAATGCAATAAGGCAGGTGGCAGTAGGTAAAAAAGCAGCTTTCATATTTTATTTAGACTAATTATAAATTAAGACAAAGGTAAAGCGCTGCACTATGCCCGTCAATTCTCATTTATAGCTAACTTTATACTGCCAGAAGTAGTATTTGATGCTAATAATAGAAGAGATTATTACTAAAAGTAGTGATTGATTTGCTAAAAGAAGTAGTTAGAAGTAAGAGAATGTGGTGAGGGAAAAGGTGAAAAAACTTTGATGATAAAGCAATGAGCTAAAAAAAAGCCTGACTTTATTAGCCAGGCTTATGATGATGTATACCGGATTATTATTAACTCTCAAGCAAGGATTCACCGGTCATTTCTTTGGGTTGTGAGATGCCCATCAGTTCTAAAATGGTGGGAGAGATGTCTCCCAGCTTGCCATCTTTGATTTTACCTTTGTAATCATCGTCAACAAGGATACAAGGGACCGGTACTGTAGTATGCTGCGTATGAGGCGAGCCATCAGGATTTTTCATCTGATCTGAATTACCATGATCGGCAATGATCAGTACAGAATATCCATTTTCCTGCGCTACCTCGGTGACAGCCTTGGCACATTGGTCAACCGTTTCGCAGGCTTTTACTGCTGCTTCAAAAACGCCGGTATGACCAACCATATCTGCGTTAGCGAAGTTGAGACAGACAAAATCTACTTCACCTTCCTTAAGCTTGGGTATGATTTGATCTCGGATATCTCCGGCACTCATCTCTGGTTGCAGATCATAAGTAGCTACTTTAGGAGAAGGGCACATAATACGTTCCTCACCTTCAAATTCTTCCTCACGACCGCAATTGAAGAAGAAAGTAACATGAGGGTACTTTTCTGTTTCCGCGATGCGAATTTGCTTTTTGCCGTGCTCAGCCAACACTTCGCCCATTACCTGGGTAATCGCTTTATTATCAAACAGAATATCAACCCCTTTAAAGGTCTCATCATACTCTGTCATGGTGATGTAGTTCAGGTTCAACTTCTTCATATCCTGCTCAGGGAAATCTTTCTGTGTCAGCGCCAGTGTAATCTGACGGGCGCGGTCCGTACGGAAGTTGAAACTGATGACCACATCACCTTCCTGTATCGTTGCAACTGGCTTTCCATTTTCAGTACATACAATAGGCTTGATGAACTCATCGGTTACATCCTCATCATATGACTCCTGTACTGCTTTCACAGCATCCTCAGCCTGATTACCTTTACCGTTTACCATAGCATCATAAGCCAGTTTGGTACGTTCCCATCGTTTGTCACGGTCCATGGCGTAATAGCGACCAATCACTGTCGCTATCTTTCCGGTAGTCTCTTTAGTGTATTTTTGAATCTCCTCTATGTTACCTTTTCCTGATTTAGGATCGGTATCACGTCCATCGGTAAAGGCGTGGATGAAAACTTTCTCTAGGTCAGCATCCCCGGCGGCTTTGCAGAGTGCTTTTAAGTGGTTGATATGAGAGTGAACCCCTCCGGTTGAAGTTAAGCCCAGAAAATGGACCTGCTTATCGTTTTCTTTGGCATATTGAAAAGCTTTTTTCAACACCTCAATATCAAAAAAATCTCCTTTTTCAATAGACTGATTGATCCTTTCCAGCATCTGGTAGACAATACGACCGGCACCCAGGTTCATATGCCCAACTTCCGAATTACCCATTTGTCCATCAGGTAACCCCACCGCTTTACCGGAAGTGAGAAGTTTGCTATGCGCATACTTTGAGTACAAAGAGTCTACAAATGGAGTATTGGCTTGGTCAATGGCAGAAACTTCAGGGTTTTCTGCTATGCCCCAGCCATCCAGTATCATTAAAATAACTTTCTTGTTCATAATGTAATCAGATTAAAAAGCGAAATTGGTATGTCTGCAATTTAGCGAAGCAGGCCTATGCGATACAAATTATACGTATATTTATTGTGAGAGTGCAAAATTTACAGTTTCGTGAAAATTCAAGTATAGTCATGGAGAAATTTGAGATCAATGTGGAAGCCTTGGGTGGAATGTCAGAAAACGAGTTTTTTCGTTTTTGCCAGGATAATGATCATCTGCGCATTGAAAGAGAAGCTACAGGAAAAATTATTATTATGTCACCTACCGGAAGTAAATCAGGGAATAGAAATGTAAATCTTAGTTATGAGGTAACTAGCTGGAACAAAAAAAGTAAAAAGGGGTATGTTTTTGATTCTTCCGCTGGCTTTACTCTGCCAAATGGAGCTACACGCTCGCCGGATGTTTCATTTGTCCTCAAAGAAAAGTGGGAGTCTTTGACTGAAGAACAACAGGAAGGTTTTGCGCCTATCTGCCCAGACTTTGTTATAGAACTAAGGTCTAAAAATGATCAGCTAAAAGATTTGCAGATCAAAATGAAAGAATACATCAGCAATGGAGCGGCTTTTGGTTGGCTGATTGATCCGTATGAGCAAAAAGTATATATCTACGATAAAGCAGCTGCACAAACGTATGAAGTCTTTGAGCAATTTGACCAGCCTTTACAAGGAAGATATTTTATGAATGATTTTTCTATACTTGCAGATAAAATATTGTAATAGAGAATGCATGAACTTATATCTCTGTAGCATCAAACTGGAAAACTCTGTTCCTGATAATAATCACAGATATCAGTGAGATAACACTGCTTACATTTGGGATTGCTCCAGGTACAAATACGCTGCCCGTGCTTGAAGAACAGCTTGTGAAAATTGAGAAGTTAGGCTGCATCGGCAGGAAGCATTGCCAGCAGCACACCATGAGCTTTCGCTTCAGTCGTTTTTTTTCCGATAATACCCAGTCTTTGAGATACCCGATGTACATGTGTATCTACCGGAAGCACAGGTTTGCGAAAGGTAAATAATAGTACAAAAGTAGCGGTTTTATAGCCTACACCCGGCAGGGCCATTAGCCATTCCATAGCCTCTTCAACAGGAATTTTTCCTAAAAAATCCAGATTGAAATCTCCCTTTTCTACTTTTCTGCTTCAATATCTGCTGAATCCGGGGAGCTTTAACTTCAGCATAATTTGAAGTGCTAATTGCCTTGGTAAGCGCTTCAGTAGGGGCATGCATGATGTTCTCCCAACTACCAAAGCACTCCCACATCGTATCAAAGGCTTGTTTCTCATTGACATAGGTCGTGCGCTGAGACAAGATAGTAGCAATAAGTAGATCCATTGGACCTTTTCCAGAAAAACGGGTTTGCCGTCCAAAGTGAGCTTCCATTCTTTGAAGGGCAATATCTAATTTGTTTTGATCATTTTGCACAAGTTTTAAAACCTGCCATCGCTTTATTAGTTTGAATTCAGTAATTAGATTTCTATTTTTGCCAAGTTTAATCAAAGGTGAATCTTTAGATTAGTGAAAATCAATTTAAATCCTTAATCACGCAACAGACATGAAATTAGCGGTCGTAGGAGCTACCGGATTAGTAGGTGGCGAAATCCTCAAAGTTTTAGCAGAAAGAAATTTTCCATTAGACGAGTTGCTTCCCGTAGCTTCAGCCAAGTCAGCTGGTAAAGAGATTATCTTTAAGGATAAGACTTACAAGGTGATTACGATGGAAGAAGCTATTGCTGCCAAACCAGATATCGCTATTTTCTCAGCAGGAGGTTCTACCTCTTTAGAGTACGCTCCTAAGTTTGCTGAAGTAGGCACTACTGTAGTAGATAACTCTTCTGCTTGGCGTATGAATCCGGCTAACAAACTGGTGGTGCCAGAGATCAATGCAGATGTACTGGAAGATGATGATAAAGTAATTGCCAACCCCAACTGTTCTACTATTCAGATGGTACTGGCGCTTGCACCTTTACATAAAAAATACAAAGCCAAACGTGTCGTGGTTTCCACCTATCAGTCAGTGACCGGTACCGGTAAGGCTGCGGTAGATCAGATGATGAATGAGCGCGAAGGAAAAGAAGGTGCAAAGGTTTATCCTTATCGTATAGATATGAATGTGCTCCCTCACATTGATGTTTTTTATGATAATGGCTATACCAAAGAAGAAATGAAAATGGTGAATGAGACTGTGAAAATCTTTGGTGATGACAGCATTAAGGTAACAGCAACTGCTGTACGCATTCCTACTATGGGAGGACATTCAGAGGCGGTGAACGTGGAGTTTGAAAATGAATTTGACCTGGATGAAGTTAGAAAAATTCTATCTGAGACTCCCGGTGTGGTAGTACAGGATGACGTAAAAAACAATGTTTATCCTATGCCCATCAATGCGCATAATAAAGATGAGGTGTTTGTAGGGCGTTTGAGAAGAGATGAAACCCAGCCTAAGACACTGAACATGTGGATAGTAGCAGATAATTTACGTAAAGGTGCAGCGACCAATGCGGTACAGATCGCTGAATACCTTGTAGCGCGTAAGCTGGTGCATGCTTAAGGAATAACCAAAGAATATTAATCATTGACGGATAAACGTCATTGGTGGTACTCAATGATAAGCGTATTAAGTTTTATCCAGAGCCATCAATGACGTTTTATTTTTTTAGCCTTGAATAACATTTCAACCTTACTCAAAGCAGAAGTTCAGGCTTTTATAAAAGCGCACGAAAAAGATGATCCTTCTCAACTGGTGCTGTCCGGACATAAGTACCCTGAAATACCCATCAAAGAAGTAGCGGCCCAAATTCAGGCGCGGCAGAAAGCGAAGCAGAAATTTCCAGAATGGTATGAAGCTCAGGAGATTATTTTTCCTCCATCACTTTCCATAGAGCAGGCCTCTTCAGAAACCACTGCCCGATACAAAGCTACATTAGTATCAGGTAATCATTTGTTGGATCTAACTGGTGGTATGGGCATAGATACCTATTATTTGAGTAAGTCGTTTGAGAAGACTGATTATGTAGAGCAGCAGTCAGCGCTTTTTGATCTTGCCAGGCATAACTTCAAAGTTCTCGGAAGTTTACAAATACGTACTCATCATACAAAAGCAGAAGATTTTCTCGCCCAACACAATCATCCGGTAGACTGTATTTATTTAGATCCTGCCCGACGGGATGACCAAATGAGGAAGGTTTTCCTCCTTGAAGATTGCATACCTAATGTTGTAGAACTTAAAACTAGCCTTTTAGAGAAAAGCAGTCAGGTACTGATCAAAACCGCTCCGCTGCTGGATATTCAGGCTGCCCTACAGTCATTGGAGTATGTCAAAAAGGTGATAGTGATTGCGGTCAATCAGGAATGTAAAGAAGTGCTTTACCTGCTAGATAAGAGATACAATGATGAACCCACTCTAGAAACTGTTCACTTTTTAGGTGATGCACTTCAAAACTTCAGTTTTAGCAAAAGCCAGGAAGAAGAAGCGAAGGTAAATTACGCTGAGCCTCTCAATTACATTTATGAACCTAATGCTGCGATTCTGAAAGCTGGCGCTTTTAAGGCAATTGCCGAAGCTTTTCAGCTGATCAAGCTGCATCCTAACAGTCATCTCTATACTTCAGATGTGCTGAAAGCTGATTTTCCGGGTAGAATATTTCAATTGAAATGCCTAAGCAAATACAATAAAAAGGCGTTAAAAGCTTTGCTACCCTCTCTGAAAGCAAATCTGACCACACGTAATTTTCCCGACAGTGTAGTACAGATACGAAAAAAAACAGGCCTGAAAGAAGGAGGAAATACTTACATTTTTGCCACGACCGATAGTCAGAATAATCACATTCTGATAATTACTGAGAAAGTGTAGAACATTATTTTTTATAGATAAATATTATAAAATTTATATTATTTATCCTATAATTAGGATTGCATTCATGTATAATCTTAGTTTTGGATGAATAAGTTCATAATAAGCGCCATCTCCCTTTGTTTTTTCTTAAGTATTAGTACACGAAAATTAGCAGCGCAAGAAATCACCTTTGGCAGAGTTAGTGGGGAAGCGTTGCATGACGAATTTTATGAAAAGGATGCTTCAGCTTCCGCTGTCATACTGTATGATCATGGCAAATCCAATTTCAGGCATCTTGATGGGCAAGGTTTCAGGGTAGAAACCACCCGCACTATCAGAATAAAAGTCTACAATCAGGCAGGGACGGGCTGGGGAAATGTGGTCATTCCCTTGTATCGTGACGGGTATAACCGTACAGAAACGATAAGGGACATTAAAGGCTATGTGTATAATCTGGAAAATGGAATGATCCAGAGAGATGAGTTAGGCAAGAATGATATTTACGAAGAAGATGTAAGTGAAAAGTGGCGGCATGTCAAGTTTGCTTTTCCCAAAGTAAAAGCCGGTACAGTGTTAGAATATCAATACACCCTGATTTCACCTTTTCTCTTTAAACTGGAAGACTGGGAGTTTCAGCAGGATATACCTGTTCAATGGAGTGAATATGTGCTCACTGTACCTGCCTTTTATGAATATATGATATTGAAGCAGGGGTATTTCAAGCTTGAAATTCAGGATGCCAAATCCATGAACGATGAGCAGCGACTTGGCTCTTATACTTATGATAATGTGAGGTATCATTGGGCGATGAAAGATATACCTGCCTATCAGGAAGAGAAGTATATGACCACCCGTGATGATTATATCGCCAAAATTATTTTTCAGTTATCTAAAGTGAACTATCCGGGCCAGCATGTAAGAGATTATATGACTAGCTGGCCTAAGCTAGTAGAAGATCTGATGAAGCTGACTGACTTTGGGAAGAACATTAAAAAAAATAATACCAAAGATATTGTACAATCCCTGACTGAGGGACTTGATTCTGAAAAGGAAAAAGCGACTGCTATTTATGAGTACGTTACGCAAAATTTTGCCTGGAACAAGAAAAACAGCTATGCTCCATCCACTTCCTTGAACCAATTACTAAAAGATAAGTCAGGCAACTGCACCGATATCAATTTACTGCTATTGAATATGCTAAAAAAGGCAGAAATTGAAGCTCATGCCGTCTTGCTCAGCACGCGTGAGCATGGCAAAATCACTACCTCATTTCCTCTGATTGACCAGTTTAATTATACCATTGTATTTGCCCAGCTGGATGGGCAGGGCGTTTTGTTGGACGCAACCAGCCAGGACTTACCTTTCGGAATGATCAGTGAAGCCTGTCTGAATGGATATGGCTTGGTGGCGAATGAAGATGCGCAGGACGAGCAGTGGATTGATGTAGGTCAGCAGGGTGTTTATTTTGCCGATATATTTTGCCAGCTCAAATATGATGAAGAACGGAAAAGCTTGATAGCCCAGGTCAAAGAGAGCTATCGTGAGTATGCTGCCTTAAGTGCACGAAAACTTTATCAGGAGGATGAAAATCAGCTTTACCAACTTAAGGATATGGAGGAGTTAAAAATTGAGAACACGGAAGACAAGACAAAACCATTTAGCTTGAGTTATATTGCTCCTTACCCTGCTGAAGACTTGGGAGACCTGGTTTACATTGATGCTTTTATGATGATTGATGAGGAAAACCCTTTCAATGCTCCCAAGCGCTTTTATCCGGTGGATTTTGGGTATAGAATGGCAGTGAAATATAATTTTAGTTTTATAATTCCCGAAGGCTATAGCCTTGAAGAGTGGCCACAGGATATCAATCTGAAGCTTGAAGATGGTTCTATTACTTATATCACTAAATCAAATCATACTTTCAATACACTACAAATCACAAGCCTTTTTCAGATCAGTAAAACAATGATAGATGTAGATCAGTATCAGGATTTAAGGAAGCTTTATGCTGATATGCTGAGTAAGCAGATGGAAAAAATTGTATTGAAGAAAACTGAAACTGAGTAGATCAGTAAGAAAAACTGATATAGTATCCACTGTGGTTGCGAATATTAAATACCTCGCCATCTTCAAGTATTAGGTATTGACCACGGATGCCCAGTAGTTTTGATGAAATAACCGGGTTTTTGTCCAGACCCAGGCTTTTTACCTTTTTAGGATATTCTATTACCGGATAATGAATCTCCGTGACTGGACATTCGTCTAATACATACTCCTGAACTTCGTCACTGAGGAACATTTGAGCTTCTTTGCAGTAGTTTTCAAGCTGTAAACCTTCCCTTTCCACATCTTTGAGCATGTTTCGCCAGTTGGTTTTGTCAGTAAACTGATCTTTGAGTTCCACCTCAATTTTTCCGGCAAGATAGCGATAAGGCACTTCAGCAATCGTTAGCGCTTTTCTTGCTCCCTGATCAATCCAGCGGGTAGGTACCTGAGTGCTTCTTGTAACCCCTACCTTAATCGCATCTGTTTGTGCCAGGTATACAATGTGAGGTTGTAAGTGATGCTTTTCTTCCCATTCCACATCTCTGCCTTCTCCCAGGTGAGCCCGGCAAAGTTCTGGTCTGAGAATACATTCAGAATTTTGCGGTGCATTGATAAAACAGGGATAGCAGAAACCTTGGCCGAAAGCTTTTTTTATCGCTCTACCGCAATTGACACAGTTAATCCTTCCGTCAAAGGCAATATGAATGGTTTGTCCTAACAACTGGTTCATATCAATTTCATCTTCCTGCAGTTTGAGCGTATATCTGACAGGATTTTCTAAAGCCACACGCATTTTCAGTAAATTGCCTTCGTAGGTCACCTTATCAATTCTTTTGGAGTTAAAGCTGGCAAATTAAGGCTTTTTGAAAAGAATACTAAACAAATAGGATGAAGATCATTTTTATGAATATACAGCAATAATCTATGAGCGATTACAATAAAACAATCAGTATTTTAGGATGTGGATGGTTAGGTTTACCATTAGCTGAGCGTTTACTTGAACATGGCTATCAGGTGAAAGGATCAAGCACCAGCGCAGAAAAGCTACAAGTCCTTTCTGAAAAAGGTATTCAGTCTTTTCACATTCATCTTAGCCCTCATATCAATGCTGATTATCATCCGGAGTTTTTTGAGAGTCAGGTGCTGGTGTTAAATATTCCTCCAGGACGTCGTCAGCCTGATATTGAAACCATTTACCCTCAACAAATCAGCGAGGTGATAAAAGTAGCGGGAGAGACATCTCTCAAAAAAATATTATTTATCGGTTCTACTTCTGTCTATCCGAATCTCAATCGTGAAGTGATAGAAGAAGATGCGGGTGGGCAGATCAGCGACTCTGGTAAAGCCATTATGAAAGCTGAGCAAATACTTCACAATCAAAACCGTTTTCAGGTCAACATCCTTAGATTCTGCGGATTATACAATCGTGAGAGAAATCCGGGAAGGTTTCTGGCCGGCAAAGAGCTCAGTAGCAGCGGAAAAGATAAAGTAAACCTGATACATCAGGAAGACTGTATCAGGATCATCATAAAATTGATAGAAAAAGATAGCTGGGGTGAAACCTTTAATGCCTGTGGAGATCAGCATCCTGAAAAAGAAAAATTTTATCCGATTGCTGCCAAGCGGCTTGGCCTTGCACCTCCCAGCTTTAATGCCAAAGCTTCTGCGTCTTACAAAATCATCAATAGTGAGAAACTCAAACAGAAGCTGGATTATGAACTTGTCTATCCTGATCCTTCTGAGGCCATTGATAAACCGTGAAAAAGCGAATTGGAATACTGATGATCACTGCTTCATTACTACATCATGCCTGTACCCAATTCAGGAAATCCAATAAGGAGATATATCAGTATTTTGCTGAAAAGCAGATAGAGGTTGCTATTAAGCGCTATCAGGAGAGAAACAGAAGTATAAGGTATCTGGAATCAGGCAATTCTGATAAGCCTCTGGTACTTTTTATACATGGTGCCCCCGGCTCATCGGATGCGTTTATTGATTTCTTAAGCGACAGCACATTAGCCACTCAGACGCATATGATTTCAGTGGATCGGCCCGGCTATGGGTATTCTGGATTCGGCAACACTGAGCCATCCATTGAAGCCCAGGCTGCTTATCTTAAACCTTTGCTGAGCCTATCCCAAGGAAAAGCGATTTTGGTAGGGCATTCTTACGGTGGGCCGATTGCGGCACGGCTGGCAATGGATTTTCCCGAACTGGTGAAGGCTATTGTTTTAGTAGCCCCGGCTTTAGATCCAGAAGCTGAAAAAGTATTTTGGGTATCTTACCCTGCGGAGTGGAAAGTGTTCAGATGGATGCTTCCTGCGGTGTGGAAAGTGACGAATGAGGAAAAATTGAAGCACAAAGAAGAACTTAGACTTATGCTACCGCTTTGGCAAAAGCTCAAAGTACCTACCACTATCATTCATGGTGAAAAAGATAAGCTTGTTTCTCTCAGCAACGCTAATTTTGCCAAAAGAAAAATGACAAATGCTGAAGTTAAGCTTATCATTAAAGCTGAGCTGAATCATCTGATTCCCTGGGAAAAGCCAGAGCTTATCAGGCAGGCAATTCAGGAGTACCTGTAAAACAAATGGTTATTACTAAGCCTTGGGAGTGTTCTGTCTTTCCAGATCAAAAAGGTCGTTGAGCACATCAATCAAGGTTTCTGCCTCACCACGTTTACAGGCTGCTTTTAATTGCAATACCGGAAGCTTCATGATTTTTTGCATCATTCCTTTAGTGATTTTCTCTACATATTCAGCCTCTTTTTCATCCAGATTTTTGAGGTAGCGGGCAATTTCTTCCTGACGTATTTGTTCCAATGCATTTTTGAGCCTATGGATAGTAGGGGATACTTCCATTTCCTGCACCCAACCTTCTAAATCAGCCAATGCTTCTTCAATGATCTCTTTTACATGAGGTATGGCGTCAATGCGCTTCTGCATGGCCTCATCCGCCTTGTTTTTAATGTCATCTACGTTGTAAACCAGCGCGCCGGGTACACTTTCTACATCCGCATCAATGCTTCTGGGAACAGAAAGGTCAATCAGATATTTATAACTGATTTTTTTTCCGTTGTCAAATAGAGATTTGGTGATCAAAGGTTGCTGTAGAGAAACTGCTGAAATAACAATATCAGCCTCCAGTATTGCGTCTTCAACCTCTTCGTACAGGCGGGGAACAAACCCATATTGTGCAGCCAGATTTACTGCTTTTTCATGGGTACGATTGATGACCGTCACTTTAAACAAATCATCAATATTGTCAGAATCACCAATGTTTTTACAAACATCTGTACCAATTTCACCCAAACCGATCACCAGCACACGAGGCTTGATAATTTCGGCTGCCAGGTCATAAACGAGTTCTGAGGCAGCATATGAAACAGAGGCAGCACCATCGCGAAAAGGTGTTTCCTGTACTACTCTTTTATTGGTAAAGAAGATAGTATGCAGCAAACGATGAAGAAAAGGACCAGCCATATCTTCATCAGCAGAGGCTTGATAGGCTCTTTTCACCTGATTGGAAATCTGCATATCACCCACCACCTGAGACTCAAGGCCAATAGCTACATGAAAGAGATGACGCATCGCCTCATTTTCATCGTTACAGCTCACAAAATATTGATGGATGCTATCAGCTATATCGGTAAGTCCTTTTTCAACGATGATAAGTTTGATGATTTCATCGCTCAAATCTTGCTTGGCAGAATAGTAAACTTCAGTGCGATTGCAGGTAGAAAGGACGAGAGCCTCGGAAATGTTGGTAATGCTTTTGAGTTTACGCAGTAAATCAGAATACTGCTGTTCGTTTAATGCAACCCGCTCACGAATCTCAATAGGGCTGTTTTTGTATGTTAAGCTGACGAATTTGAAGTTGTTTTGCATCATGAAAGTAAACTCAATGGGCAAAGATAATTTCAGTTCTTTGAACTTTAAAATGAACCTCACTTAGAAAGCTAATTTAGAATCAATTTAAATGGAGAGGCTCATTTTTAACTTATCCGCTAATACAACGTGAAGTTTGGCGACTAAGGTTCAATGAACTCATCAAATATTTATACATAAGATTCACTCGTACAAAGTAAACACTTATACCTGCCATTGGAAATGACAAAAGTCAGTTTTTAGCACGATATGATAGAAAAATAATCAAATTGATGAATTTTTTTACTCAAAAAGATAGGCTGGTGTGAAAGTTTACAACTTGTGAGTAAGAAGATGTTAATCTATTATCGCTTTCACGATTAATTTTTTAATTTAAGGCGCAAAAGAATATCATTTTTACACTGAAGCTAACCACTAAGCATGCCTAACGACCTTAAGAAACTGAAAAAAATTCTGGTAGCTAATCGCGGGGAGATTGCCATAAGAATCCTCCGTGCTGCCTCAGAACTAAGAATAAGAACCGTTGCGATTTACACTTACGAAGATCGCTATTCATTACACCGCTACAAAGCAGATGAAGCTTATCAGGTTGGTGAGGACAATGAACCTCTCAAACCTTACCTTGATATTGAAGAAATTATTTTACTAGCCAAGCGCCAAAATGTTGATGCTATTCATCCGGGCTATGGTTTTCTTTCTGAAAACGTTCAACTCTCACGTCGCTGCAGAGAAGAAGGGATCATCTTCATAGGCCCCGAACCAGAGGTAATGGAAAAGCTGGGCGATAAAGTATCAGCCAAGAAGATTGCGATCAATGCCAAAGTCCCAGTTATTGAAGATAGCAAGGAGGATCTGACTTCAGAAGAAATTGCGCTGAAAGAGGCGGAGCGTATAGGTTTTCCAGTGATGCTCAAAGCGGCAGCTGGCGGTGGTGGACGCGGAATGCGCGTCATCCGTGATGCCAAAAGCCTGAAAAATGCTTTCTCCGAAGCCAAAGGGGAAGCCAAGAAAGCCTTTGGGGATGACACTGTCTTTCTGGAAAAATTTATTGAAGAGCCCAAACACATTGAAGTGCAGATCATGGGTGACAATTTTGGGAATATTGTCCATCTTTTTGAACGTGATTGTTCTGTACAGCGACGTTTTCAGAAAGTAGTAGAAGTAGCACCCTCTTCTAACCTGAAACAGGAGACCAAGGACAAACTCTACGAGTATGCTTTACAAATTACCCGCTCTGTAAATTACAATAATGTAGGTACGGTTGAATTTCTGGTAGACAAGAATGAAGGCATCTATTTTATTGAAGTCAACCCGCGCATACAGGTTGAGCATACCATAACTGAAGAAATTACCGGCATAGATATCGTTCGTTCGCAAATTCTGATTGCGCAGGGGCGGAAACTGGCTGATCCGCGAATCTACATCCGCAAGCAGGAAGACATCAAAGTACAGGGCTATGCCATTCAATGTAGGGTAACCACCGAAGATCCTAAAAACAACTTCCGTCCTGACTACGGTACCATCATAGCCTATCGTAATGCTGGTGGTTTTGGTATCCGATTGGATGAAGGTAGTTCATACCCCGGAGTCACCATTTCTCCCTTCTTTGACTCTATGCTGGTCAAGGTTTCTGCCACCGGTCGTACGCTTAAAGGAGCTTCTCAGAGATTACAGCGAACATTACGTGAATTCAGAATACGAGGTGTTAAGACTAACATAGGCTTTCTGATCAATGTCATCTCTCATCCTACTTTCTACCGAGGAGAAGCGACCGTAAATTTTATTGAAAGCAATCCTGAGTTGTTTGAGATCAGAGAAGGTCTGGATAGGGCAACCCGCACATTGATGTATCTGGCAGATGTTACGGTCAACGGGAATCCTAATATCCGCTTCATGGACCCAAATAAGGTTTTCAGAACACCAATTCTGCCATCCCCTCTGATGCAGGACCCCATTTCTGGTCACAAAGTAAACTATCAGTATGTGCCTTATCCGGAAGGAACGAAAGACAAGCTCAAACAGATGGGTAGGGGAAAATTTGTGGATTGGCTGAAAAATGAAAAGAAAATACAGTATACCGATACTACTTTCCGCGATGCGCATCAGTCATTGCTGGCTACTCGCATGAGAGGCATAGACATGCTGAAAGTAGCTGAGAGCTTCGCCAAGCATCATCCGCAGGTATTTTCTATGGAAGTTTGGGGAGGGGCTACCTTTGACGTAAGTATGCGCTTTCTGCACGAAGACCCCTGGGTACGCCTGCAGCAGATCAGAGAAGCGGTGCCTAATATCCTTTTGCAAATGCTTCTTCGTGGTTCCAATGCTGTGGGCTACAAAGCTTATCCTGATAACCTGATAGAGAAGTTTATTGAGAAAGCTGCCGAAACTGGAATAGATATTTTCCGGGTATTTGATTCTCTGAATTGGGTCAATGCGATGAAGGTAAGCATAAGAGCTATCACAGAACGAACGGAATCAATCGCTGAGGCAGCCATCTGCTACACCGGAGATCTGATGTCGCCTGATAATAAAAAGTATACCCTTCAGTATTACCTGGATATGGCTAAGCAGTTGGAAGATGAAGGCGCACACATTCTGGCTATCAAAGATATGGCAGGCTTACTTAAACCTTATGCTGCTGAGCTACTGGTTAGTGAACTTAAAAAAGTAGTGAATATTCCTGTACATCTGCATACCCATGATACTTCTTCCATTCAGCCTGCCACTTATGCCAAGGCCATTGAAGCGGGCGTGGATGTGGTAGATGTAGCCATAGGTGCTATGTCCGGGCTGACTTCTCAGCCTAATTTCAACTCTGTGGTGGCGATGATGCAGGGACATGCAAGAGAACAGCCCATTGATCTGCATTCGCTCAATGAGTATTCAGTCTATTGGGAAGCGGTGCGTGAATACTACTATCCCTTTGAGTCAGGTCTGAAGGCCGGTACTGCTGAAGTTTATGATCATGAGATTCCGGGAGGACAGTATTCTAATCTGCGTCCGCAGGCCACTGCCATGGGACTGGAGCATAAGTTTGAAACCATCAAAAAGAATTATGCAGCAGTCAATAAGCTCTTTGGAGATTTGGTGAAAGTAACGCCATCCTCCAAAGTAGTGGGTGATATGGCAATCTTTATGGCATCCAATGATCTGACAGTAGAAGATGTGCTAAAAGATGGAAAAAACCTTTCTTTCCCTGAATCAGTAATCAGTCTTTTTAAAGGTGAACTGGGTCAGCCTGCGGGCGGATTTCCTGAGAAAATACAGCAACTGGTGCTGAAAGGAGAAAAGCCTTTCACTGATCGTCCGAATGAGCATCTTGAGTCCATAGATTTTGATAAAGAGTTTGAGGAGTTCAAACAACGGTTTGATGAAAATCGTAGCCTGCTGGATTTCCTATCCTACAAATTGTATCCTAAAGTTTACGAAGACTACTACAACCATCAGAAAGTGTATGGCGATATGTCTTCACTGCCTACGCCTGCGTTTTTCTACGGACTTAAATATGGTGAGGAAATACTGGTGAAGATAGCCGAAGGTAAGGTCATTATGATCAAGCTGCTTTTTATCACCGAGCCGGACGAGGAAGGCCATCGTATGGTTACATTTGAACTCAATGGGCAATCCCGTAGGGTAAGGATCAAGGACAACAGTTTCCAGTCTAAGGTAGTGGCGCATCAGAAGGCGGCAAAAGACAGCGAAACTGAAATAGGTGCACCCTTGCAAGGCAGGCTCTCCAGTGTAATGACCAAAGTGGGGCAGGAAGTAGAAGAAGGTACACCTTTGTTTGTCATTGAAGCGATGAAAATGGAGTCAACCATTTCTGCGCCAAGAGCAGGTAAAGTAAAGAAGGTACATCTTGAAGTGAATACGATGGTGGAGCAGGATGACTTGGTAGTAGAACTGGAGTAAAATCAGATAAGAGGTTTAAAAAAAATAAGGGGCTGCTTAAACAGCCCCTTTTAGTTTTTTGGATGGAAATGGATAGACGCAAATTCTCTGGTCAAAATTCTATTTCTTCAATGGCCCGGACCGGAATAGTACGCCCTCCCTTCAAACTGATATATTCTTCGCCTACCGTCCATACAGTGGTTTCTACCATCCTGCGAATTCCATGAAAATCTCTGAAAATAATCCTAACCTTCGTATGGTACAGATTACCTAATAACATGGCACGATTCAATTGATACTTCCTTCTGACTTGCAACTGCAAAGAACTCAACACGTCTGTTTTGGGATATTGCAGACCAGTCAGGTTTTCTTTAGGTATTGTGAACGCCGTTTCCATGGTGGTGATGTTAAAAGTTATAGATACTTTTAATTATAATAGTAATACTATTAAATATAAGCGTAATATTATTGTAAGTCAAATTTTTTTTTAAAAAATTAAGCAGCTTTTACCGCGCTTAGTACAAGATGTTGCAGGTAATTGAAGATTTGCTGATTTAGATCAGACTTTTGCTTACTCACTTCTGTTAAAGAAGGTAAATGTTGAGCAAAAAATGTTTGTTGATGCGAGGCCTCCAGCACAGTACTGATCAATGCATGCGGATAGGGATATTGAGGATTGATCTCCTTTACGATGTTAGCGATATGTTTGCATAAGTCTTTATACCCTCTGAACAATCCTTCTTTATTGTCATCGTCTACGTGCTTGGTGAGGTATGTCTTGTTTGATTCTGCAATTACGATACGATGCAGAGCAGTCTCATCAATGAAAGCAAAAGTAGGATCAAAAGTGACTTCTTCACAAATAGTCTTAAGAGCAATATCCATCTTGAAGTAAGCATCTTCAATATTATTGGTACGATAATCAATCAAGTACTCCATCCATTTCCAGTACCAGGCAATCAGGTACATCAGAAGTTTATGCTTATTTTCAAAGTAACGATAAATGGATGCTTCGGTAGAATGAATTTCTTTTGCCAGTTTTTTAAAAGTAAATTGTTCAAAGCCCAATTCATCAATCAACTGTATGCTGTTGCTTACTATTTTTATACCGAGATCAGTATGTTGTGGGTCTTTTAAAAAGTATTTTTCGTTTAAGGTTAATGTGATCATATGTTAGCAATACCTCTGAATCTAGATCTGATTATATGGATGGGCAATATAGCTATTAATTTTGTTAGTATAACTATTATATTGTTTAGATAAATTCTACAAAAAAATAGTATTACTCTTAACAATTGTTATGCTGCTATTGATCTAATCAGCACGATGCTTATACAACCGCTTTGCCTGTAGCACATAATTTAATATCTTCAATCACATAATTTTTCAACAACCTTTCTATGATTTCAAAAGCTGTCAAAATTCTAGCACTACTGGCATTTCCTCTTACAGCGTTAGCTCAGGAACAGACCGTAGTAAGCATTGAGGATGAGAAATTTTATATTAATGGTAAACCAACTTACCAAGGTCAAAGCTGGAAGGGAAATCCAATAGAGGGGCTGCTGTTCAACTCTCGTATGGTGCAGGGAATATTTGATGACCTCAATCCGGAAACGCGCACAGAATGGAAGTACCCTGATACAGGAGAATGGTCTGCCGACAGGAATACTAATGAATTTGTAGCGGCAATGGAGGAGTGGTACGACTATGGGTTGCTGGCTTTTACCCTTAATCTTCAAGGTGGAAGTCCTCTGGGATATGGTAACCGTAATTGGATAAACTCAGCCTTTGATGAAGAAGGAAATTTGCGTCAAGCTTATTTTCAACGTTTGGATAAAATCCTGAAAAAAGCTGATGACCTGGGCATGGTAGTGATTCTGGGCTTATTCTACTTTGGGCAGGATCAGCATCTAAAAGATGAGGCTGCTATTCTCAGCGCAGTGGATAATACAATGAACTGGCTCTTTGAGAAAGGGTATCGCAACGTACTAATAGAAGCCTGTAATGAAACTGACGTTAATAAATACGATCACGCAATCTTAAAAACTGATAGAATACATGAGATTATCCAGAGAGTAAGGGATACGGAACAAAAAGGTTACCGCTATTTGGTGACTACCAGCTATGGTGGGGGTACTATTCCTACACCCAATGTAGTGAAAGTATCTGACTATATACTTATTCATGGCAATGGAGTGGGAGAGCCCGAACGGATCAAGGAGATGGTTAGGGAAACCCGGCAGGTAGAAGGCTATCAGCCTATGCCCATCGTTTTTAATGAGGACGATCATTATGCTTTTGATGAAGCGACAAATAATATGGTAGCTGCAGTAAAGGAATATGCCTCCTGGGGTTACTTTGACTTCCGAAGAGAAGGCGAAAGTTTTGAGGAAGGATATCAGAGTGTGCCGGTAGATTGGACTGTGAAATCTGAAAGGAAAAAGGCTTTTTTTGAGAAAGTAAGAGAAATAAGCGGGGGAAATTGAATTGCTTTTTAAAAAAGCTCCACTTATCCAACAAATAAGGCTGATCTTAGTTAATTCAACATATTTATAAACAATTAAGACTATAGTTTGTACTTAATTTTTTAAGACTATTTTTTCTAATAGAGGGAAGCTGGTTCATCAAAAAGGCTTTCTTCTTGACTTTGAATAGTATTATTGTTTAACCATATAATTTTTAAAAATGAGACTATTGACCGGAATTTTAACTGTAGCAGCAGCGGGTATTGCAGCCAGTATTATTTTTTCACAGGACAGCAGCACGAAGAGTAAAACCAAAAGAAGGTTTGGCAAAGACAGCAGCCGCTTAAAATCCGATATGGAAAAAACCATCAACGAAGGAATTTACAATCTTTTAGAAACTGTAAGTGAGCTAATTTCTGATTATTCTAAAAGAAGCCAGAAATCTATCAAAGAGGCTAAGAAAAGAAAGAAATTTATCAACTTGACATAATTCAGGGGGCACTCCCCTCTATTTTTTTGATGGAATTTAACATAGAAAATCCACTTAAGCTTGTTACTGATAAGTTAGAAAGTTGGTTAAGTGCGCTGATCAAAATGTCACCAAATTTGGTGGTAGCAGTGATCATTGTCATTGCGTTTTACCTATTGGCTCGTTTAGCAAGAAATGGTGTTAAGAATTTATTTTACCGGATATCTTCTAATCATGCTGTAAATAACCTGTTCTCTAACATTGTATTCATTGGGCTTTTTATAACTGGAATATTCATCGCCCTGGGTATACTAGAGCTTACAACTTTAGTAGGTTCTTTACTGGCAGGTGTTGGTATTGTAGGTTTAGCATTAGGTTTTGCCTTTCAGGATATCGCGGCCAATTTTATTTCCGGGATTATCATCGCTTTTCAACAGCCCTTCAGAGTTGGTGATATTATAGAGAATGATGGTCGTATGGGAATAGTGACAGATATTAGCCTTAGAATTACTACTATCAACACCTTTCAAGGGCTGGAAGTGTTGATTCCTAATAAGCAGCTTTTTCAAAATGTAGTTGTCAACTATACCCGTACTAACGAAAGAAGAGTAGATCTGGGAGTTGGAGTTTCTTATGGTGATGATCTGGCTAAGGTTAAAAAAGTTACTATTGATGCTGTCTCAAAATTGGATAGCATTGACAAAAGCCGTGATGTTACGCTTTTCTTTAATGAATTTGGTGATAGCTCAATCAACTTTTCAGTACGTTTTTGGGCTAATTCTCCCAAACAGCCTGATTTTCTGGCTGCTCAAAGTGATGCGGTAATGGCTATTCAGGTGGCTTACAACGAAAACGATATTATGATTCCTTTCCCTATTCGTACACTGGATTTTGGAATCAAAGGAGGAGAGAAGCTCTCTGAAATGGTGCTGCAACATAGCAATGGAAAAGGAAATGCTTCAGCCCGTTGAGCTGCATTGAAGAGACTTAGTTAAAATATCAGGGCAATTTTCTCATCAGGAAATTGCCTTTTTTATTAAAGAAAAACCTTAGTGCTTTTCCTTCCTGAATGAATTTTCAGGGATATTTTTTAGTGGCTAAATTTTATTATTAAAGGTACAAACGCACCTTCAGACTCTAATCTGGATCGCACTTGATTGTTACAGAAAAACAGATTTATCATCACTCAGGTAAAAAGAGCATAAATCTATAAAATAAGCAGAGAAAAAAGGCATCTGGCCTGAAAGGATGCCTTTTAAGACCACACAAGTTAGACAGTCTGGTCATCAATTTCAGCCTTTGGCGCATTGACCTGGACAGAGTTTATACCTTTCTTACAGGATGCGTCGCTGGCATACATCTGGCTGGTACCTATCACTTGTCCGTTGGAAGATTTAAGATTGAAGAAAATCTTTCCGTTTGAAGATGTCTTCTTTTCAAAATGCTTGTCATTTGCCGCATTGTTTTGAACAGATTCAACACCTTTCATGCAACTTGGCTTGGACTTATAACCCTGGCTGCTTAAAATGATTTGCCCGTTGCTTGCCTTAAGGCTAAAATGAAATTCTCCATCTTTCCTTTTACTGATAATAAATTTTCCCATAGTTTGATTTGAGTAGAATAGTTTAACATTAGTTGGTTGAATGTATTTTGTGGAAATACTTCCTGAATGAATAACCGCTTTAATGCTCAAGTTGAAAATTATGAGATCACTTTTTGTGCTTCAAAGTAAAATAAAAATAGCGAAAAATAGCCATACATGCTATTTAGCTGAAATTTAGAAAACTTAATTCGTCAATCAGTTTAATGCTTATCCCCACCGGGCCTCACTATTCTCACCAGTTTGTCAAAAAATGAACTGGTGGTTTCTCAAACTTTTTACGATAGTATAGATGAAGATTCATGTTATTGCTAAGCCTGAAATTGTCGTATTGTAAGCTATCTGGATGCTTATGTATTAAAGTTGAATGAGTGGTAAGCAAAATTTGTATTATTCATTCTACCAGCAGGGGCTTCATTAGTATTTTCGTTAAATGCTTCTCATTTAGGGGATAGCATTTCACTTGAAGTAAGCAGACTATTTCTCGTTCATTTATAGTGTGCGTTATCATATAAAACAAGTCTGGGAGTGACTTAACAACATGACGTCAAAGGAGGAGTTCTTCAGTTATGATTTTTGAGCCGCATCATACCGGATGCCTTCTGGTGTATAATAGATAATATCAATATGATTTTCATTAGCCACCCGAAGTTCATAAAGTACATTTGGCTTAGGTCCCTCAGACAGGTTCAACACATCGTCAAGTGCATTACCTGTCAGCCTATACGCTTTTGTAATAGACATTCCCTGGTATTCACTTGCATAAAAAGCATCCCTAACCTGTTCAGGTAAATCCATTTCTGGTACTTTCTCTCTTCCATCAGCTTGTTGCGGAAAAATCTGTTCTTCCTGAGGATCGGTATCCTGAGCATGACAAATGCTCATTCCAAAGCATGACAATAAAATTACAATCAATAAGAGTTTCATAATTATTTCTTGCGTTATAGCGGGTAAGAGTGAAAAAAATCTTCTAGTTCTGGAGAGCAAAAAATGATGATTTTTTACACTCTCCAAATTCCTTTGCGTAATCGCTTGCTCAAAAAAGTATTTACATAAAAAAGTATAAATACTTCTAACAGTATAAGATGAGGGCTTACCATTTTGTTTAGCACATATCTGCTGTATGAGATAATTTTCTTTCTGATTTGTTAATAATGGTGGACTCTGAAAAAAACAATATTGCTACAGTAAAGCAGATTTTTAGGCCTCTCACTAAATATTAAGGAGAAATCTTTTACCTTCATATAAACAAACTATCCAGCCCATGATAACTCTTAAAAACCTGGCTCCGCTAGCAGTAGGAGCATTGTTATTTACGTATTGTACCCCTCAGGACACTTCATCTACTGAGACTGCCACTTCAGAGGTGGCAGATACCACTTATACCTTTGTAGAAGCACAAGCTCCGATTTGGGAAGAGGCAATTGCCCAGATTGAAGAACTTGCTGATGCTATGCCCGAGGATAATTACGATTACAGACCTCATGATAGTGTGATGACATTTTCCGAACAGCTCATTCACATTGGGGGCTCTTCAAAAGTGATGGCAAATATGTTTTTGAAAGATGAGCAACCTTCTGGACCTCCACCGGAAATGGATGCCTCAGCCATGAGCAAAGATGAAGTGGTTGAATATGTTGTAACTAATCTTCGCGAAGCAGGTGATATTATGAGTAGCGTATCTGACGAAGCCTTGCAGGAAGAAACACAGAGTTTTTCCGGTAGGAGTATCACACGTATGCAAGGCTTGTTAATGATACACGATCACCTTACCAACCATAAAGCTAAAGCTAACCTATACGTGCGCGTGAGCGGAAATACCCCGCCCAACTATCGCTATTATTAGTTATATTCTTTACAAAAATGATAAAAGGTGTAGCTTGCTACACCTTTTTTGTTAAAAGGGTTGAGGACTTTCAATTTCAAAAAGCTCATCAATATAGTAGCTGCGGGTAGAGCGACTGTAGTAATCAAAACAATCCCCGTTTCCACTACGCATCATGCTACTACAGACACCATTGGAGAAACTGGTTTCCAGATGAGAACGATTAAGTACACAATGACCCAGTTCATGAAACACAATAAATTCTTTGAGGAGATCGGAAGAGCTTTCCCAGAAAGATTTATCTAGGGTAATTTGTCTTGGACTAGTAAAGCGATTATAGGCACATTGTCCTGCTACGTGTTCTTCATCAATTTCTTTAATCACACCCGTAATTTTCAAAGTGTTAAGATCATAGGATAAACCTCTTTGTCGGGCCTCATGCTCAAACCTACTAAAATAAGTATGCAGCGCTTCATCCACTTCGGGATATTGTGCTACTTCAGTTTCGTTTACCTCTACCTCCGGATTTACAATATCGTTTTCCTGGCTACAAGCCAGAAAGAACATCGTGGACGATATGGCTAATATAAATATCTGTTTGCTTGCAGATGGATACTTCATATGGCTTACAACTAGAAGTGAAAATTAACATGTAAATCTTCTGCATAGCGGATCTTGAGTATTAGATTATTCATTAAATGGTACGTGGCAATAAATGATTTATTGTGGTGGTAGTTAGGTGGGGCAGATCTTGAAGGCGTTTTGTCATCTGCATGACAATGAAAGCTAATTCTCCTCAAAATCATATTAATACTCGGCTCTGTTAATCCTTGGCTTTTTTATACAGTAGCTGAAAATAGCTTTGTAGGGAAATTTACAGCCTTTAGGCCTTAAGTCTTTCATCAGTAATAATAGTGGCTCTTTTTATCTCAAAGCATGAATTAATTCATGAGATAACTTTCCTTTAAAAAAGAGAGATCTTAAACAAACCACAAACAGCTTTTTTCACGTATTTAGGGAGAATTTATATTTAAATAATACAAAAAAATATAATAAAAATTTAATTTATATATTTTCTTACATTATATTTGTAAAAGGTATTTTAGTATAAACTGTCGTATAATGAGAAGCATATTTAATAAACACAGAAAAATTGTGAATGCTACTATCCCAGTTGATGCGCAACCAAGAGGTGTTCATCATACTGTCAAAATTGAAGAAAACTATAATGAAACCTGGAACCATATCTGGTCAGAAATCAAAAGGATAGGCATCTCTCCTGATGAAAGAGCCCATTTTGAAAGTCAGGAAATTTACAGTTACGGTGGAATAGCCGTTAAGGAGCAGAAACAAAAAGATTATAGTGAAAATTATACAGGTTCACATAAGGCATTATGCAACCCTTCAAAAGTAGTTGGTATCAGATGCCGTGCTCTGGATTATTCCTTCATAAAAAATGAAACAAAAATTGAAAAAGATACCGTAGAAAACACATATGAAAATATAAGCGATGAGAGGTTTGATTCATATTTTGTATACCCATCTGAAAATGAACCGGCAGCAAATATGTCTCAAATCAATACCCATCCTTATTCCAACTCATATCATTATCATATAGAGACAACGGAAAATGAAGCGAATGATAACCCTGAAGATATTGTATTAAATGATTGTAGTTCGTTGATTATCCGATCTGAAGAAGAAGTCAATTCCAATATTTTCTTTTCTAACAATACTGCAATTCCGATTTATTATAGTGATTTTGCCTTCCATGAGCCAGTGAAGATAGGCAAAGAATTGGTGAATGATGAAGACTTGCACCCTCCTGTAGATTCACAAGGTTTATGTACTCGTGATAGATCAGTCTTTAGCAGTAAGACGACCGTTCAAGAAAAATTTAGAATTAAGAGGCGAAAGAATGAGCTAAAATTAAAAAATACAGGCTTTGAAAATTATTTTATCTCTTTAGAATTGGATGATATTTTAAGAAAGAGTACTAGTTCAAGTAAAAATTCTATTGGAGAAGCTATGAAAATCCCATTAATAGCTCCAAAAAAGCAATATTACATTCCCGTCAATTAAGGATTTTATGTTTGTTCACACCAAATATGCTGTGAGGGAAAAGGCCCATTGATAGAAAGTAAGCATTCAAATTATTATTCATGGAAATGGAATGTTTGCGAATGTGATAAAAATTTAGTAAAATCTATGGATGATTTTTATATGATTTCATCTTACCTGTTTTTTATTTACTAAAACTTAAACCTCACAAGCCATGAATTTTACAGGTCCAAAAGCAGAGAAGCCCCAATCTAATGGGATGAGCTTCCCATCGGTTGAAAAGTTTATGGCTTCGGATGAAGTCACATTAAGTCCTGAACTTACCATAGATGAGGCCATTAATATTATTCTGGAAAATAAGCTAACAGGTGCACCTGTACTGGACCAGAATCGCGCAATCGTAGGTATGCTAACCGAAAAAGACTGTCTGAAACTGATTGTTGATGCCGCATATAACAATATGCCTCATCATGATAAAACAGTAGCTGACTATATGACAAAAGTGGTGAAAACGGTGACTACTGAGCATGATATTCTGGATGTAGCCAATGAGTTTTTAACTACCCACTACCGTAAATTTCCGGTAGTACATAATGGAAAGCTTGTGGGGCAGGTAAGTCGTAGAGATATACTGAGAGCCATGCGAGAAACTAAGATTACTACCTGGTAAACACTTCTTTTTTTATTTAAAATTTTTATAAGAGCAATATTTTTTTCTCTGTTTAGCTAACAGTGTGTCCTTGACAAAAAGTTGTATACACAAATAGACACTCATTTAGAGAATTGCACTTCTTTATCACTGCTTATTTGTAGCTCCCTGCTTTTATGTATTATAGAGAATAGTAATTTCCTATACATAATGAAAGATAAACTTCCTTAGCTTTCATTCCTTATCCAAAAATTCCAGATTTATTACCAATAAGTACCTGCCCATTTTATCAATAATTTTACTGCCGCCATTACTTAACTGAAATTACTAAGCATTTATACTTGATTAAGATGTTTTAATTCCGCCTTTCTTAGAGATGTAATCTTTTGATAATCAGGAGATAACTTTTTCATCGTTTGGGATTACTTTTTGCAATTAGTAAACAGGATTTATACCTAAGTAAAATACTGCAACCTTCCTGTAATAATTCTTCAAGCGTTCATGAGGAAAAAGATCAGCACCTCACTTTATTATTCATACATCTGTAAACTAAGGAAGGAATGAAAGGAAAATTTTTACTATTCACGTTCTTTACTATCAACTTATTTCAAATCAGGGCTTTTGCTCAAATGGACAACGAAACTGGCAGTTCCGAACTGGATTTGTTTGATATGTCTATTGAGCAACTGCTGGATATTGAGGTATACGACGAGCAGTTTAAACTTTATGGCTTTATCAACTCTAATGTAGAGAAAGTAATGCGTATTCCGGAAAGTGACTCTGAAGGGAATACTATCACTTCAACAGAACCCATATCCTGGTCACCGGTACAAAATTTTCACATTTATGGGTCGGGCAATATTACTTCTAAAATTTCCGTATTCTTCAACTTAGCCCGTACAGATAGAGATGGTTTGGAAGTACGTAATGCCTATGGAAATTTTAAAATTGCTGAGCTTTTTCAGGTTCGGGCAGGAAAAATGTACCGTAAGTTTGGGTTGTACAACGAAAAACTGGATCAGATACCCACGTTTATAGGTATTGAACCCCCTGAGCTTTTTGATAATGATCACCTGTTTCTGGAGCGGACTACCAATTTTATGGTACATGGTACTCATCATTTCCTGAACGATAAAATATCATATGCTTTAAGTACCGATAATGGAGAAAATGGACCCAACAAAGGTATCATTCCTCTGGGCTGGGATCTTCGTTATCAATCTGATCGGCAGGGGCTCATTATAGGTACCTCCGGTTATAGTTCAAGTATCAATGGAAAAGGAACCACTTCCACTGTAAATTTAGGAGAAGGTTCTCCTGATGGAGGAATTTTACCCTGGATGGAGCATGATAATTTTACGGTTTACGGCGCTTTTATTGAAAAGCAGTATCGTCAATTGATTTTACAGAGTGCATATTGGGTAGCCAACCATCAGGGAGTAAGAGACCCCTCAAGTGTGTTGACTTTGGTAAAATTTGCCGGTATCAATTCACGTCAGCGGGAAACCTTTTTGGGCACGAACGCCTCCAAGCCCAATGTGATTCTTTCTGAAAATGATGTGGTAACTACTGCAAACTACTCTGTACAGACTTTTTACGTACGTCTGGGCTATAGCCTTCAGACGGAAATAGGTCAGTTTATACCTTATGTATTTATGGACTGGATGTCAAGCCCTGAAGTGATCCAAAATAAAAACTATGGAGGTGACAATGAAGCTGGCTTATCCGATGATGGTCAGTTTTATAAGTCTTCAGTAGGCGTGGTGTACCGTCCGGTAAAGAGTGTAGCGATAAAACTGGATGGAAGTACCCATACACAAAAGTTTAATGGCGCCACGATTACTTACCCAGAAGTGAGGTTAGACTTTTCATTTAGCTTTGACGTACTCTCATCTTTGTATAAAAAATAGGATTTGTTTGTGTTTTTGGTTTACGGAAAGTGAAGATAAGGGTGGCGTAAGCTGCCCTTTTTTATGATTGTGGACTTGGATAAAATAAGGGGGGTATTGGTTATTCTTTTATTGGGTAGAAGATATTTGCCTACCTAACAATAGTCTGACTTGTGATCCCCATCCGCCCACAATAGCATCTTCAATACCATCATTATTGAGATCTCCGATAGCGATGCCCCAGGTCCGGCCAACAGTATTTTCAGGAATCACCTGTTGGTTTACTTCTGTGAAGTTTCCCTTTCCATCATTCTGGTAAGCATGCATTTGCATAGCCTCAAAGGGAGGAATGGCAATAGCACTAAGCAAAAGGTCCAGATCCCCATCCTGGTCAAAGTCTACCGGCGCAGCAGCATAAGTTGAAAACGTATTTTCTGGCATTTGATCTTTAGTAACATCTGTAAATCGGGCATTACCATTATTGAGCAAGAGACGCATGCGAGGGTTTTTTTCTCTTTCCCCTCCATTACTGGTTAGATTGGCAAATACAATATCCTGATCTTTATCTCCATCCGCATCAAATACCAGCGCTTCACGAGTATGCAGTGGAATAGGAAGGTCTAACTGATTGGCTGCATCTTTGAATTTACCTGTTCCGTCATTGATCAACAAACGATTGGGTGGAACCTCATTACCAACCACCATATCCAAATGGCCGTCTCCGTTAAGGTCAGCCAGTCTAATACTTTGGGTAGCATCATTCACCCGTGGTAATAAGTCATCGGTGCGATCAATAAAGTGCCCGGGACGGGAAGCATCATTGATCCAGAGAAAATTCTGTCCTTCTTCACCGGAATTGCCCACAACTATATCCGGCAAGCCATCTCCGTTTACATCGCCAACATCCAAGCCATTGCCTTCACTCTTACCCAACAAACGATCACTCACATTACGAAAAGTACCATCACCATTTCCCAGGTAATATTCGTGTACCTGATCATCTTCCGCTACAAAAATAATATCCTTATGCCCATCCTTATCAAAGTCTGCGATGCGTACATGTTCTGTGTCATGATCTGCTTCTTCAAATACGCCTTTCTGCCAGCTAAATTTTCCGTTGCCGTCATTGAGGTACAAGCGGTTAGCGTCCATTTCCAGTGCCAGGATAACGTCCAGGTCACCATCCTTATCAACATCAGAAAGGGCTACTCCCAAGGCATGGGCTTCAGGATCATGAGGAACATGCGTAGCAGTGACATCTGAAAAATAGGCGGTTTCATGGGAGGGAGTTTGCGCACAGGCAGTTTGGTACACAAAAAGGCTTAGGGTGAAAAGTAGGGTGACTGGTTTCATAGCTAAAAAAGTTTTTTTTAAAGCTAAGAATTTATGAGTGCAGCAAATATTTTTTGCCAGTGTTTTTAGAGAATTATGGATGATGAATTAAGCAATTAATTCTGTTTTTATGTTAACTCTCTTTAAGATGTATAGGAGAATACGGATTAGCACTACTGTAATACCACTTTTCAGCTTCTTTGATGTATCCAGCAGTTAATGGGTTTTGGTGGATATAATCCGTTTTTTGCTGAAAAAGCTTTGCATTACTGAGTTCAATTGGATGCTTGGTATATTGCCAGACCATGTATTCTGCATGCTGCATATGATATTTGGCTGCGTAGGCAAACATATGTAGCAACCATTTTTTGTGACTTTGCTGAGGTGACTCTGCAATCATCCTGAGGATTTCTTTTGCTGTAAAACCCTTAAACTCGCCAATTACTTTATCCAGTTTAGCTTCACTTTGCCTAACAATCATGTGGACATGGCTGGGCATGATCACATAAGCATAAATTTCCAATCCTTTATGTTGTTGGCAATATTTGAGACTATCAATCACAATACTTGTATAACAACTTCTTGTGAAGAGATCTATCGGGGCCGCCTAGGCCATTGTACAACTGTACAGGTGATAAAGTAAGGATAATCCGTATTGGGTTTGCGCAATTCTGGCATGGAGTGAAGTCAATACTCCTATCATCTTATTTTCATTTTTTTTACATGATATAGGCGGAGGTATGATTATTTGCCAATCTACAGTCGCTCGCATCTTGCGACCGGGCTGCCGGAGCAGTGACAAATATTGATATGGGACTCTGGTCCACTTGTACTTGGCTTGAGTCAGGCCAGAGACCTTCGGGATAGTTGTATTATTCTTCTTTAGGAACCTTATAATCTGAAGAATATAAAACTTCCGTATTTTTGAATGGAACTGCAATTTGTCGGAGCTGTTCAAGCTCAATAGTAGATAAAGAGTTTAAATATTTTTTTGCAAAGATTTCGGATTGTTTATTTACTTCTAATCTCACTTTTGATATTAATGATAAGAACTTTCGTATTTCATCTTGATTAAAGTTAAACATTTTGGTGTTTTGGTGAATATTTTCTAATACATACCTCTTTGTTTCATCTAGAAGCAAATAAACTTCAGCATGTTCATATTCATTATTACCCGCATGTGCAATGTATTGATGTCTCATACTCATCAATTTGTTATGGAATTCTTTTTCTTCAGGGTTAAAAGTTTTTATTGTTTTGATATTTAATTTCGTTCTATCACCACTTACAAAAACTCTAGCATAAGTAATAATTGAGAATGCAAAAATAGATTGAGTGATTATATGATTATTTTTTTCATGTTTAACATTTAAGGCTTTCTGAACACTGTCCAGATCTGCCAAAATTGAACTATAGTATTTCAGTTTTTTTACTGATGTATGACTGGACGTGATTTGAACTTCGTATTTTGGTACCATAAATTTTTGATGTTAGAAGAAAGGACTGTAAAATTTTTACAGTCCTTTTTTGATTACATTAGCATTCATGCTAATTTGGCGTTGATCGTCTGTGAGGAGATATCCTTACAGTTTTTCCACCCTGTCTGCGCGTGTAAGGCTTTACAGGGACGATCTTTTTACCATCATTGGTTTTAGCCATGATATATAGGATTTAGATTTGAAAATATGGCTAACACTATGCCGTAACCGACTCGGCTTTAATCCTATCAAGTTACACCTTGATAGGATTTTCTTTTTTTAAGGTTCTTATTCTAAGTATGTCTGTTCCAAAAAAAAGCGCTGACAAAAAATTGCCAACGCTTTTTGAGGAGTGGGTTTAACTTCCGCAGGCTTCGCAGTTGTCGGGATCGTCCAGCGAACACTGCATGTCAGACTGGTTTTGATTTCGCTGCTCGCTGACGGCAGCCATCTGCTGCTGGGTGGCCGTTTGTGGCTGTCCCAGTGCCGCTTTGTCCACCGTAAATTTGATGGCGTCAGTGGCGGCTTTAGTCCGCAGATAATACATGCCCGTCTTAAGGCCTCGCTTCCAGGCATGAAAGTGCATAGATGTCAACTTGCCAAAGTTAGGGTCCTGCATATGTACATTGAGGCTCTGGCTCTGGCAGATATAAGCGCCACGGTCAGCCGCCATATCAATGATGGTCTTTTGCGAGATTTCCCAAGTGGTCTTATACAGGTCTTTCAGATGCTGAGGGATATCGTCAATGTTCTGTATAGAACCGTTCTCAGAGATCAGGCGGTTTTTCATGCCTTCATTCCACAGGTTGAGTTCTACCAGGTCTTTGAGCAGATGCTTATTCACCACCACAAACTCACCAGACAATACACGGCGGGTGTAGATGTTGGAAGTGTAAGGCTCAAAGCACTCATTGTTACCCAGTATCTGAGAAGTAGAGGCGGTAGGCATAGGCGCGAGCAACAGAGAGTTACGTACACCATGCTTTTTCACTTTCTGCTTCAGTGCATTCCAGTCCCAGCGACCACTGTCGGGAGTTACACCCCACATATCAAACTGGAAGATGCCTTTGGATACAGGAGAACCTTTGAAGGTCTCATATGCTCCTTCTTTTTGCGCTATTTCCATAGAAGTCTCCATGGAGGCATAATAGATAGTCTCAAAGATGTCTTTGTTCAGCCCCTTAGCTTCCTCAGACTCAAAAGGCATTTTGAGCATGATAAAAGCATCAGCCAATCCTTGTACACCAATTCCGATAGGACGGTGGCGCATGTTGGAATTGCGGGCTTCAGGCACCGGATAGTAGTTGACATCTATCACCTTGTTCAGGTTACGAGTCACTACCTTGGTAATTTCATATAGCTTCTGGTAGTCAAATTTACCATCCTCTGTCACAAACTTAGGCAGAGAAATAGAAGCCAGGTTACATACGGCTACCTCGTCAGGAGAAGTGTACTCCATGATCTCGGTGCAGAGGTTAGAAGAACGGATGGTTCCCAGGTTTTTCTGGTTAGACTTGCGGTTTGCATGATCCTTATACAACATATAAGGCGTACCAGTCTCAATCTGAGATTCCAGAATTTCAAACCACAGATCCTGTGCTTTCACCGTACGGCGGGCTTTGCCTTCACGCTCATACTTTTCGTATAGCTTCTCAAAATCATCCCCATAACTATCGTAAAGACCGGGTGCCTCATTAGGGCAGAAAAGCGACCATTCTTCATTGCTTTCTACACGCTTCATGAAAAGGTCAGGAATCCACATGGCGTAGAACAGGTCACGGGCGCGAAGCTCCTCCTTACCATGGTTTTTCTTCAGATCCAGAAAGTCATACACATCGGCATGCCAGGGCTCCAGGTAAATGGCGAAGCTACCTTTACGTTTTCCGCCTCCCTGATCTACGTAACGAGCGGTCATGTCAAAGTTACGCAGCATGGGCACAATACCATTGGATACACCATTGGTACCACGGATGTATGAGCCAGTAGCCCTTACATGGTGGATGCTCAAACCTATACCTCCGGCAGACTGCGAAATCTGAGCACACTGCTTCAGTGTATCGTAAATACCATCAATAGAATCTTCCTTAATGGTAAGCAGGAAGCAAGATGACATTTGTGGCTTAGGCGTACCCGCATTGAAGAGGGTAGGCGTTGCGTGTGTGAACCACTTTTCTGAAAGCAGGTTATAAGTTTCAATCGCTGCTTCTATATCCTCACCATGTATCCCCACTGCCACACGCATCAGCATATGCTGAGGACGCTCTACTACTTTACCGTCCAATTTCATCAGGTAAGAACGCTCCAGGGTTTTGAACCCAAAATAATCGTAATTATAGTCGCGGCTGTAGATGATGGTAGAGTCCAACTGAGCCGCATGCTTTTTGATGATCGCATAAGTATCCTTAGAGATCAGCGGCGCATGTTCTCCGGTTTTAGGGTCTTCATACTTGTAAAGACGCTTCATAGTATTGGAGAATGACTTGCTGGTTACCTTATGCAGGTTAGAAATAGCAATTCGGGCAGCCAGTACAGCATAGTCGGGGTGCTTCACCGTAAGTGTAGCAGCAGTTTCTGCAGCCAGGTTGTCCAGTTCTATGGTGGTTACACCATCATAGATACCGGTAATTACCTTTTTTGCCACTTCTACAGGATGTACGTGATTGACATCAAGGCCGTAGCAGAGTTTCTCAATTCTGGCCGTAATCTTGTCAAATTTGACCGACTCTCGCCTGCCGTCTCTTTTGATTACTAGCATAGGGTTTGGGGATTAGTGGGTGATAAAATTTTAATGAACGGTCGTTTTTAGAAATCTTCGTCAAGTGAGAATTTAGGCTTACCCTGATCTTCAGAGCTGTTTTTCACGCCAGCTTTCTGGTATTCACCTACACGTTTCTCAAAGAAATTGGTCTTACCTTGCAGTGAGATCATCTCCATAAAGTCAAATGGATTGCTGGATTTATAAACTTTGTCACAGCCTAACTCCAGCAACAAGCGATCAGCTACAAATTCAATGTACTGGCACATCAGGTCGGCATTCATGCCTATAAGGCTTACCGGCAGTGCGTCACTTACAAATTCCTTTTCAATGGTTACCGCATCAGTAATAATTTTAACTACTGTTTCTTTAGGCAGCTTGTTGATCAGGTGATTCATGTAAAGGTGGCAGGCAAAATCGCAGTGCAAGCCTTCGTCACGAGAGATAAGTTCATTAGAGAAAGTCAATCCAGGCATGAGGCCACGCTTCTTGAGCCAGAAGATAGAACAGAAGCTTCCTGAGAAGAATATGCCCTCAACTGCGGCGAATGCCACCAGTCTTTCGGCAAAATTACCTTCATCAATCCAGCGAAGTGCCCAATCGGCTTTCTTTTTCACACAATCCATGGTTTCAACCGCACGAAAGAGCTTATTCTTGGTCTTAGTATCTTTGATATAGGTATCAATAAGCAAAGAGTAAGTCTCAGAGTGGACGTTCTCCATTGCAATCTGAAAACCATAGAAAAATTTGGCCTCAGTATATTGTACTTCGTTAACGAAGTTTTCAGCGAGATTTTCATTTACTATACCGTCGCTGGCAGCAAAGAATGCCAGCACATGAGAGATAAAATGACGCTCATCGTCCGTCATATTATTCCAGTCTTTCAGGTCCTGGCTTAAGTCTATCTCCTCTGCGGTCCAGAAGCTTGCTTCTTCCTTTTTGTACCATTGCCATATATCGGGATGCTCAATAGGGAATAATACAAAACGGTTTGGGTTTTCCTGCAAAATCGGTTCTTGCGCTTCTAGTGTTTTCTGATCCATATCTATCTGCTTTTTATGATTAAAGACTTGTTAAACTTCTATACTTAAATGAAAGCACTTTTTTCATTTCTCTCCAAAAAGAAGCATTTCAGAGAATTTGCCTTCGCAGTAAGACAAATATGTTTATTTAGCTTCGAAAGAAAAAGTCAATTTTATGTTTTTGGGATTTTGAGCTGTCTGATATTTTAAACATTTAGTTTACAAATATTTACATAAATAAATGTTTTTCAGATAGTTATATAATATTAAATATAATTAAGATTTTTTATAAAAAAATGCCTTTCTAAAATTTTGAAAAGCTGAAGTCTTTGTTATGTAAATAAATTCTGCTATCAATTGTTATGAAAAGGCAAATTAATTTGATGAAAAGACAGAATTATATCGCTTTTAATTAAAATACCATTTGCTTTTATTAATGAAAGCAAATACATTAGTAGCTTATACGGATAAACCCTTGAGTTTGAAGAGTATGGAAGATAAATCTAGAAAAGCAGCGAGAGTTCAGAAAGAAAAAGATGTAGTGCGATACGAACGTTGGATCAATGCGGAGACCGGAGAAGAGAGGGAGTTTGCAGTGGTGGAAAAGCCAGTCTATAAGGATGCTCACTTTTATCTGACTTTTTTGCCCGACCTTTTGCAGGCTTCCCGTGAATTTGGAAAAGGGAAAAAGAAGGTACTTTTATACATTATTAACAGTATTGATCAGCAAACGCATTTATTTATAGGTAAGTATCGCGACATCGCGGATTTTACGAAGACAAGTCAGAGAACCATTTCAGAAACGATTGCTTATTTACTAGAGATAGATTTTCTTCGTAAGAAAGCACAATCGGTTTATGTGGTTTCTCCTCGCTACATAGCCAGGGGAGAGGCTGTCAAAAAAAGAGATCTGATGGTAAAGTACCAGGAACTGGCGTACACCAAGCAGGAAGCAGAGGCAATGGCCCGCCAATTGTCATTGATATAGTCTGGAAAAACTCAAACTAAGAAGAATTTACACTTTTGATCGAGTATAGGAAGCATATCTCTTATGAAATTTAGAAATGTTGTACTATTTTTCAAAAAAGGCTAAACGAAAGCCAGCTTTGATTTGTATTAACAAAGACTAACTTCTATATTTGCGCCTCAATTGAAAAAAGTAAATCATAATGTACGCAATTGTTGATATAGCCGGAAAGCAATTTAAAGTAGCAAAAGACCAGTTCGTGTATGCCCCATCAGTGGCAGGAGAGACTGGCGCTTCCGTCGAGTTTGATCGTGTCCTCCTTTTAGGAGATGATAATGGCATTGAAGTGGGTACGCCCATTGTAAGTGGTGCCAAAGTAACAGGAACAATCCTGGATCACGGTCGTGGTGACAAAGTTATTGTATTCAAGAAGAAAAGAAGAAAAGGATACAAGAAGACGCAGGGTCACCGCCAGGGATATACCAAAATTTTGATTGAGGATATCCTTGCCAAAGGTCAGAAAGCATCAGCCAAGAAAACTGAGTCTAAACCTGCTCCTGCCAAAGAAGAAGCTCCTAAAAAGGAGACCAAAGCCAAAGACAGCGGCAAAGATGACCTGAAAGAAATCAGTGGTATCGGCCCTGTGTTTGAAAAAGAGCTGAACGCTAAAGGTTACACTACCTTTGCTCAAATCAGCAAGCTTACCGAAGATGATATGGAAAAGCTGGCTGATATTGATGGTGTAACTGCTGACCTCATCAAGAGTGAAGATTGGGTGGGACAGGCTAAAGCACTGATGAACCCTTCTACCAAGCAGACGAAAGATGACCTGAAAGAAATCAGTGGCATCGGTCCCGTATTTGAGAAAGAGCTTAATGCCAAAGGTTACAAAACTTTTGAGCAAATCAGTAAGCTGACAGAAGAAGATATGGAAAAGCTGGCTGACATTGATGGCTTGACTGTCGAACTTATCAAAAGTGAAGACTGGGTAGGTCAGGCTAAGAAGTTAATGAAATAATAAAAAGTTTAACCATAAAATCACGATACCATGGCACACAAAAAAGGAGCCGGTAGTTCGAAGAACGGTAGAGATTCAGAAAGTAAACGCTTAGGCGTGAAAATATTTGGTGGTCAGGATGTGGTAGCTGGTAACATCATCGTAAGACAGCGTGGTACCAAGCATCATCCTGGGAAAAACGTTGGAATAGGCAAAGACCATACATTATTTGCTTTGACTAACGGTACTGTAGTATTCAAAAAAGGATCACAAAGCCGTTCATACGTTCACGTAGATCCGGTAGCAGAAGCTTAACACAAGCGAACTGTATCAAAATTTCAGAAGCCCTGACCAGTAATGGTCAGGGCTTTTTGTATTTAGCCCTTAATCCAATCATTAAACTTACGAGGCACAGAAAAACGCTTTTTTACACAAAGAGGGAGCATTTGAAAAATTAAATTTGACCTTAACCGTTGACAGGAAACAAAGGATAAATTCTTGCTATGATTAAGCGTTTTCTTTTTTCACTCATATTTACAGTAGTTTTTCAGGGTATATTGTCTCCTTTGCAAGCCTATCATCTCTTGCAGGATTCGGTAGATTATCTGGCTCAGGGAAATTCGCTACTAAAATCACATCAGTTTGTTGAGGCCAAAACGGCTTTTACCCAGCACATCATTGCCCGCTCAGAAAGTCCTGAAGCCTATCAGGGTAGGGGAATAGCCAATTATCAACTTCAAAAATTAGATGCAGCGCTGGAAGACCTGAACAAAGCAGTTACACTCAGAGCTTATAATGCGGAGGTGTTTCTCTTCCGGGCACTCTGCCTGTATGAGAAGCAGGAGTATAAAGATGCCATAAGCGACCTGAACAAGGCAATTGATGAAGGTACAACTGCCCCCAAAGCCTATGTACATCGGGCAAATATTTACTTTATGTATGAGAAGTATCCTGAAGCTATACAGGATTATGATCAGGCGATTGCCAAAGGGCAGAAGGATGAGATTGTGTACAATAATCGGGGAAAGGCAAAATTGCTGGATGGAGATGCGCAAGCTTCACTTAGTGATTTTGGTGAAGCCATTAAAATTAAAGAAAGTTACCAGAAAGCATGGCTTAACCGTGCTACCGCTTATTACCAACTTCAACAATGGGAAAGCGTAGTGGCCGATCTAAACAAAGCTGCTGCCTTAGGTATTTTGGAACCGGAGCATGAAATGTATCGTGGGGTAGCGCTTTATGAAAAAAAGAGCTATGCTGAGGCTATCAAAGCTCTGGACCAGGCAAAGCAGGGAGGTGTAAATGACCCTGCACTTTTGCAGAAAAGAGGCTATGCCAGATTCACATTGCAGCAATATGATCAGGCCATTAAGGATCTCAAAGAAGTTGAAACTACAGGAAATGAAGCCCTTTTGGATGGAAACTTCTATAAATTTTTAGGTCTGTCTTATGCTGCTAAAGTACAGCATCAGAATACGATTACTGCGCTGGAGAAAGCAATAGAACTGGGGGTTACCGATGAAAAAGTTTTTCTGGCTTTGGGAGCATCCTATTTTACCGAAAAGCAGTTTGATCAGGCCATCAGTACTTTGGCAAAAGCAAGTAGCTCTCCGCAGGTAGAGGGTATGCTGGGACGGGCTTATTATCAGAAAGAAGATTGGGAAAACGCACTTCTATATCTCAATAAGGCCATTACCGGAGGTATCAATGAAGCATCGCTGTTCTTTGCAAGGGCAAATATTTATTACGATCAGAAAAAATATCAGCAGGCGCTTCAGGATTATGAAAATGTGCTGTCTCTGGGAGATAACAATGGCAAAACCTATGCAGGTATCGGGAAGAGCAAGTATTACCTACAGCAATATAAAGAAGCTGTTACCGAGCTTTCAACCGCTATTGAGAAAGGTGAGAAAGAGCCGGAATTATACTATTGTCGGGGAAATGCCAAAGTTTATCTGCAGGAATACAGTGCCGCACTACCGGATTTGAAGCAGGCTATTGAACAAGGCAAGGGCGATGGCCCTACCTACTTTAATCTGGGAAAAGCAGAATACGCACTGAAAAACTATCAGGCAGCAGTCAATGCATTGGATGAAGCTATCAGTCAGGGCGAAAGCAGCGAAAAAGTATACCTGATGAGAGGCAACGCTAAATTTTCGCTAGAAGATCTTTCTGCCATAGACGATCTTAATCAGGCGATCAGTTTGGGAACAAAAGATACGCTGGCCTATATCAACCGCGCTACACTTCGTTTGCAACAGAAAGAAACCAACCAGGCATTGGAAGATCTGGAAAAAGCTATTGGCTACGGAGCTTCAAGTGCGGAGCTTTATCTAAAAAGAGGAAAGGCCTATCTGGCAGCACAACAGGCAGTTAAGGCACTGCCTGATTTTGAAAAAGCTATTCAAAAGAAAAGTCGTTTTGCTGAGGCTCATCTGGAAAAAGGAGTAGCCTATTATATGCTTAAGGAACAAAATAAGGCCGTTGAAAGTCTGAAAAAGGCTAGTGAGATGGGAGTAAGCGACCTGAGATTGTATCAGTATTTAGGGTATGCCAACTTTGAAATTGCCGAATATGAGCAGGCTGAAAAAGATCTTTCCGAAGCCATTACAATGGGCTTAAGCGAAATCCAGGCTTATCTCTACCGAGGTGAGATTTATTATTATAGCAGTGAATTCAAAGAGGCTTTGGCTGATCTAAGCAAAGCTTTTAGCCTAGGTGCCGACACCCGTAAAGCTTTTGAATTCAGTGGTTACGTTAATGCGGCTTTAGGCAATTATGAAAGAGCCATCGCGGACCTTACCCAGGCGATAGCAAAAGGGGCAGATGATGCTAAAGTGTATAGCGATCGTGGTAATGCCTACTATGCCACTGATAATTACAAAGACGCAGTTAAAGATCTTGATCTGGCGGTAACAAAAGGGGCGAGAGATTTACTTAGTCTTTACAATCTTGGTAATGCCAAATTCCTGATTGATGATTACCAAGGTGCGGTGGCTGCTTACGATCAGGCTTTGCTTAACGGTGGAGGCGAAGATGAGGAAAAAGCGCCTGTCATCTACAACAATAGGGGAAAGGCCAAAGCTATGCTCCAAGATTATAGCTCAGCGATTGCCGACTACGATCAGGCCATCAGCAGAGAGGCAGATTATGTCAAAGCTTATGTTAACCGGGGGTACGCACGCTTTGTAACGGAGGACTATGCCGGAACCATCAGCGACCTGCAAAAAGCCCGCAGCCTGGATAGCCAGGACCAGGATATTGCCAGGCTGGTGGGAATTTCATTGTACGAAACTCAAGCTTATGCAGAAGCGCTGGTAGAACTGAATCTTGCTGTTGAAAATAATGTGGCAGATGCCCGAACATTTTTTAGTCGGGGTGTAAGTCAGTATCAGCTGGCCGAAACTATCACCGAAGAAGAAAAAGCTAAAACTTATGAGCTGGTGATCGCCGACCTTGACAAAGCCATTGAGCAGGGATTAGTGAACGAAACTGCTTTATCATGCAGGGGAAATGCCCGTTTCTTTCTCAAGCAATATAAAGAAGCCATTGTGGATTTGGACAGAGCTGTAGAAATGGGAGCTAATGATGCCCTTACCTATTATCGTCGTGGCTTTGCACGCTATGAAGATAGAGCATTTGAAGAGGCGCTGCAGGATCTGAACAATGCGATAGAAAGACAGGCGAACTTTGGCGATGCCTATGCCGTGCGAGCCAATACCCGTTTCAGGCTCAAAGATTATCAGGCTGCTTTGGGCGATTATGATAAAGCAATTCAAAATGGAGTGAACGATCCGGTTATCTTTAACAACCGAGGTAAAGCCAAATTTTTACTAAAACAATATGAACAGGCGGTTCCTGATTTTGATCAGGCCATAGCTTTGGATAGTGTATATACGCTTGCTTATGAAAATAGAGGTATTGCACATTTTAAACTGGGGAATTTTGAGGCTTCAAAAAATGATCTGCGCAAAGTAGAAGTGGCTGAAGCCGCTACTACCGGAATATTGTATTACATGGCAGATGCCTATTTTGAACTTGAGCAATACGCGATAGCGATCGGTTATTATGAATTGGTCATTGAAGGAGGAATCCAGGAAAAAGAAGTGTATTACCGTAAAGGGAAAGCTCATTTTAAGCGCGAAAACTATACGCAGGCCAGTGTTGACTTTTCCAATGCCCTTACGATGGACAAAGAAGACGCACAGTTATACATTGATAGAGCGACTGCTTATACCTATATGTACGAATTTCAGAATGCTTTGTCAGATTTCAACAAAGCACTGAAAATTGATCCCACCAATGTGAACGTGTATTATAACCGTGCCTATCTAAAGGAAGAGTTAGAGGATTATAAAGGTGCCATGGAAGATTATACCAAAGTAATTGAGCATACACCCAATGATGCCGCTGCATATTATGACCGTGCCAACATTAAAATTTTACTGGAAGATGTGGAAGGAGCAGTTCAGGATTTTAGTAAAGCGATAGAATTTGATGCTGAAAATGCAGAATACTATAAAGGCCGTGCCACTGCTTACTATCAGTTAGGAGATGAAAATGCCTGTAACGACTGGAAGCAGGCCAGGGCATTGGGAGATGATAGGGCAGACTTTTTCCTTAAGAAATATTGTGAATAGTTTACCTTTTGCAGATAGTTAAATGTTTAAGCGGTAAAATTTAGTAGGTTTGACATAACAAGCTTAACGAATCCTTGTTCCAATAGCTGGATTTTACTTCTCATGAATCTTTTATCCAAGTATGATTACATTATAGCCGGTGGCGGAGCTGCCGGTTTAAGTTTGCTTTACCACTGCTTACAAACTCCCCTGAGAGCAAAATCTTTCCTGGTAATTGATAGATCAGATAAGGATAGTAACGATCGTACCTGGTGCTTTTGGGAGGAAGGGCAAGGCCCATTTGAAAGTATTGTCTTTTCCCAGTGGAGTCAGGTGGATTTTTTCAGCTCAGACTTTTCCAAAACCCTTGAACTTACTCCTTATGCCTATAAAATGATCAGGGGCATAGATTTTTATGAGTATGTAAAAAAAGAAGCCAATCAGCTTGAGCAAGTGCATTTTCTACAGAGCGAAATTTTATCTATTGAAGATGAAGCGCACGGTGGAATCGTTAGAACCCAATGTGGAGACTTTAGCGCAAACTGGATTTTCAGTAGCATACGGTCTGAAGATGAGAAAAAAAATGCCAGTGATTACCATTATCTCTTACAGCATTTCAAAGGTTGGGTCATCAAAACTCCTTACACTTTTTTTGATACTTCTAAAGCTACTTTAATGGATTTCAGAGTAGCTCAGCGGGGAGATTGCCGTTTTGTGTATGTGCTGCCTACGGATAGCAAAACTGCTTTGGTAGAATACACACTGTTTTCTCATGAGCTGCTCAAAGAAGAAAGCTACGATGAAGCTCTGATTGATTATTTAAGAACCTATTATCAACTAGATGACTACACTATTGAGCACGAGGAATTTGGCGTTATCCCCATGACAGATATGCCTTATCCATCTTCAAAAGGAAAGCATATTGTCAATATTGGAACAGCAGGGGGAGTCACCAAACCTTCTACCGGCTATACTTTTATGCGCATACAGCAGGACAGCAAGGCGATAGTGAAGCGATTGATAAACGGTAAAAGCCCACACCGAAAAGCTGACAGTTGGCAGCAGCGTTTTATGGTATACGACAGTACCTTACTGAACGTGATGGCACTTGGTTTACATCCATCAAGTGATGTTTTTACACATTTGTTTCGCAATAATCCACCTCAGCGAGTTTTCAGATTTTTGGATGAACAAACAAAATTCTGGGAAGAAATTTTGGTGGCCAACTCCGTGCCCAAAATACCTTTTATCCGTGGCCTTGCCAAAGCACTTGTTAAGTAATATCCTCTTTACACAAATCATTCTATCTGCTCTCAATCTTATTATAGGCTTAGAAATTTTTAATGCGTAATTTGCAATCTGCAATTCTCAATCTTCAATTTGTAATTTTCAGTCTGCAATCTTCAATTTAAACTATGTGTGGAATCACAGGCATTTATGCCTTCAATGAGATAGGGCGTTTTCATATGATTAATCTGGCGGCAGCAACGGATAAGCTAAGCAAGCGCGGACCGGATTTTGGCAGAAGTACTTCAGTGCATAGAGTAGGATTAGGGCATCGGCGTCTTTCCATTATTGATACCAGCGCCAGTGGAAACCAGCCCATGAAAGATAGCAGCGAGCGTTTTACCATTGTATTCAACGGTGAGATTTATAACTACCGAGAATTACGGAAAGAGCTTGAACAGAAAGGTGTGAATTTTCAGTCGGCTACCGATACCGAAGTACTTTTGCAATTGTACATACATGAGGGAAAAGCCTGTTTGGAAAAGCTGAATGGTTTCTTTGCTTTTGCTATCTATGATGAGCAGCGTGATCATCTTTTCATTGCCCGTGATCGTTTAGGGATCAAGCCATTGCTTTATTATGCTGATGAGGATAAGGTAATATTTGCTTCAGAGATGAAATCATTGCTGGCCTACGGCATAGAAAAAGAGCTGGATACAAATTCTCTCTATCAATATCTGCAGTTTAACTATACCCATGCTCCGGCTACCATGCTGAAAGGTGTGCAGAAGCTGCTACCGGGTCATTATCTGGAAGTCTCCAAGGCCCATGAGCCAAGAGTACAGGAAGGAAAGTATTACCAAATTCCTTTTGATGAAAGCCGTCTGAATCCAGAGAAACTGACCTATGAGCAGCAGCAGAAAAAGCTGTACGAACTCATGGATGCTTCTGTGCAGCGAAGACTGGTAGCCGATGTACCTCTTGGCTCTTTTTTGAGTGGGGGTATTGATTCTTCAGTCATTACAGCACTGGCGAGTCGGCATGTAGAAAAGCTCAATACTTTTTCCATTGGCTACCGGGATGAGCCTTTTTTTGACGAAACAAAATACGCCCAACTGGTAGCGGATAAATATCAAACCAACCACTCGGTTTTTTCTCTAAGTAATTACGATCTCTACAGCCATCTCTTTGATATTCTGGATCATATAGATGAACCCTTTGGCGATTCGTCTGCTATCCCGGTCTATATTTTGAGCAAAGAGACAAAAAAGAAAGTAACCGTAGCGCTTTCGGGTGATGGGGCTGACGAAGTGTTTTCCGGTTATAATAAACATCACGCTGCCTGGAGAGTAATGCATGCGGGTATGGCAGAGAAAATGGTGGGAGGTTTGGAGAGTTTTTGGAAAAACCTTCCTAAATCCCGCAACAATCCCATTGCCAACAAAGTCCGTCAACTGGAACGTTTTGCCGAAGGCTTAAAGCTTAGTCCAAAAGAGCGATACCTGAAATGGGCAACTTACCTGCAGGGAGAAGCAGCAGCGCAATTGCTGAGCAGCAGTGTATTGGAAAAGCTGGATTTTGAAAAGCACGATGCTCGTACAGCCACCTTGACACAGGCCATTAATGATCAAAACGAAACGCTAAATCAGTGGCTTTATACAGATGTGCAGTTGGTGTTGCCCAATGACATGCTCACCAAGGTAGATTTGATGTCCATGGCACATGGACTGGAAGTGCGCGTTCCTTTCTTGGATCATCGTGTGGTGGAGTATGCTTTCAGTCTTCCCGAAGATTCAAAAATTAATCGGCAGATGAAAAAGCGCATCGTACAGGATACTTTTCGTGATTTACTGCCTTCAGAACTTTACCGCAGGCCCAAACATGGATTTGAAGTGCCTTTGCTCCGCTGGTTCCGCACAGAATTGAGAAGTACGATTGAAGATTTATTATCAGACGATTTTATCGCTGAGCAGAACGTATTTGACCTGGAAGGCATTAAATCGCTTAAGCAAAAACTTTTTTCTAAAGATCCAGGGGACGTGCATGCTACTTTGTGGGCTCTATTGGTGTTTCAGCACTGGTGGAAGCAGTACATGAAATGAAAAAAGCACGCCGTGGGAACGGCGTGCTAAAACTACTAAACAACTAAACCTAACTTACTCCAACGTTAAATCTCTCGCCTCAATCTATCTCACTGCTTAACTACTTTTAGATTATACGTCAATTCATACGTTTTGGTTGAATAATTTGAAACCGAAAAGATTAAATATCTACATCATATGAGCGAGAGTTATTTTTCGCTGGAACAAGCCCTCCTCATTCGCTGTTGAACTATTTTAAGGCAAATTCAATTAACTCCTGATCCGCATTATTACAGGAATAAATTATTGCTATTTTTGTAAATCTTAACAGTGGCGAATTGTACATGAAGAACATCAGAAACTTTTGCATTATAGCACATATTGACCATGGGAAAAGTACCCTGGCTGACCGTCTGCTTGAATTTACCGGCTCTATCACTGAGCGGGAGAAGCAGGAGCAATTACTTGATAATATGGATCTGGAGCGCGAGCGGGGTATCACCATTAAGAGCCACGCCATTCAGATGAATTACAAATATCAAAAGGAAGGACAGAAAGAAGAGCAATTCATCTTCAACCTGATTGATACTCCTGGTCACGTAGACTTTTCATACGAAGTATCTCGTTCTATTGCTGCCTGTGAAGGTGCATTGCTGATTGTTGATGCTGCCCAGGGTGTGCAGGCTCAGACCATTTCCAACCTTTACCTGGCCTTAGAACATGACTTAGAAATAATTCCTGTACTGAACAAAATTGATTTGCCCGGAGCAATGGTGGAAGAGGTAGGAGATCAAATCATTGACCTGATAGGTTGTGAGAGAGAAGATATCATACAGGCCAGCGCTAAAGAGGGAGTCGGCATAAAAGAAATCCTGGAAGCTATTGTTGAGCGAGTGCCTCATCCTAAAGGTGACCCCGAAGCCCCTTTACAGGCCATGATATTTGATTCGGTTTATAACCCTTTCCGTGGCGTAGAAGTATACTTTAGAATTTTCAATGGCCAGATCAGCAAAGGCGATAAAGTAAAATTTGTAAATACCGGCAAGACCTACGAAGCTGATGAGATTGGCGTGCTGAAGCTTCTGCAGCAACCCGCTGATACAATAGGTGCAGGAAACGTAGGCTATCTTATTTCGGGCATTAAAGTGGCCAAGGAAGTTAAAGTTGGGGATACTATCACCCATGTCAATAAACCTTGTGATAAAGCAATCAGTGGTTTTGAGAATGTAAAGCCGATGGTATTTGCTGGTATCTATCCGGTAGATACTTCTGAGTTTGAAGAGTTACGTGCTTCCATGGAAAAGCTTCAGCTTAACGATGCTTCGTTGGTGTGGGAACCTGAAACTTCTGCTGCCTTGGGCTTCGGTTTCCGCTGTGGCTTTCTGGGCATGCTTCATATGGAGATCGTACAGGAGCGTTTGGAGCGAGAATTTGATATGACAGTCATTACTACTGTGCCTTCTGTACGTTTTCATGCAGTCATGAAAGATGGTGAGATGAGGCAGGTAAGTGCCCCTTCTGAAATGCCCGACCCTATTGAGCTTTCACACATAGAAGAACCCTACATCAGAGCACAGATTATTACCAAGTCAGAGTACATTGGTAATATTATGGAACTGTGTATGGATAAGCGGGGCATGATCAAAAACCAGGTCTTCTTAACTCAGGATAGGGTTGAACTCACTTTTGAGCTTCCTCTTGCAGAGATTGTTTTTGACTTCTTTGATAAACTGAAGACACTTTCCCGAGGCTATGCTTCGCTGGATTATCATCCAATTGGCTATCGCCAGTCTAATATGGTGAAGCTGGATATCATGCTCAATGGAGATAAAGTAGATGCGCTTTCTGCCATAGTACACCGCGATAAAGCTTACGAATGGGGAAAACGTTTGTGTGAAAAACTTAAAGAACTGATACCTCGTCAGATGTTTGAAATTGCCGTTCAGGCAGCGATTGGTCAAAAGGTTATTGCCCGAGAAACGGTAAAAGCCATGCGGAAAAACGTGCTTGCCAAATGTTATGGCGGTGACATTACCCGTAAGCGTAAACTCCTGGAAAAGCAGAAGAAAGGCAAAAAGCGCATGCGTCAGGTAGGAAATGTTGAAATTCCCCAGGAAGCTTTTATGGCAGTACTTAAGCTTGACTAGCCGAAACTATAAACTAACCTAATTATATGACTTTAATTGACGGTAAGCAGACCGCTCAGCAAATCAGGCAGGAACTTGCCGAAGATGTAGAAAAAATCAAAAAAGAAGGAGGGAAAATCCCCCATCTGGCGGCAATACTTGTGGGTGAAGATCCTGCCAGCGATACTTATGTGCGCATGAAGGTCAAAGACTGTGAGCAGATTGGCTACAAATCCACCCTCATTCGTTACGATGCAGATATTTCTGAAGCAGAGCTTCTGGCAAAAGTGGAAGAGATCAATAATGATGATGATATTGATGGGTTGATTGTACAACTTCCTCTTCCTGACCATATCGCAGCAGAAAAAATTACTTTTGCTATCCGTCCTGAAAAAGATGTAGACGGCTTTCATCCTATCAATATCGGTAGAATGACTAAAGGCTTACCAGCCTATGTTTGTGCTACCCCTCATGGTGTACTGGAGTTGATCAAGCGCTACAAAATCCCTACTGAAGGCAAACATTGCGTAGTAGTGGGAAGAAGTGATATTGTGGGTACGCCAGTCAGTATTCTGATGTCAAGAAAAGCTTATCCCGGAAATGCGACGGTAACCGTGTGTCATAGCCGTACACCTAATATTCCTGAGATTACCAGACAGGCTGATATACTGATTGCTGCCCTGGGTAAACCTGAGTTTATTACTGCGGATATGGTAAAAGAAGGCGCGGTGGTAATTGATGTGGGAACCAGCAGGGTAGAAGACTCTTCCAAAAAATCAGGCTTTGGGTTGAAAGGTGATGTCAAGTTTGATGAAGTAGCTGAAAAATGCAGTTATATCACACCCGTACCCGGTGGCGTTGGTCCAATGACGAGAGCTTCTCTCCTTTATAACACCATGCTGGCAGCGAAGAAGCAAGTTTATTAGTAAGTTCAAGTCTGATTTGAGAGTTTGAAGGTAAGGTGAGACCATGATTGATGTTAGTAAAAATATTAAAGTAGACATTTTGCCGGTGATGGAAGCTTTCTATACCGTACAAGGAGAAGGATTCCATCAGGGCAAATCCGCTTACTTTATCCGTTTGGGAGGCTGTGATGTAGGATGTGTCTGGTGCGATGTAAAAGAATCGTGGGATGCAGCTGCGCATCCCCAAATCTCTGTTGAAAATATAGTAAAAGAAGCAACTCAGTACCCTGGCCGTTTGGCAGTGATCACCGGAGGAGAGCCGCTTATGCACAATCTTGGTCCACTGTGTGATGCATTGCATCAAGCAGGTTTTACCATTAATATTGAAACTTCAGGAGCACATCCCCTAAGTGGTGATCTGGATTGGATATGTCTTTCTCCTAAGAAATTTAAAGCACCTTTGCCGGAAATCTATCAAAAAGCGGATGAACTGAAGATCATCATTTATAACAAAAGTGATTTTCAGTGGGCCGAGCAATTTGCTGAAAAGATGCGTCCTGACTGTCAGTTGTATCTCCAACCGGAATGGAGCAAGTCAGACAAAGTACTTCCTCAAATTATTAACTATGTAAAAGCCCATCCCCAATGGAGAATTTCGTTGCAGGTGCATAAGTTTATGAATATCCCATAAGGGAGATGAAAATTTTCACCAAAAATTGATAAAACCATTAGGGAGATACTTATGATTGCCGAATAAAAGTTTTTATATTTGCAACTCTTTTGAGAAAATGAACTTTGATAACGGCAAAATCCGTTAAAACCATAGAAAAAACGAAGGCTATGAAAAAAGATATCCACCCAGAATACAGAAAGGTCGTATTTCATGATACGTCCAGCGATTTTAAATTTATCACTCGTTCTACCATGAACTCAGAGGAAACTGTAAAGTGGGAAGATGGTAATGAGTATCCCGTAGTGAAGGTTGAAGTAAGCTCTGCTTCTCACCCCTTCTATACTGGTAAGAAATTGTATGTTGATACTGCAGGCCGTGTAGAGAAATTTAACAAGCGTTATAAGCGCGACAAGAGTTAGTATTAAACGTCATCAAATTTTAAAGTCTTCAGTTATCTGAAGACTTTTTTTATTTCTTAAATGGTTCTTGAATTAGTACTTGTTTATTAATTTCGGAATTTAAGTTTTACACCTTCAATATGCAGTTTTCAGATATTAGTGGCCTGAAAGAAATCAAAGAGAGTCTGATACATTCAGCACAAGAAGGTCATGTGGCGCATGCTCAGCTGTTTTTAGGCCCGGAGGGTAGTGCTAATCTGGCAATGGCAGTAGCTTTTGCTACTTATCTTAACAGTCACACTCTGACTTCTGCTGATGGCGGAATGTTTTCTGAGGAAGTGAATAAGCTAAGCGTGGACAAGCCCAGTTTTGAAAAACTCAACAAATTTATTCATCCGGATGTACACTTTGTTTTTCCAGTCAGTGCAACCAAAAATATTTCAGGGAAGGATGTGGTGAGCGATAGCTACATCAAAGAGTGGCGTACTTTCCTGGCTGAAAACCCCTATGGAGATGCAGTAGACTGGAGCTCATATTTTGGAGCAGAAAACAAACAGCTCAATATTTCTAAAGAAGAAAGCCGAAATATCATCAGAAAACTTTCTTTAAAGTCTTTTGAAGGGAAATATAAGATAGTCATCCTTTGGCTTCCGGAGCTTTTACACCCTTCTGCAGCCAACGGAATTCTGAAGATACTGGAAGAGCCTCCGGACAATACGCTCTTTTTTTTGGTAGCCCAAGATGTAGAAAAGATACTACCAACCATCCTGTCACGTACTCAGATTGTAAATATCAGAGCTTTTACGGATGAAGAGCTAATGCTGAGTTTAGCCAAGCGAGAGGGCATTGAAGAACCTCAGGATAAAAGAATGTTGCAGTTAAGGCAGATTGCCACATTGGCTGATGGAAACTTAAATCAGGCGCTTAAGCTTTTAGGAGAAGTAGAAGAGGATAGTCATCAGTTTTTCAGAGATTGGATGCGTATTTGTTATGTTCAGGATTACAGCAAACTAACCCATATGATGGATCAGGTGCAAAAAATGGGTAAAGAGGCTCAAAAAGGCTTGATGCAATATGGTTTGGGTATGCTTCGTGAAACACTCATGGTAATAGCCACCGAAGGTCCTCCCGATGATAGTAATGATGAAGTAATGCTCAAAAAAGATAAAGTGTTGATTAGGTTGCAGGGAGAGGAACTTAAGTTCATTACCAATTTTAGTAAAGTGATGACGTTTGATAAGATTGAAAAAATAACGCAACTCTTCAATCAGGGATACTATCATCTGATGAGAAACGCTAATCCAAAAATTGTATTTCTGGATATTTCGCTGAAGATAGGCCAAATACTGCGGTAGAGTGAAGACAATTTGGCGTTAAAAAATTAGAAGATATGAAGTTAAAAATAGGTACTAGAGGAAGTAAGCTGGCTTTGTGGCAAGCCTATTATGTAGCAAATAAGCTTCAGCAGGGCGGTGTGGAAACTGAAATAATAACAATTGATACCAAAGGAGATAAGAAGCTTGATGTTACTATTGCTGAAATCGGAGAAAAAGGAGTGTTTACTCAGGAAATTGAGCAACAGCTTCTTGATGGAGTAATTGATATTGCAGTACATAGTGCTAAGGATATGCAATCTGAGTTACCGAAAGAATTTGAGCTTGTGGCTTTTACTGAAAGAGAGAGAGTACATGATGTACTGGTAAGTCATCAGCCAGTGGATTTAGCAAATGATAAGAAAGAATGGGTTGTCGGTACATCTTCAGCACGTAGAAAAGCCTTGCTAAAACACTATTATCCCCATGTCAGAACTGTGGAAATAAGGGGCAACTTGCAGACAAGATTCTCTAAAATGGAGTCAGGTGCATGTGACGCTATGTTACTGGCATACGCAGGTGTACACAGAATGAATTACCATAACCATATAGTTTATGAATTTGACACTGAAGTCTTTATACCAGCAGTAGGGCAGGGAAGTGTAGCTGTGGAAGTTTTGTCTGGCATGGAAAATGAAAAAAAGCACCTTATAAAAAAACTTGTAAGTCACCCTGAAGCAGAATCAAGATTAGTGGCAGAGCGATCATTTCTCAAGACTCTCCGGGGAGGATGTAGTATCCCGGTGTTTGCACTTGCAAATCTTGAAAAGGGCTTGTTACAGCTTACTGGTGGTGTTATTAGCCTGAATGGACAAGAATTAATAAAACATAGTGTTGGCGGAAAAGCAGAGGATGCTGTGGTGCTGGGGAAACAACTTGCAGTAAAAATTCTTGAGAATGGAGGAGACTTAGTTCTTGAAAAAATTAAAAAACAAATGAATATTTGTTAGGTTTGTATTTTAAATAGCTGTTACATTTTTATTAATGAGGAAATATATTTTCGTCTGTTTTTTATGTCTGATATGGATAATAAGTGCCTGTAGTGCAGAGAAAGATTACTTAGTGACCATCCATACACCTTACGGAGATATGCATGCTGTTCTCTATGATTCAACTCCCGAGCATAAAGAAAATTTCATTGAGTTAGCACAACAGGGTAAGTACGATAGTACTACTTTTCACCGTGTAATTAAAAATTTTATGGTACAGGGAGGAGATTTGAGTACTAGCCCAGGCTATAATGCTGAAGAAGATTCCATTGATTATACCATACCTGCTGAATTTGTGGATACTCTTTTTCATAAAAAAGGAGCTTTAGCAGCAGCAAGACAGGGAGATCAGATCAACCCTGAGCGGGCATCCAGTGGCAGTCAGTTTTATATTGTTCAGGGCACTGTATATTCAGAGGATGAATTACTTACCGATATGAACAAGCTCGGTAAAGGTATACAGCAATTGATTAAAAATGATGGTTATAAAGAGGTAGGGGAAGAGCTTATTGGCTTATATCAGAGTGGTGATTTTGAAGCTTATACCAGAAAGATGGTTGAGTTGAAACCGTTAGTAGAAGAAGAATTAAATATTGAAGTGGACCGAAAGTATCCAAAAGAACGTTTAAAGGCATATACCACTATCGGCGGCGCTCCTCATTTGGATGATACTTATACAGTTTTTGGTGAGGTTATTGATGGGTTAAGCATCGTAGATTCAATCGCTGCTCAACCTACAGGTGCAATGGATAAGCCTACAAAGGAAATTTACATGACAGTGGATGTTGAAGAGTTATCCAAGAAAGCGATTACAAAGAAATACGGATATCAGTATCCATCAACAGATTAGACTTTTTTAAATTCGTCACTATGAAAATATTAATAACCGGTGCAAATGGACTTTTGGGGCAAAAACTAATTGCTCTACTTACTCATGCTAAAGGTATTGAAGTAGTTGCTACTTCAAGAGGTGAAAATGTAAACTATTATGATCTTCCTGAGTATCATTTTCGCTCATTGGATATTACAGACAGAGAACAGGTAAATCAGATAATAGAGGAAGAAAAACCTGACGTAATTGTTCATACTGCTGCAATGACCAATGTAGACGCCTGCGAACAAAATCAGAGTGAGTGTTGGGAAGTTAATGTGGTGGCAGTTGAATGGTTGTTGGAGGCGGCAAAGGAAATTAATGCTTTTTTTATTCATCTCTCTACTGATTTTGTATTTTCTGGTTCTAATGGGCCTTTAGCGGAAGATGAGAGTCCAGCTCCAGTGAATTACTATGGCAAATCTAAAGTAGAAGCAGAACTGCTGGTACAGCAAAGTGAGGTTAAACATGCTATAGTAAGAACTGCACTGGTGTATGGAGTAGCACCAAGTATGAGCAGAAGTAATATTGTACTTTGGGTAAAAGAAAGTTTGGAGAATGGAAAAAGTATAAAGGTAGTTGATGATCAATACAGAACACCTACACTAGCAGAAGATCTGGCGCAAGCCTGCTGGTTAATTGCTCAAAAGAAAGCCCAGGGAATTTTTCATATTTCAGATGAAGAAGTCTTTACTCCCTACGAACTGGCAATTATGGTGGCTGAGCATTTTAACCTTGACAAGTCTCTAATTAGTAGAACTGATTCTAGTGAATTTAAGCAGCCAGCCAGACGCCCCCCTAAAACTGGTTTTATTATTGAAAAAGCGAAAAAAGAGCTTGGATACCAACCTCATACCTTTAAAGAAGGCTTGGCTTACCTGGAAAAACATTTAAAAAAAACTGAGAAAATTTCTGCTTCATGATTAATTGGTTTGTTGAAAGACTTAAAAAATATTAATTAGCATATCTTTAATAATTACCCTAATTTGTAGGTGCTTTATTTAAAATGAAGCACCTTTATTTTGTCTTTTACAATCTGAATCAATCATTAAGTAATAATCAAATTATGCGTAAGCCTCTACTTCTTTGTATGATGTTTCTTTGGGGAACATTTCCTGCCTTAGCCCAGGATCAAAATATAGAAGAGAAAAGTATAGACCAGATCATTGACAGTATATTTGCGCCAGCAGCCGATTTTATTAGTACTGTGTTTTTCTTTCCGCTAATTACAATACAAGGGGTGGAAGTTCCTTTTATTGTAGCCTGGCTGATCACTGCCGCTATTATCTTCACTTTTTATCTGAACTTCATCAATCTAAGAGGCTTTGGTACAGCATTTGACATCGTAAAAGGAAAATATACACATGAAGGTGACCCTGGGGAAGTAACGCATTTTCAGGCACTTGCTACTGCACTTTCAGGGACAGTAGGTTTGGGGAATATCGCGGGGGTTGCTGTAGCGATTTCAGTTGGCGGACCTGGGGCTACTTTCTGGATGATTACTTTTGGCCTATTTGGTATGTCTGCTAAGTTTGTAGAATGTGCTTTAGCTGTACGTTATAGAAATGTTCATGCTGATGGCAGTGTATCCGGTGGCCCTATGTATTACCTGAGAAAAGGTCTTGCAGAAAAAGGGTTAGGAAGAATGGGTATATTTCTGGCTGCCTTATTTGCCTTCATGGCTATTTTTGCCTCTTTTGGAGGAGGAAATATGTTTCAGGTTAACCAAGCTGCCCAACAGTTTATCAACATCTCCGGTGGCAGTGATTCTTTCATTGCTCAAAATACCTGGGTTTTCGGACTTATCTTAGCCATACTGGTAGCGATGGTGATTATAGGGGGAATTAAAAGTATTGCCAACGTTACCGAAAAAATTGTTCCTTTTATGTGCGGCTTATATCTGCTCACTTCTATTGTAGTGATTCTGATTAATCTTGAACAGGTGCCCGATGCTTTTGCTGCCATTATTGACGGTGCTATTAATGGAAAAGCTGCGGGTGGTGGATTAATAGGTACTTTAGTATGGGGACTTAGGCGTGCAACCTTCTCTAACGAAGCTGGTGTGGGTTCTGCTGCGATTGCCCACTCTGCTGTAAAAACTAGCGAGCCGGTAACTGAGGGCTTCGTTGCATCTTTAGAGCCTTTTGTAGATACTGTAATCGTATGTACAATGACTGCCTTAGTTATTGTTATTTCCGGTGCCTATAAAGACGAGAGCATTGCTGATGGAATTGCCCTCACTTCTACTGCATTCTCAACCGTTATTGACTGGTTTCCTTTCTTACTTGCTATTGCCGTGCTTCTCTTTGCTTTTTCTACGATTATCTCATGGTCCTATTATGGCCTAAAGGCTTGGACATATCTGTTTGGAGAAGGTAATATTTCAGTTACCAGCTATAAGGTAATTTTTTGTGCTTTTATTGTAATTGGAGCTTCAACCAATCTGGCTAGTGTTTTAGCTTTCTCTGATGGTATTCTCATAGCAATGTCACTGCCCAATCTTATAGGGTGTTATATACTTCTACCACTGGTCAAAAAGGATATGCAGTCATTCTTGACGAGGATCAAGAAGGGTAAGATTGAAGTTTACGACTAGCATTCATTCTTCGCAGAAAACCATATCGTACTGCTCTGAGGTAAGTGCCTGACGCTTGATAATGTTACCTTTATAATCCAGGTGGATAATGATGTAAAGATCAGCTTCAGGCACATACTTTTCTGAATAGTAAATAATGTCCTCCTGATTTGTAATACTTCCAAAAAGGCGTATATCATCATAAGTTGGGGCGAGAATCTCCCCTCTTTGGTTACTAAGAATCCCATAGCCTCCATCTTTATATATTTTGATGACTTTTTCCTGAGCGTCTGATTGTACTATGTCAAAGTCACTAATTCCATCGTATAAAATATACTCTTTCTCATCGTCAAACTCTTCAGAGGGGGAGAAGCGGTAGATCATCCATTCATCCTCGGATTTTACAAAAGCAGATGTATCATTCCAATACCTGACCTCATCAAAAGTAAAGTCTGTTAATTGGACATTATTTTGATTAATTAGCCCATAAGCATCATCTTTTCTGGCTATAAAAATTTCGTAGAATGAAGAGTCTCCTTTTTGATATACTGGCGACCCATAAGACTGAAGCATAGCTTCATATCGGGGTTCAATCATCGTTTTGCTGGGATACCGGTAGATACCAAATCTTTTGTTTTGAAAAATGGCTAGAGTACTGTCTTTGTAATTACTAATTCCCTGATAACGTATAGGAACAAGTTCGTTACCCAAACTATCCAGTAGACCTTTTTTACCTCTTTCTTCCACCACAAATAAGCCCGAAGGGTAGAGGTTAAGGTTAGAAAAATTACCAGTCAGAATGCGTTTACCAGACTGACTCCAGACTTCTTTAGGGCCATTTTTTGGAGATATCAGCAGGTATTCATTTTCTTTTTCATTGGTAGTGCTACCTGGCCTAAGCAACAAAAAAGTAATCCTTTCAGGTGATACTAATGCAAGCTTACCACCATTCTGAAATAATACTTTTACACTGTCTTTGGCATCCTGAAAACTTTCAAACAATAGAGCAAAGCTTTCGCCAACTAGTTTGACAGAGTCATATACGTTTTTTTCATTATCTGTCTGTGAATCAAACAAATGAAATCCCTGCTTATTCTTCAATGCCAACCAGCGTTTATTAAAATAAGCTTTTTGATAAGTAATTTCAGGCTGATCAGAAAGATTCTGTTTATCATAAAGGTAGTATACGGCAGTATTTCGGTTGAGTAAGGTGTCATTTTTGACATAAGCTTCAGTTCTGTTCTCTCTTAACAACCACTTTTTGTTCGGGCTCTCACTTCCATTGATCAGGCGTATAATATTTTGTCTGGCAAGGGGAACGGCAGTGTTGAGATTAACATCTAGCACTGTTTCATATTGATCAGAAAAGGCAACAATATGTTGCTGGTCAAGTAAAGCAGCATCTTCATAGCGAAAAGATAATTCCAATCCGTTTTGATCGGCAGAATTGATAATTTTTTCTCTGGTTGTAATAGCTTTTAGGCCCTGCTTACTCAGTACGATGAAGTTTCCATATTCTTCTATTTCCTCGTAGACTGGTTCTAAGAGTACCCGCCCACTAAAACTGATAAGTCCCCATAAACCATTTTCTTCAATTTTGATAAATTGAAAAGGTACAGCTTCTGAAGGCATAGCGGGTATTAACAACGCAGTATCTAAGGGATAAGTCCAGTCTACTTTGGGATAAATAGGAAGGCCTGCCTGGTGCATTAATTGATAATTTCCCTCTTCATTTTCAATGAGCATCAAACCAGCCTGCATACCATAGACCTTCTGACTAAATAAATTTCCAGAAGATTCAATATTGTTTCGGGGAAGTTGGTACTCATATATTGTCTCACCCGCTTTGGATAACAAACTGTGAAAAACATAATCTTTATCGGCAGTTGCCAGATGGATTATTTCGTCAGTAACACCTTCACAAAAATAGTGGGTTGGAATCAGATTATATTGAGTATCAACGATATACTTACCTTTACTATCTAATAGACCATAATGCTGATTTTCAAAAATTGGCGCAAGCATACGTTCACTAAACTGGGCTGCTTTTTTTAAAGAATCTGTAAGAGGGTAATTTTTATAACTTTTGAAAAAACTTTCTTTATCATGTGCAGCGACGTATAAGTGGTAAAATAAATTTACAGCCAGGCGGATATGCTGGCTGGAGGGGTAGTTTTTTATAAAATTTTCATAGGAATTGAGTTGATTTGAAGCAGTAGTTATTTGAAGGATTTGCTCTTCCGCCTGAGGGCGAAACGGTGAGTCTGGAAATGCTTCTAAAAAATCAATGTAGCTCTGTAAATCTCCGGAGCGCGTCTTTTCCCGAAATACAAGAGTATTATATCTTTCTTTGGCCAGGTTAAATTCTTTAGCCTGAGGGTAAGTATCCATAAATTCTTTGTAAGCCTCGTAGGTGTCCAGGTTGTTCGCTGCCCTATAGGCTAGATGATTTCTATTTTGTATAGCTTCCTGAATTTGAACCTGAGGAGCATCAGGGTGGGTGTCTAAAAAATTTTGGTAAGACTGTACTTCGTGCAGGTTTTGAGCTCTTTCAAAAGCAAGCGTATCATTGTAAAGTTTTTGCTGCACAAGGGCCAGGCTATCAATTCCTTGTTTTTGCAGCTTCTCTTTGCTTTTAACATCTGAAGCCTGATAGTCTTCTATGGCTTTTCTGATAAAATAAAAAGATGAGTCAATGTTGTATGCTGAGTAAGAAGTATCAGTATAGAGAAGGGAGTACACATAATAAAGGTCAGCGTTGAGGGTATCTTTTGCAATAGCTTTATCCAGCGTATGCTTTACTTCAGCAAATTTTTGTTTTTGCAGAAATTTTAATGCCTGTTTGCTGCTGTTACATGCAGAAATTAAAAAAAAGAACAGAAATATAAATAGTAAATGTTTTTTCATGTATCAGAACTATATTTTTTGCCAATATCGTAAAAAAAGATGAGCAATAATTTTACCTAACTGATCAGGGTTTTAAGGAATTAATATCAGAAGATAATATGAAAGGTTTGGCAAATTTTGAGAAAGCCTTATCTTTGCAACTCCAAAAATCACAAGGTGTTTGAAGATACCTTATGACGGGATGTAGCGCAGCCCGGTTAGCGCACCACGTTAGGGACGTGGGGGTCGCTGGTTCGAATCCAGTCATCCCGACAAAAAAAGCTTTATACAATTAGTATAGGGCTTTTTTTATGCATTGGTAGAAACATAGTAGAAACAAAATTGCTGATAACTAAAAAAGTATATGCTTACAGTATTCCTACTATACTATCGGGTATCTATTAACTCATACCCTCTTCCATATACTGCAACAAGCCTGTTAGACCTAGATTTGATTAGTCTTGAAAAGTTTGAGTTTTCAGTTTTTATAGGGATAAAATCCTCATTGGATATCTTCTTGTTTAGATCAATATATCCTAAGCCATCCGACCTCAAGACATAGAGATAATTATTGACTAAAGAAAAGTCTATGTACGATATCTTGCTATAAGGATCATCAGATATAATAGACAACCAAGATTTATTTAAGTGTAGATACCCTTCTGTTTTTCCACTCACTGAAATATTTTGGCTATTACCTCCATGATAACTAGCTGAGGAGAATAATACTGTCCAGTCTTCATTGATATCTCCTTTGATGATGTGGTCATTGGGCGCACCACTAGGAAGTTGTATAGTTTCAAGGTGGGTTGGATGTTCAGGAGTAGATATATCGTACTTAATCAGATACTTGGGATACACAACATTGTCTACAAGAATTAAATCGCTTCCTTTTATTAAAATATCATCAATAGATTTACCCTCTACTACTTTTATGGGCAAATCCATAGTAGTAGGGCTGAGGTTTACATCTTCAAGATTTAATACGGAAAACATCTCACCTTTAAAAGGGTACCTACTTCTATATTCTCCCCCTAGATATACTATGTTACCTTTTACATTGATTGCCTTGTATTGACTATCTCCTTTCTCTAACAATAATGAGCCGGCAGTATCATGGACAGTCAGGGTTTGTGTTTCAAAACATAATGAAACAACTAAGTCATTTTTAGTAACTATGCTCTTTGAATCAAATGGTATATCTATTTCACCAATCTTTGTTATGCCCTGTTTGCTAACTTTAGCAATAATGCTGTTACTCAATTGTGGAATTACTATAGTATCATTCATATTAATTTTAGTGTTTAGTGATTTCTTCAAATACTATCTCTGACCTCATACGCTTTATAAATGCTCTTTATAATAACTACTACAAGCTTGGGTTCTTTAGTCACCCAAACACTCAATAATAGTTTGATTTACAACACGCTATGGATTTCATTTTTGTGTTGATGAATAAATTCTGACACTTTACTCTTCCTCATAACTATTGTGATGCCTGCTGACAGTAACATATCATTTTTAATAGAATATTAGTGCCAGCTACAATATCATTTCAAATACATAGAAATTAATTTTCAGATATCCCCTAAAATTTATTTACGGTTTCAAATACTTCGTTCTGCTAACACTTATAAATCAAATAAGAAGTAGAAAAAAATAGATATACTTGAGGGTTTTTACTCCACAGTTATTAAAATAGGGAGTATAAATGATCAAGAATAAAAACGCAACTATGGACGAAGAACTAAAAAAAATCAAACACAACATCCAAATGCTAAATATTATGATGGAACAACATCATAAAAATGGCCAGCAACTTGAAGAAAATATTAAGCAGATAGGGCTAAGCCTTGATGTAATCATTGAAAATCAAGAAAAAAATTTAAGGGAAAATGAGAAGAAAAGGTCCTTTAATACTAACATTAAGGAAATGAGTTTTCCTACGTCTATTCCAAAAAAACCCAATAAAGTTGTAGGTATACGAACTGGGATCTCTTTGGAAAAGCATGAACGCATATTAGATTTATCATACCATTCAGGATTTCCTGTATATGATATCCTTCGTATAGCGGTTGAGGCTTATATAGAACAAATAGATCCAAAACCTAGGCCGGATATAGTAAAGAAGAGGCGTATAAAAAGGGGAAGACCATTAAAGAATAAAAAGTCTTTATGACAATAAGGAGAGAAAAAAAAATTACAGCGATTTCATATATTAAGAATTCGCTGTAGTTTGTTTCTGCTTCTTATCAATATTGCAGATTAAAACGCTCCTTATTTTATAGATAGCTAAACGCGGCTTACGCAGCTTTTGGAAAAATAAATTTTCCAATATTTTTCAACACGATTTCTTTACTATATTAAGTAGTTATACATGCAAATAAAGCAGATATGAATAAAGGCTTTTTGAGATAAAGAAAACAAACGTATTATAAACCAACCTAGCGGCCATGAAGGAGATATCTATTTTATCGCTTTTGAATAAGCAGAAAGAAGCTAATCAAGATGCCTACCAAGAAATTTACCAAGCAATAGAACAGGATAAGACCCTCTATGAAGGATCATGGACCGGAGATGAAGATATGAGTGATGAACAGGCTTTATTATATGCTGGGTTTAAACCAGATTCTATTTTAGAAAGATTAGGCAAAAATTCTTCATCCATATTAATAGCCTTGGAAAAAGAAAGCCCTGCAAAGTTTTATTTAGAGGAAGATATCAAGGAAGTAGCATTATCATATGGACTTAAGTTTTTAAAAACGAGTGATTTCCAGGGGGACCAAAAAAGCATATTTATAAATGATATAAAGAGTTTCCTTCATTTTTTGGCTTCATTAGAAGATAAAAATGGTGGTGTAAGCCGTGTCTTTCAATTACTTCACTCATCAAGGTTTTATCTATTTAGTTTACCTCAGACCTTTGAAGGAAAGGGTATTTCTTCCTCTAAACCACCTTTATTATTCTACAATATTGGTGCAAATATTTATTACCTGGTGAGCACCTATGATTCTTACCTTTAAAGATCATACTGCACTGATATACAGTTAAATCGTGTTACTTATTTATTCTTCTCGTTTTTTAGTATGATCTCTTGGTTTAGCTTTTCAAGCTGATAGTTGTACCAGCTTACAAAAAGCTCAAAGCCTATAGTGATAGATAATAGAGAAATAACTATCCAACTCAGTACACTAAAGTCAAAAAAGAACAAAAGATAGAGGGCGAGAAGCAAAATTATATCGGTATCTACGAAAATGTTATTAATTGATTTCATATTAAGCTACTTATATGAAGTAAAAACGGTCTACAAATAGTAATCGTTATCCACTAACCTCCTAAAACCTATGAGTGAAGTATCTCTTCTGCATAAATTAGAACAACAAAAAGAAAAAAACCTAGAAGCTTACCAGTCATTATTCAACTCGCTCAATTTATCCCGAATGGATCGTTATGATCAACTTTCTGAAACAAGCCAAACTAACTATCAAACACTTCGTCAGGCAGGTTTTGCTCCAGAATCAATTGTTGACGACTTAGGTAAAATTTCATTAAAACTGTTAATCCAATTTGGGAAAAACAATCCAGAGAAATTATACCTGGAAGATGATATTAAAGCTGTTGCCCAAACTTATGGACTTAAATTTCTGAGTACTTCATATTTTAAGGGTAAGCACAAAGACTCTTTCCTTGATGATTTGAATGCTTTTCAGCAAAACCAATCTTTAATTCATAAAAATAATTATTTAGAAAGCCCCTTATCATCATATGATTATCGTTTATTGGGCCCATCCCGATCTTTTGATGACCACAATCACGAGGTATTAAAACCACCTTTGCTTTTTTATAATGTGGGGAAAGGAATTTACTATCTGGTAAGCAACTATGACAATTGGGTTAATGAAGTTAGAAAGGTCGTTTATTGGCCACTGGCTAGTTTTAACCGAACCCTTATCTATCTGGTAATTTTAGTTTCAACCTTTTGTGCGCTTTACTTGCTATTTGATAGCAAAATATTTCTGTTGGCAAGCATACTGTTTACATTGGTACAGTTGTTTTTTATGCCTTTAGTGATACTTTGTGATTGGGATCGTCCTAATACTTTTCCGTCGTGGTTTAAAAAAACCATATATAGCCTAGTGCCCTATTAGGCATTGTAGATTAGATCTACCACTTAATTTACTATAATTCATTCCGTCAATTTGAAATGACTAAGTTGACAATTCAAGTGATATATTACAAATTTTGGAGGAGCATCAATTTTGTATTTAAGTTAAAAGGCTAATTCAAAAATTTCAATTTATTGTACTGCGCTCATCACGCGATAATTCTGAATTGAGGAAGAAAAAACGAATCCTATTATGGCTTAAAATCCTCCAAATGGAAGTGTACGACCTCCTTAGAAGAAATATGGATGCATCCGAGTACAAAGAATAAAAAAGTCTTTATGGCAAAAAGGGCTGATAAAAATAAAGCGCATTCTTTTGTTTAATATATATGTAATTTGTTTTACTTCTTCCAGTATTGCAGGTCAAAATTCTCCATACTTTATATATATCTGAATATGGCTTACACCACGTTTATGAAAAATAAATTTTCTAATATTTTTTAACACATTTTCTTCACTATATTGGAAGGCAAAATGAAGAAATAAAGAGGGTGATTGTACTTACTCTAAGTGGTCTTCGTTTTATTGGCCTTTATGTTTATTGATTTAATCTAGGGTATGAACGCGGTAAAATTAACTTTTGCAGAGATATTAAAAATAGAAGGAAATTTAGAACATTATCATATTCCAAAATATCAACGTGAATATGTGTGGGGCAGAGGTCATTGGGAAACTTTGTTAACAGATATATTAGAAAATGATCCTGATTATTTTATAGGTTCAGTAATAGTTGTAAACCACTCAAATAACTTAAGGCCTGGAGAAGAAAAAATATATCAAGTGGTTGATGGTCAGCAAAGGCTTACCACTTTAAGTATTTTTCTCGCTGCAATTTATTATAGATATAAGGAATTATACAATGAGTATCAAAAGGAAGAGGATGAGGAAGAATTAAGAGATATTACTATCAAGCTTGATAGCATAATGAAAAAACTCATTAAGAAAAAAAATGAGGTTTATAAAGATGAAGAAGGAAGTTTTAAGGATGGTAAGTACACTTGCTTTTTAAGGGTGCAGCCTTCTACTCAAAATAATAACTTAGATGACTATAAGTATATATTTTATGATTGCGGGATATTAAAAGATGTAAAACAACCAAAATTTGCCGGAAATAGGAGGTTTTATAAAGCATATGACTACTTCTATAATGAATTGCCTGAATCTAAAGAAGATTTAGATGCATTATTAGATAAACTTAATAGACTCATTTTTATACATATATCTGTTAATTCACAAGCTGATGCTTTTACCCTATTTGAGACACTAAATAATCGGGGTGTTCCTCTTTCTCCAATTGATATTATCAAAAACAGTCTTTTGGCTGAGATGGAAAAGCAGCAAAAGCAAGGTATAGATGAAACTTATGATAAATGGCAAGATCTCTTAAGCTTTATCCCAGATTTTGATAATCAGATTCGTTTCTTACGCCAATACTATAATGCATTCAAAGTAAATCAAGAAGTTAAGCATGACAGGATATCAAAAGCAACGCGAAGCAATATTTTACAAATATATGAAAGGTTGATAAAGAAAGATGTACAATTTACCTTGAATGAGTTCTTGACAAAGGGTAAAACCTATGGAAAGTTTATTGAGATAACTGAAGAACCTAGATCTAATGTTGCTAGCCTTCTTGCAGAGCTCAATAGAGTAGAGGCAGCATCTTCATTTACCTTATTATTGTTTTTATTTAGTAACGAGCAATATCTAGAAAAAGACTCAACCCTAGAAGAAATTTTAGGCTTTCTAATTAAGTATTATGCACGAAGGAATATTACTGATTATCCAAACACAAGAGACCTTGATGCTATTAATATAGAAGTTGTAGAAAAGTGTGCAGAAAAGATAGAGAGTTCTAAGAAGGTTTCTTCCCAAGATATTATCGGATGGCAAATGAATAGTGCGAAAGGGCAACCTTCAACATTACAGGATCTCAAGGAATGGCTAGAAGACGATATCTTCATTAATAATGCCGGTATGACAAGGTATTTGTTATGGAAGTTAGATAGCATTAGTCATAATAGAGAGTATTCACCGGATTTATGGAAAAGGAATCCAAATAATGATAATTACATTTGGACGATTGAGCACATTTTACCACAAGGACAAAATATTCCTAACAGCTGGGTTGAAATGATTGCAAGTGGAGATAAGGAAAAGGCACAAGCAATTCAATATGAATGGGTACACAAATTAGGAAATTTGACTCTATCTGCTTACAACTCTAATCTATCCAATAAATCTTTTTCTGAAAAGCAGAGTAAAGCACATAAAAATGTACTTGGAGAAGAACTGTTTATTGGCTATAGAAATGGGTTATCATTAAATAATTTACAATTTAAGATAAAAGGGGGTAAAAGTTCTTTAGCAAATATTAGTTACTGGAATCACGAGACAATCAATGCGAGAACAAGGTATATGATTGACAAAATTGTTGAAATATTTGCATTTGAAGGTGAGAGAGAAGAAGTATTGGCAGATTCTAATTCCTCACTCGGTTAACTTCTAATAAGTCATCTACTAATTTTAGAAATTATTATAAATGATCCGTTTATTTAACTCATCTGCCATTTAGGCAAATAGAGTATTAACCAAGTATTTAGTGGATATTCATTTAAACGGCTTTAATGTATAATTAGATTTTATAAATGTCAAACAACAACCCAATACTCAACAGTCCCTACGAAGAACCTAAATATCACTATGCTACTGATCAAAATGGTGCGCTGAATTACCAGGATATCAGGGAAGGACGAAGAATCTTTGCTCCTGACATTCATTCTATCCCTACCAAACAAGGACCACAGGGAAAAATCTTTGAGGTCAATGATCTGGCTGCTCAGTATGAGACTGAATTGATTAATCTGGTACGAAAAGAGGTAAAGCAATGGCGTGATGGGGGATATACCAATACTACCCGTGTTACCAAAGAACTTCTGACATTCTGGTTTAAAAATCCTGATAGACTAGTTACCAAAAACCTATTCTTTGCTCAGAGGGAAGCCATTGAAACAGCTATCTGGCTGAATGAAGTCGCTGGTAAATCAAATGCAGGGCAGAATGTAATCAATCGGCTAGAGAAGAATTGTAAGGCTGTGAGTAATGATCCTTCTATGCATCTCCCACGCTACGCGTTTAAAATGGCTACTGGTACTGGAAAGACTGTGGTGATGGGAGCGTTAATCTTGTACCACTTCTTCAATAGGCAAGAATATCGTAATGATACTCGTTTCGCTGATTATTTTCTTTTGGTGGCTCCTGGCGTAACGATTAGGGACCGTCTGGGAGTGCTCAGGGTAGATACTGAAAATAAAAACGCCCAGGATATAAAAGATTACTACCGAGAAAGAGGATTAGTTCCAGATCATTATGTGAGGCAACTGCTCAATCTTAATTCCCGCATTGTGATTACTAATTACCATGCCTTTGAGCCTAAAACGCTCCAGGGTAACAAAAAAAGTCCATTTGATGGGAAAAAGGATGCTTCAGGGAAAAAACAGGAGGCAAAGGAAGACTATAGCTTGGTGATTAAACGTCTAATGGGCAACTTTAAACAGGGAGGGCGTTTACTGGTGCTTAATGATGAGGCTCATCATTGTTATCTACCTAAAGCTAAAGGTAAAAAGACAGATGAAGATAATTCCCAAGAGGAAAATGAGAGAGCAGCGGTCTGGTACACTGGACTTACCGAGATTGGTAAGAGATTTAAGCTCATGGCAGTCTATGACCTTTCTGCTACACCCTATTATCTACAGGGGTCTGGTTACCAATCATACAAATTATTTGGTTGGGTAGTGTCTGATTTCGGATTAATTGAAGCCATTGAGTCAGGATTGGTAAAGATTCCCTTCTTACCTGAAAGTGATAATACACAGGATTTGGAAGGAGCAAAACTTCGGAATCTTTATGATCATGTAAAGGAAGAATTACCACGTAAAGGGCAAAGAGGTAAAAAGAAGGAAGCTAAGAAAAAGGGCGAAATGATAGGAATAGAAGCTCCTCCTAAAATACCTCCTTTAGTCAAAGGGGCATTGGATCAGTTTTACAACCACTACGAGCACTACTTTGATGGTGAAAAGAAGAAGGCTGAGGAAAAAATGGACCTCTTCTCGGAGCCACCAGTATTCATTGTAGTATGTAATAATACCTCTGTTTCCAAAGAAGTCTATAAATTCGTAGCTGGTTATGAAAAGACAGACAAAGAGGGAAATATAATTCAAAGTATTACTGGCCATTACCCTCTACTTTCTAATTATGATGATAGAACTGGTACTGTTCTGCCAAAACGAAAAGCTCCTACTCTGCTTATTGACAGCGATGCACTAGAAAACTCAGATCAGGTAAACGATGACTTTAAGAAAATCTTTGCCAGTGAAATTGCCGAGTTCCGGAAGGAATACGCACGGCAAAAGGGATCAGCTTCCGCTGAAAACATTTCTGATGCGGAAATTCTACGGGAAGTAGTCAACACGGTAGGCAAACCTGGTAAGCTGGGCTCACATATCCGCTGTGTAGTTTCAGTTTCTATGCTCACAGAGGGATGGGATGCCAATACAGTAACTCATATCATGGGTTTAAGGGCATTCAATTCTAACCTCCTTTGTGAACAGGTAGCAGGACGTGCCCTACGAAGAAAAAGGTATAATCTGGTTCCTTATGATCCTAAAACAGGGCAGCAACTGCCGCAGAATACTCGCAGAACCAAAGATATAGTATGGAAATTCCCCCCGGAATATGCTCACATCATTGGTGTACCCTTCAAAATGTTCAAGAGTGGCAAAACTGTGATTAGTGATCCACCGGACTATACCCATATTCGTGCCTTACCGGATCGAGAAGAAGAGTATGAGATCACTTTCCCAAATATTGACAGCTACCGCATAGAGAACAAGGATGGAAAGATAGCATATGACTTTTCTAATCTAGAAAGCTACCAGATAGATGGTTCAAAGTTTCCGACAGAGACCATTATGGAAACGGCTTTTGTGCCAGGTAACGAAAAGTTGGAAGTGAAATCGGTACTGGAAATGCGGGATCAGGAGATTATTTACCAAATAGCCAGAGAATTCCTTAGACATCAGTTTGGTGATATTGATGGCTTTCCAATTCAGCGTTTTCGTCAGGTACGGGACATCGTCAGCGAATGGTACCATACCCGTCTTCAGGTACTGAATTATCCCGGTACGCATAAGCGACTGGTATACTTTGAATCCCCCAAATCAATTTGCGAGCATATAGCTCGCGGAGTCAATACCCATATCAATACTTCTGAATATATCCGGCCGGTTTTCAACTATTACAATCCTTTTAGCAGTACCCGCTATGTAAATGGCAATACCACTAAAGAGATATATCCTACGCAAAAAAGCCACGTCAACTATGTGGTAGCCGATACGGATAGTTGGGAGCAGATTGCTGCTAAGACCCTTGAAGAATTAGATGAGGTAAAAAGCTATGTCAAAAATGAGTTTTTGGGCTTTACAATTCCCTACACCAAAGATGCTGAAGAAAGACGCTACTACCCGGATTTTATCACTCGTTGCAAGGCCCCTGATGGGCAAATGATCAATCTCATTATTGAAATCACTGGAGCCAATAAAACTGATAAATCCCTCAAAAAGTGGTTTGTAGAAAACCGTTGGCTACCTGCTGTCAATGCGGTCAAGGATAAGTACGAGTATGATCCCTGGGTGTTTATTGAGGTAGCCAATGATTTGCGGGATATTAAAAATCAGATTAAAAACATCATTAACTCAACTTCTCAAACAGCCATAGCATAATGTCAGAGTCATACAAACATACCGCCGACAAAAGAGCCCATATACCTTCCAAGGAAGAAGCGGGTTACGAAAGTGCCAGCCCCAAGGTAAGTGGAGGAAAGCAACAGTTAAATGTACCCAAAAACCCGGTAGTTAACCGAGGACAAGACCCTGAACTTTTTTGGATGAATAAGTACGGGGTAGATGAGCAGGATGACCGACTGAAAGTGGATATTCGTTCCCTCTACCGGCATGAGCATATACCACCTGAATCACTTATCAAAGGCTTATATCGGATTGTAGAAGAAAAGAAAAATCCAGATCAGATGGATCTCTTTTCAACCAATGAACTGTTTGGCAATGCATTGGAAAGGGATGAACTGGAGAAGGTGAGTGACTACTATACCCACCAGGATGGCTGGAGTAACCGCATGATTCAGGGAGACAGCCTACTGGTGATGAGTTCTCTCTTGGAGCGGGAAGGTATGGCAGGACAAGTACAGTGTATCTACATTGACCCGCCTTATGGAATTAAATACGGATCTAACTGGCAGATGAAGCTCAACGACCGTAATGTAAAAGATGGTTCCGATGACCACTTAAGTGGAGAACCGGAAATGATTAAAGCTTTTAGGGATACCTGGGAACTGGGCATACACTCCTACCTCAGCTATATGAGGGATCGCCTGCTAGTAGCCAAAGAATTACTTACTGAAAGCGGTTCTTGCTTTGTACAAATTAGTGATGAAAATGTGCATCTGGTTCGTAGTCTTATGGATGAGGTATTTGGTAGTGATAACTTTTTAAGCTTGATTACAGTACGGAAGACTTTGCCTCTGGGGAGTTATGGCTTAGCAGGTGTATCAGATTATATTATCTGGTATGGGAAAAACAAAGGAGATAATACGTACAAATATAGACAATTATATGATTATAAAACTTTCGGTAATAATTCTCCATACTCAATGGTGATGGATGAAGATGGTAACTATAGAAGAATGACTGATGAAGAAAAGGCTAATCCTAATTCCATTCCTAAAAAATCAAATGTTTTCAGGTTGGACAAACTAACCTCCTCCGGTTATACAGAGTCGTGCTTTTATGACTTCGAACTAAACGGTGAAATAATTAAAGCGCAGAAGAAAAGCTGGAGTACTAATAAAAGTGGAATGAAGCGACTGATAGAAAAAGGAAGAGTGATTAAGCCTAAAACAGTTCCCAATTATATACGATATTTTAATGATTTTCCTGTAAAACCAATTCATAATTTATGGGACAGTTTTCAGGGAGCCTCAGAATCGTTATATGTCGTTCAAACAAATAGGGAACTAATTACACGATGTATTTTAATGTCTACAGATCCAGGTGACCTTGTTCTTGATCCTACATGCGGTAGTGGTACAACTGCCTATGTATCTGAACAATGGGGTAGACGGTGGATCACAATAGATACCTCCCGAATTGCTCTCAATATCGCCAAAACCCGCATGATGACAGCCGTTTTTCCGTATTACCATCTGTATTCAGATGTTGATGTTCAGCGTGAAGAAAAGGAGGGTAAGATCAAAAAGAAAGTTGTCCCAAAGCCTGAGTCAGAACAAATAGGCGATATGCGGCAGGGGTTTGTGTATGAAGAAGTACCCCATATTACCCTTAAGGCCCTGGCCAATGATGAGCCTTTTGATACCGAGACCCTCTACGATCAGCCCTACGAGGATAAAAAGAAAATGCGAGTTGCCGGTCCTTTCACAGTAGAAACACTACAAAACTTTGAGCCTTTACCTCCTGAAAGCTTGGATGATACCATCTTTGAAAACACCAAAGAAAGTCAGGGAGATGGTAATTTTGAAGAAACTGTTTTTGAGCACCTCAAATCTGCCGGTGTTAAAAATGGTATCCGAAATGAGCAAGCGGTCTTTGTCCGCATAGACCCGCTCAGCAGTGGCTATCTTCATGCAGAGGGTTTTTATCAAGCAGATAAAATTGAAAAGAAAGCTTATATCCATATAGGCCCTAAATTCGGTACGGTGAGCAAGCAGGCGGTCAATGAAGCTGTTAAAGAGTGCCGTCAGCGTGGAGATGGTGACTGGCTCATCATACTAGGCTTTAGCTTTGAAAGTGATATCCAAAACCAGAACGTTACCACCAGTGTCGGCAGTTTTGAGGTCACAAAAGTCCGCATGAACGATGACCTCATGCAGGAGGGGCTGATGAAGAAAGACAAAAAAGCCGCATCCTTTGTTACCATAGGTGAGCCGGATATCAAGCTACACAAGAAAGAAGATAGCGTACAGCTAGAAATCCTTGGCCTGGATATATATGATCCCATCAAAGACCAAGTAAAAGCCCGCAGCCGGGCCGATATTGCCTACTGGATGGTAGATGATGATTACGATGGCAGCAACTTCGTAGTGAAGCAAGTCTTCTTCTGTGGTGGCGATAAAAAGGAATTCCAAAAGTGGGAGAAAGGGCTCAGCGACTTGGCCCGTCAATCTACCAAGCGCAACGCAGAAAAGACTCTAAAGATTGAGATAGACGATGAAGCCTTTGACCGCATCTACGGCTTCCAATCTCATCCCATAGAGGTTAAGAAGGAGCACCAGCGCATCGCCGTCCGCGTGATCAGCCAGTTTGGGGAAGAGAGTACAAAGGTGATGACAATAAAATAGCACCTGACATGCTTATCGTTGAAGAACTAAATCGTCTACATCCTGAGGTTGAAGCAGCAGTAGCACAGCTCTTTCAAAAGGCTTATGAAAACCAGCAGCATGAACAAGATTTGCTACTTGCAATTGAAAACGCAGCATATGATAAGAGCTTGGAAGGTAACTCATTAAGGCTTTCTCCATATGTAATTGGTCCTCAAGGTATAGGTTGGGCTTACAAAGCAATTTATGACTATTTAAAAAGCTATGAAGATAGTTATATAGTTGATAATGATATAATAAAAAGTAATACCAAATCTGGAGATACTAAGCAGATAAGAGAGTGGGAAGAACAGGAATCCATCGCTATTCAATTAGGGTTGTATGCTTATCTCAAATTTTGGGAGTCAGATTATATTATCCGGCACTTTTATCAACTTACTAATTTGGCATGTGGAGAACCTTACGATTGGCACCTTAATTTTGATGAGGAAAAGAGTAGGCAGAAAACAGTAAGGGTAAAAATTAGAAATAGGCTACAGAGCATTTCTCCTTTATTCTATGATCTTCTCAGAAATTCATATAAACCACAGCTTAGAAATGCTATAGCCCACTCATTATATTACTTTATCGGAAGTACAATTCACTTTATGAATTATGGTACGAATCCAGGAGATGATTTGAATGTTTTGAAATTTGATGAATTGAGAACATATCTCCACTATACTTTTTTGCTCTTTAATGAAATTATAGGACAACGTCTAAAATGGCATAAGACCTATGGAGATAAAGCACTGAAAGAAAGTGAAAAGCTAGAGATATTGATAACCAAAAAGAAAATAGAAGAACAGGCTACTACAAACTTAAAGTATTATCCCACTCAGGATCGTTGGGGGTATCAACAGTAGCTTTAATTAAATTCTCTGATATGACAGGTAGCTGAAAAGCGAATTAACTTTTCCTCTTCTTTCTACAAAAGAATGCATATAACTAATATACTGGTCAAGAGAAACACTTATAATAAAAGCATCAAAAGATTACTAACTGGAAAAAATAAAGAAGAATAAGAGTGAAAGAAGTATGTGGAGGCTCAATACCAGACGATGGTTTATATGCCTTCTTTATCACTGATAAGCTATAAATTATAACTCCCTGAAAATCAGCACACAGTTGTGACCCCAGCTGGTTCACATCTAAGAAAATATATAGATGGAATCTTATGATATTGTTACGAATAAGGTGAGGGAGTTATGTTGAAATAGCATATATAAATATTTATCAATTTTAATTGATACATCAAGTAAATTATACTCTTTTTGATATGTTAAAAAACTTGGGGGGTATACCTTATACAGGACTTATCTAATACACTTTTACGGTTAAAAAGCTGAACCACAATTTCTTATGGAATGTATTTACCTATATGGACTTAGTAATAATACAGGCCCCTTTACCTAAGCCTTCCGAAACCACTTCGCTAAACCGGGACGGTCTGTTTTTAATAAATGGAATTATACTAAAAGTTATAAAAAATTTGGAATGGGTACTGTAAGTAAGCCTAAAACCTAGCTTGAAAGTATTTAGAAGCCTGATTTTGTAATGGATAGGTACTGATAATTTTTCTTATAATAACAATATTTGCCCAATGTGAGTATACTCAAGAATGAGAACTTTGATATGCCATTGCCGAACTATTAAAGCTATATTAACTTTAAATGATGTATGCTATGGGAATTGACTTCTTTGCTATCAGGTTTAGGATACCGAAGGTATGTTCTTTAGCTCTGCCTTGCAGGCTACTGTTATTTTATTATCTTAGGTTAAGGTTGATAAATGAGTTTTAGATATGGATGCACCTACCTTTTTAGCGCTCTGGGCGGGAGGATTTACGCTTGTTATCTCAGTAGTGTTCTTTTTCTTCTTTAGAGCTGAATTTAAACGACAGAAAAGAGAAGGTTTATAATATGGACATATTAGATATTTTAGTAATGTCAAGTCTTTTCGCTCCTGTGCTTTTTGGTTTATTCGTACTGTATCACATGAGAAAAGATTCAAAAGAAAAGTATTAATTATGGATATCATTCACATTTTAGCAATTCTTGATGGCCTTGCACTACTTGCCTTTATGGGCGTAGTGATTTTTTATGGCAGAATAGGCAAAAACAAAGACATTTAGCCTATGAATTGGATAGCTATATTTATTGGACTGCATATCATCTACTGGATTTTTAAGAGGCCCGATCAATACTGGACCTCCTTGAAGCCAGACAAAAAGAAAAAGGACAAGTCATAAGCCTAATGTGTTTATAAGCCATGTATTGTATTGCTAGATAATTTTGTGAAAGTTGGGATAGTTACTAATGATTTTCATTGGGGTAATAAGTAGGTCACTTTGTCCCAAACTATCATTTTGCCCCTACATTCTTTTCGTCCAAAATGACCTACTACTTGAACGGTCATTTTGGCTAAATTCATGTTTTTTAAAGTTGGTCATTTTGGCTAATTCTTGATGCTCAAAGTTAGATAGTTCTAACCATTTAGTATTAATCATTTTGCCAATTTGGCCTTGAATAGGATTAGGTAATAAATTAATTAAATAACGCATTCTATCACGGTGGTAATTATGGCTTTTCGGAGAGATTCTATGTAGTCTTTCCCAATATGCTAGATTGCCATAATCTTTTAATTTTGCACTTTCAACTTTAGTCACTTTCAATTTTTTTAGGTTAGTATCAAACATGAGAATTTTGTTCCAAGTATTCTCGAGATCTTCACCCAGCATATTTAAATAACTTTTATCTACTAAGTCATCAAGTGTATGAATGAAGATTTTTTTCTTGAACAAATGTTCCATTTTCTTTACTTTGACTTCAATCCGGCATATCTGATGCTCTAAGTGATACTGTTTTGCCTTATCATAGACTTTGATGGTGAATTGATTCATAGCGCAGTCCTTACCCGATAAAGGGATATGTTTATTATTCCTCATCGGGTTGAATGAGTTTGTTGAGTAGCGCAATAGGTTATCAAGAATTTTATACGTTCTGATAGGTAAGTTTTGCAGATTAACACCATACTCTATATTATTAATTCTTGCTTGCTTAGGATCAATATCAAACTTATTGCAAATATCATCAACGGCATTGCATAAATCTGTATAATAAAAGTCCTTGTAATTTCTATTGTCTTGCCAATATTTATGAATACTGCCGGATAAAAGAATAAAATCTTTGCTTTTAAACTCAAATATCAAGTTCTCATATCTAGCAACTTGAGGATAAAATATTTCGCCTGTTAATTCTGAGATAGGTCTTTTAAAATCAAGCAGAGGATTAGACAATAGTTGTTCCTCAAGGCTAGGATCAAGCCTCATTTTTAAGAAATCGATCATGTTCAAATAATTAAGAAAGCGTGCTGAAAGATAGGTGTAGGTGTGTAGTGCTTTCTTTTTATACAGACTTATTAAATAACTGCAATACCTTGTGGAAATATAAGAGGTAATCTATAAGGTCTGACATTGAAAATCCTAAGTATAAGTCTCCTTCAATGCCATTTAACATAAGCTGTTTTTGTTTATCATTCAGAACTAAACCAATGATTAAAGGTTGACCATAATGGTTTGTTTCACCAATCCATAATTCATAAAAATCTTCATTTACAAATAGCCTAAATGTAGAAATTAATTTATTGTCCTGGTTATATAAATAGGTTATATTTTTTTCATAAACCATATTGATTTCCTTGCAAAAAAAACCATCGTCTATACTAATAGCTTTAGAATAATTGTTTTCAACACAACGATACCTTTGGCAAAAGTGACTTTCAATGACCTCTTGCATGCTTTTTATGTACATCATTAAGATAATTAAGAGGTTACTGATTTCTTTCTTTTAGGATTAGGTGCATGTTTCATGACTTCAGACAAAATGAAGTATCTCCGGCCACCAATTACTTTAGAAGGGATGTGACCGGCCTTCACCCAATTGTTAATGGTAATTCTTGAAACTTTAAGCTCCTGGGCAACTTCAGTGGTAGTGAGTGGCCTTTCCTTAGAAGCTTGCAGATGATCTTCTAATGCCTCCTGAATACTGGACTTAATAATTGCGGGTATCTGAGCTTTGAGTTCATCAAACTCCTCAGATAAGTTAAGGTTAACGTGAAATAAATTTTTCATAATCATTTATGTTAATGTTAAAACAAAGATGATTGATGAAAAAAAGAGGGGCGTCCCAAATATCCCAAACTTAGATATTTGGGATAAAAAAATTATAAATCTATGCTAGATTGATAAGGTGGTATTAACCTTTCATACTCATCAACTAATTTAAATGATGCTTTTTTGCTGTACTCACTGGTTTGATTAAATTTTTTTTTACCGTAGTATTCAAAAAAACATTCTCCTATAATGGTATTATTATTCTCTAAAAAGTATCCTTTTTCTTTAATGATAAGGTATGCAGTAACCAATTCGGACCTGCTTCCAGTAAATCCATGAAATGACCTTCTACTTGGTTCTGAAAGAGGCTTATCATCTACATTTAATTTCTTCCCAAGTATGTTATGGATTTTGATCATTGCTCCGGGTTTCCACAGGTCAGTGTATTTTTCTACTATTGATCTATTGTCTTCATATTTTTCTTTAGGCTTCGCTGTGGTGAGATGACTTAAGATATCATCTAAGTCTCTATAGTCGTTCTTATCACCTGTCAAACGTGACCAAGTTTTTGAAGCATCTATTGAATGAGCTAAATCGTTAATTAATTTGCTACGTGCTCTGTTATTTAACCTGATGCCCCCCTTTTTAATCCAGGCTTCAAGATAAAAATCATACGATTTAAGAAGAATTATAATATCAAATGTTAGTTGATGAGTAGTGTTTTTTTCTTCATCACTCATCCCATTAGCCTCTTCACTCAGCATTTTAAAAAAAATGTCTTGTAAGTCATTTATATTTGTTTCTTCTGGAGCATGAAATTTAAGTAACTCATTTTTTTCTTCTTCAGATTTGTTAGACTCTTTAATTTTTTCAAGCATTAATTCTCTAAATCCCTTCTTTTTAGGGGTGCTTATTTTTTCATTTTCATGTTTGAATAATTCCTTTAAATAGCGCAAGTATATAGTTTTTGCCTCTAAACTAACCGGGAGATGAAATTGTATTTCTTTTAGTTTATTTTGAATTAATGTTAACTTTTCAATGCAATCTTCCGCTGTGAGTTTACTATACCATTCTACAAACTGCTCTTTTCCCATTTCAACTAACTTTAGTTATTAAATTCTTTGTATTCCTATCAGGTTTTTCATAATTACTTAAAGCTTTTTCCAATGCGTCATGTCCGGCATTTTCATACTTAAGCAGGGTTCGGGTATCAGAATGATTGGTAAGTTTCATAACCATTAGCATGCTCATGCCTGATTCTAATAACATGGTCACTGCCGTTCTTCTTGCCATATGTGATGATGCAAAACCATATAAGGGTTTAGTAAGCTTAATTTCTTTTTTACCGATATATCTTTTAACAATTACCTCACGGTCAAGGCCTGCTTTAGCAAAGACTTGTTTGATAACCCTATTAAATTCTTGGTTGGTAATTTTAGGTAGTTCAAACTCATACTTTTTTAAGACGTTTAAAGCCGGAGCGCAATACCCAACAAAAGGAACTCTAGTAAATTTGCCGGTCTTATGAGCTTCAAATTCCCAGGCATTATTTTTAATATCCTCAGGCCTGTAGTTTTCAATATCTGACCAGCGTTGGCCGGTGAAGCATCCAAATAGAAAAAGGTCTCTTACCCTTTCCATTCGCTTACTGTTTGAGAAGTCTGTCTTTTCTAGCTGATTTATCTCTATTTTAGTGATGGTAACTATTTCCTTTTTACCGTTTTGTTGCCGTTCATTTCTATCCTTCTTAAAAGGGTAGGGGTTAAAGCTTTTATTCTGGTAAATGGTATTCTTATGGTAGTTCATTTCATAAGCCCACTGCATAAACATTTTGATGGTGGCTATGTACTTGCCAATTGTATCATTCCTTAAGCCTATCTCACCGGATTGCATATTTTGCCTTTCTTCAGTTAAATACTTTAGAAACTTTTGATAAAAGCTCATGTCTACCTTTTCAAAAGTGAGCTTATAGTTATGCATCTCATTAAATTCATTCAATGCCCTTAACACATTCTTATATTCTCTTAAGGTACCTTTCTTGTTAGTCATTGACTTTGCTTCTATAAAGTCATGATAGTAGGAGAAAAAGTCTTTTTTGCGGGTCTTGGGCTTTCCTTCTTTTACTATCTGGAGGAATAATTCTTGTATTTCTTCCCAGGTGACATCTTTATTATCAAGTTTCCTTTGGCGGTAGGCATTTAGAATATTGTGTTGGAGTAAATCTAGGTTTTGATTTAGTTCTATACTGCCAGGGAAGTTTTTTGCTCTGCTTTTCCCAAAGTCCCATTTTTTAGGCAGAATTTTTTCATCTGTCTTATGCTTTACCATGTGCGAACGGTCTAGAATAAGGTGCACATAAATTCGGGTTTCAAAAGGGTTGAGGAGACTATCAATAGATTTTCCCTGTTTCTTCCTTTCCTTTATCTTCTCCTTAATCTTCTTATTCTCTGCTTTCGCTTTTTCCGGTTCCTTTACGGTAGACCTCTTATATGGTCTTAATAGTGTAAACTTTACTGTTGCCATTTATTGATGTAAAAAATGCTTACTGTTTCTACAAAGAAAAGAAAAGTAGAAACAATGTAGAAACATTTTCTTGTCAGGATAAAAATTATAATATACTTATTTTATCAAAAATCCTCCTGAATAAGCTTTTTAGGAGGATTTAAAAGGATTTTAGTTATCAGAAAAAAAAATTTTTATAAGTTTTATTTACAGGTTCGAATCCAGTCATCCCGACAGTTTTACATTCAAATTTCATCAGAACCCCTTAAATCGCAGGATTTGAGGGGTTTTTTGTTTTTTACCCTCCTAATATATCTAAATAAAAGCAAAGAAAATGTGTCCATTTCATGGTCCATTTTTTCTAACTACATTTTGGACACAAAAACATATATATAATGTTGATATTCAATGTTTTAACCTAATATCTTTTGCTTTTTTTTGATGCTTTTTAGCTAATGAAATGTGTCTATTTTTATAAGGAAATCATAATTCAATTCAATTTACTTTAAACTATATTAACTATGCGTTCTCAAAACACCTTCAGTATCTTATTTTTCGTAAAGAAACACCGTGTTTCTAAGGGAGAGGTTCCCATTTATGTACGTATCACAGTGAATGGTAACCGTGTAGATTTGTCAATCAAAAGAAAAGTATTATTGGATCGCTGGGATGAAAGAAGGGGGCTAGCCAAAGGAAATAAACAAGACATTAAAAGCTTGAATATCTATTTAGAACAAGTAAGAAACCAATTGTTCGATTGCCATCATCAAATTGAAAAAGAAAGGAAGCTACTTACTGCTGAGGCTATTAAAAATCGTTATATCGGGCGCGATGAAAGAGGTAAAACACTGAAAGAATTAATTGAATATCATAATGAAGAAATGAAGGATGAGCTAGCTTGGGGCACTCGGAAAAACTATTACACCACTCAACGATATGTTTATGAATTTCTTATGAAAAAATTAAATACCTCAGACCTGTATCTTGATGAGTTAAATTACAAATTCATTAAGGATTTTGAAAAGTACATTAAAAATCGGATTCCGGATGGTCATCAAAAACCCTGTACTCAAAACGGGGCAATGAAACATATTGAAAGGTTAAAAAAAATGGTCAATCTTGCAGTCAAAGAAGAATGGTTAGATAAAGATCCTTTTATAAAGTTTAAACTCAAATTTGAAAAGAAAGAAAGAGGGTTTTTATCACAAGCAGAGCTACTTAGGATTGCAAATAAGCATTTCAATATTGAACGACTAGAGCAGACGCGTGATATATTTATCTTTTGTTGTTACACTGGTTTATCATATGCAGATGCATATCATTTAACATCACAAAGTATTGTGATAGGATTGGATAGGAAGTTATGGATACACGGAAAACGGAAGAAGTCCGGCGAACAATATAAAGTGCCTTTATTACCTATTGCAAAAGGCATTGTGGAAAAGTATCAGGATCATCCAATGACGAGGGTAACTGGAAAAGTTCTACCAGTTTATACAAACCAAAAGACAAATGCTTACCTTAAAGAGATTGCAGTTTTGTGTCAGGTTAAAAAGAACCTCACTTTTCATTTGGCTCGCCATACTTTTGCCACCACTGTGACTTTAGCCAATGGTGTTCCTATAGAGTCTGTGAGTAAAATGTTAGGGCATACTAGTCTACGTACGACTCAGGTATACGCAAAAGTAGTAGAACAGAAACTCAGTGAGGATATGGGTAAATTAGAGGCAAAATTAAATATTGATAACGATGATGACTCTTATGAAATACAAGGATCAGCTTAAATGGTTATACTACAAAATATTCTAAAATACTATGCTAGGAGTGCAGCAGGATAAATATCCTGCCTTTAAACTCTTAGATTTTATTAATTTAGATTATTTTTGTTCAACACAGAAATCGCTTCTAGGCCGTGTTGACATATAGTGTTAAAGTTAAGAACTTTGACTAGAAAGTGTATGCGGAGATATGAGTTACTCGAAGATCAATGGCTAAAGATTGCTCCCCTTTTACCGGGTAAAGAAACTGATCCTGGCAGAATGGCTGATATTCACCTCTTTGTTCATGCAGTTCTTTGGATTGCACGTAGTGGGGCACCATGGCGAGATTTGCCTGAGCGGTACGTTGAATGGAACAGCGTATATGTGCGTTTTAACCGATGGGCTAAGAAAGGAGTGTGGAAGCAGGTGTTTGAAGAATTACAAGAGCCTGATTTAGATTGGATTATGACTGATAGTACTGTGGTGCGTTTCCATCACCATTCAGCCGGCCAAAAAAAGTAGCCGACAGGGAGACGAAGCTATAGGGAAGAGCAAAGGAGGTAAAAGTACTAAAGTATACGCTAGTGTAGACGCGTTAGGGAATCCTCGGCGGCTTATTTTGACACCGGGATAAGCTCATGATGTGCGTACCGCTCCGGCTTTAATTAGTGGAGAAGCTACCGAGGCAGTGATTGCTGATAAAGCCTATGACAGCGACGAGTTTCTGTCCTTGATCGTTCAAATGGGAGCAGAGGCGGTGATTCCCCCGAAGGCTAACCGAGTGAAACAGCGGAAATATGACGAAAATTTATATGCTGACCGTAACAAAGTTGAACGTTTCTATAACAAAGCCTAGCAATACAGAAGATTAGCAACTCGTTACGAAAAAACCGCATGTAACTACTTGGCTTTCTGGCATATAGCGAGTAGCGTCATACTAACTCTATAATTGAATGTCAACACTGCCGAATACCAATGACTAATCATGTAGGGAGGTGTAAGCTCATACCGGAAAGCAGAAATTTTTATGCAATAGTTTTGAGGCATATTTCGTGGAGTATGATCAGGAATGCTTCATTGTGGAATGATCTATCACTTTAGCGATATTTTCCACTACTAAGTCTTATTTCATTGGCATTATCACCTTGCGAAAAACCTACATCATTACGCATTTCTCTAATCATGGCACCAAAGGCTCTTACGTCAAAATCTGACTGAATCATTGATATTTGTGTAGTGTGATAAACTTATATGCTTAACAATTTTCCGAAGTATATTTATATCTTATTTGATGAGGGTTATTTTTTTAGAAAAAATCACGAAGTCTATCAGGAATGATTAGAGTATTTAAGTTAGTAGAGCAGTTTCATATTTTTGTAGAAGGTCTATTTCCAGAAGACTGTATAAATATTGATAACGCAGCTAAATTGATAGGCCATCACTTACTGATAATAAATAAATCTGAGAGAGACCTTTATATTAGGAATTTCTTTATCAAGCAGTCCGAAAAGTTTGGAATACGAGAGCCTGGTAAAGAAGAGTCAAGCCATATAGCAAAATTCATTCAAAAAGTGCTTCATAATCTGCCAAATGAGGCAAATACAATAAACCCTAGAATAGTAAAATACCTGTATGAATTCTCAGATAATGATGCTCAAAGGATTTTGGATCATGTTAAATTTAATAACTTCTTATCCAGTCATGTGCTGCTTACCGAAATCTTAGAAAGTGGAAAGCTTAAGGTTAAAACGATAGATAGTTTGATAGAATTATTAGGTGAAAGAAGAATTGAGATAATAGTAGTCAGATATAAAAATTCCCCAAGAAGATTTATTTCTAAAGGAGACTATAAGAGATTAGTAGTGTAGTAAATTTCTCATAACTGCTTAAAGTTTTAAGACTACCTCATAATACTTTTCCTTTTTGTAACAAGTACTAATTAAAAACTTACTGGCTTAAGATGAGTGGATTAAGGCAAGGAGAAAGCGTTAGCCATTAATACTCAAACTTTTGGAAAAAAAGAGTAATGAATAACTATTCCAGTTTATTATTATATTTTTTTAATTTGCACATACACTGCTAACTCCAATACTAACCTTTGAATGGAGCTTATCAATACCATAAATCTAATATGGATAGTATTTTTTATCCCAATTCTCTCACTTGTAACTATTGATAGGATTAATACTTTTAAAGTGAAAAGAGCGCTGAGGCAGGGGAAGCAGGAGGAGTATTATTAGTCAATCTACCTCATTCTCGTATCAAGGCGTACTCTTAAAAAAGGGAAGGTCAGATAGTTAAGTGATAAAGATGTTACATTTTCTTTAAATCCTGTATCTTTATTTTTTAAAAATTTCATAGCTAGGGGAGGGGCATTCATTAAACCGCTAGTTATAATTTTTATACGTCATCCCACAATAACCAACTTCCTTCTTAACATTTAAGCGATTACTGCCTTTGGACAATTAGATTTGAAAAATTGCAATTAGAGCTGATTATAATTTTCTGATCTATTCCATGTTTGTATATTCATATTGCTATTTAACCAAACAGATTGTAAACTGCATGCTGTATTAAGACATATTTTTGTTAAATTTTAAAATGAATATGTTGCCAAACGCAGAGCATGAAATTTGGGACCGCTTCAAAGAAGGGGACAGAAAAGCGTTTGAGCAGATCTACAACACTCATTTTTCTTCCCTTTACAACTATGGCTTCAGGTTTTGCGGAAACTCACCACAGGCCAAAGATGCAGTACATCAGCTGTTCGTTAAACTCTGGGATCATAAAGAAAAACTAAGTACACCGGTATCGGTGCGCCACTATCTTATCAAGTCATTGAGGAATATTCTGCTGGATCACTTTAAGACCGATATCTGCTACAAGGCTTTGGATGCTGGGGATACTAATTTTTCAGAACAAGCCAGTGAATTTTTGCTGATTCAAGAAAACATCTCAGATGTACAACATCAGCAACTCAGGAAAGCGATCAGTACTTTAACAAAAAGGCAGCGGGAAGCTATTTATCTTAAATTTTTTGAAAACCTTTCTTACGATGAAGTCTCGTCTGCGATGTCATTGACAGTAAACTCAGTCTATAATCTGATCTCAAAGGCTATTGAAGTGTTGAGAAAGAACACCCCTTATGTAAATCTTATGCTACTCTTTTCCCTAATGAGCTAATTCATTTCCTTATTCCCATAGCTTAGTATTAATGTATTTCTCCTTTTGTTAGATATTTTTCAACTATCAATTCATTTTCTTGTAATGATTGAAAAAGTGATAAAATAGTTGAAAAATAATGGTGAGAAAAGAGTGCTTCTCCAGTATTGATCATAAAAGAGAAAGGATCACCTTTTATAGCGCTTAAAAGCATGAACAATTATCAGCATTACGAAGCCAAGGATTTTGTGATGGATGAATCATTCCAAAGCTGGATTCAGAAAAAAGATCCTGCTGCAAGTCACTTTTGGGAGGAGTGGATGATTACACATCCAGAGAAGCAGGAAGAGATAGAGAAAGCAGCTGAAATACTAAGTATGCTTTCCAGCGAGAAAGATCTCGCCGATCATCAGGATCAAGCAGAAATTTGGGGAAAGATCCAACACTCGGTGTCACAAGCTGAAAGCACGGAAAGAAAGCAAGTTACATTCAAGTGGTACTACGCAGCGGCAAGCATTGCACTGATCATCCTTGCTGCGTTGGGATATTGGACATTACGACAACAAGAGGAGAAAGTGTATGTTTCTACAGGTTTTGGAGAAACACGCAGTATCATACTTCCGGATAGTACTTCAGTTACACTGAATGCCAATTCCAGTCTCTCCTATATTTCCGATTGGCAGGAGGCTGGGAAAAATAGAGCAGTATGGATAGAAGGGGAGGGTTTCTTTGATGTTTCTCACCGTAATGGGCAAAAGTTTATTGTACATACCTCGCAAGCAGCTGTAGAAGTATTGGGAACCCGGTTCAATGTTTCTGAAAGAAGGGGTAGTACTGAAGTGATATTGAGTTCAGGGAAAGTAGCGCTACATGTACAAGAGGAGAAAGTATTGATGGAGCCGGGTGAGCAGGTCAGCTATGATACAAATTCCAGGCAGATTGAGAAGAAGATAGTTAATCCTGAACTGCTTACCTCATGGAGAAATAATGAGTTAATTTTTGAGGCTACACCATTGTCAGAAATAGCAATTTTGCTGGAAGACAATTATGGTTATCAGGTCATATTTGAAGAAGAAAGCATAGAAGCCTTGCTGTTTAGTGGTACGATCAGTGCCCAAAAAATTAACCTGTTGTTAGAAGCATTGTCTGAAACGCATCAAATCCAAATTACTCAACAAGATGATACATTGACATTTAAAAAATAAATATCCAATAATCTAACAACCTAAAACTATGATTCACCTTATTACACAAGGTGCCAGGGGAAAGCTATATCTTCCTGGCATGATGATACTTCTTTGTCTATTGATTTTTGAAGGAGGATTTGTACAGGCTCAGGACGCAGCAGGAGATTCCGATGAGCTATCTAACATAAAAGTATTCGCATTTGCTCCTGAACAAGGCAAGAAACAAGACCTCAAACTTGTGCTTAAAGAACTGGAGCATGAATATGAAGTTCGTTTTTACTTTGATCCCACACTTCTTGAAGGTAAAACGGCAAATTCACAGTTGGAAAAAGCTGATCTGGAAACTAAACTCACCTCTCTTTTAACTCCACTGGAATTGGTTTTTAAAAAATTAGATGATGCATCTTATGTCATCAGGCAAAAAAATGAAGAACATATTCTTCCAAAAATGAAGACCAAGGAACCAGAAAATTCCGAGGTTTTGGAAAGAATAGGTAGAAAGCAATTATCCATGCTGGAATCAATAAAAGTTGTGGAACAAACCATAAGTGGCAAAGTTGAAGATGGAGAGAGCGGAGAGCCGCTCCCCGGAGTTAATGTTCTTGCTAAAGGTACTACTTCGGGAACCGTCACTGATATTAATGGAAACTATAGGCTTTCAGTAGGTGATGATGTGACTACGCTGGTCTTTTCATCTATCGGATATTTATCTGAAGAGGTAGAGATCAATGAGCGAGCAACTATCAACGTATCTTTGATGCCGGATGTGCAATCATTAGACGAGATAGTAGTCGTTGGATACGGTACACAACAGAAATCTGATATGACAGGATCTGTAGGATCTGTTGATAAAGAAGTATTTCAGAAACTTTCTCCGACCAACCTCCAGCAAGGACTGGCAGGAAGAGTATCTGGGGTCAATGTTACGCAAAATTCCGGTCGTCCGGGAGGCAGACCTACGATCAGAATCCGTGGAAATTCCTCAATCACCGGTTCAAACGATCCTCTCTATGTAATTGATGGTGTTATCTTACCGGTTACTAATCTATCCAATGGCACTTCCCCCATTGATTTTTTAGATCCCGGGAATATTGAATCTGTTGAAGTGCTTAAAGATGCTTCGGCTACTGCTATTTATGGAGCACGTGCTGCCAATGGGGTAGTCTTGGTAACTACCAGATCAGCTAATCGGGGTACGAGCAGGCTTACGTATGATGGTACATTCAGCGTTGGTAAATTGCGCTCCAAACTAGATTTATTAAACGCCGAAGAATTTTTAATGGTTGAAGATATTGCCTACCTGAATGCTGAAAAGTACGGATTAGTAGCCAGCGCAGTAGACCCTGCTACCAAAAGAACAGACCCACGACTTTTTGATGCCGCCGGCAACCCTTTATATGATACAGACTGGCAGGAAGAAGGATTCCGAACAGCCATTAGTAATAGCCACAACTTATCCTATTCGGGTGGAGATGAGACCAATACATTCGCGGTGAGCCTTGGCTATCGTAATCAGGAGGGTATACTGCTGACATCTTCTTTGAAACGTTTTTCAGGACGCTTGATGGTTGACACTGAGATCAAAGAGTGGTTGACAACCGGGGCATCCGTTAATATTAGTGTGCAGAATGAAAGTCAGCCCAGAGCAGTAGGTTCAGGAGGAATTAGTCCTACCCGATCGGTATTACAAGCCCTTCCGATCACTCCGGTAAGATATCCTGATGGAAGTTTTGGAAGAACATTGGATTACCCGGGTATGGAAGGAGGAGCCCAGCCGGTACGATTGGTCAATGAAACCAAGCGGCTACTGAATGGTGTCAATACCGTTGGAAACGCATATACTAATATTAAGCTGGCAGAAGGGCTGGAGCTTAGGTCTACGGTAGGGGTTAGTCTTATTGACCAGGAGGTAAACTACTATGCTGGCCATGACCTTCAATTTATTTCAGAAAATGGCACTGCCTCAACATCAGATGAACGACATACTTCCTGGCAGTTTGAAAATTATCTGACATATAACACTCATTTAGCAGATAAACATTCTCTAACAGGTTTGTTAGGTACATCCTGGCAACGAGTTAATACCTTCTCCACTTCTGCATCCGCCGAGAATTTTATAGATGACTACTTTGAGTTTAACAATTTAGGGATCGCTTCAAATCCCAGACCTCCAGCTTCCAATGCGAGCGCATACAGCCTCAACTCCTATTTTGCCAGATTAAACTATACCATAGATAGTAAGTATCTCTTTACCCTTACTGGTCGGATGGACGGTTCTTCTCGCTTCTCGGAAGATAATCAATATGCTTTTTTCCCCTCTGGTGCCATAGGTTGGAGAATATCAGAGGAAAATTTTATGCAAAACGTTTCATTCATTTCTAATCTGAAGTTGCGCTCAAGTTATGGGATAACTGGAAACTCGGAAATACCCAATTATCGTACGGTGGCTGGTTTGGGTAACTACTCCTATATCATCAACGGCGAACGCGTATCGGGCATTGGTTTGGATAGAATGGCCAATCCTGATCTCAAATGGGAAAAGAATAGTCAGTTTGATTTTGGTATTGAAGTGGGTTTGTTGAATGGAAGGATATCAATTGAAGGGGATATCTACTACAAACGGGCTGATGATATGTTGCTGAATGCTCCTGTACCAGCAACGAGCGCCTATAATACTGTCATCCGTAATATTGGAAGTATGGAGAATCGTGGGGTTGAGTTTGCTTTAAGAACATCCAATATTGTAAAAGACGATTTTAGCTGGAGCACGATCTTTAATATTTCAATGAACCGAAATAAAGTGTTGAACCTTACCGGAGGTCAGGACATAATCCAGGGAGGTAACCCAGTGACGGGCAACCGAATTATCCGAGAAGGAGAGCCTATCAACTCTTTTTATGGCTTTGTTCAGCTAGGTACTTGGAACACTGACCAAACTGATGAAGCAGCCTCTTATAATCGCCTTCCTGGTGATATCAGATATCAGGACATCAACAATGATGGAGCAATCAACGAGCAGGATCGGGTCATTATTGGTAACGGTCTGCCCGATGGATACGGGGCCTTTATCAATACTTTAAATTACAAAAACTTTGAATTAATGTTGGATATACAGTTCATGTACGGAAATGATGTGTCCTACGGAACTAAAGCTACTTCTCAGGACCGAACAGGTATTACCAACGTGTTTGCCGAAGTATTGAATGCCTGGACACCAGATAACCAGGATACCTTTGTACCTGAAATCAGGCCCACAGCTGCCTATCGTGATCGCCAGACCTCTACAGGAAGGATTTATGACGGATCCTTCATCAGAGGTCGCAATCTGATGCTGGCCTATAGTATCCCTTCCAACACAATAAACAGATGGGGGCTTAGCAGTGTAAGAGTTCAGGCTTCACTACAGAACTTTTTCGTAATCACAGATTATCCTGGCTATGATCCAGAAGTATCGTCTTCAACTGAGAATTTTGCTCAGGGGGTAGATTTATACAGCTACCCTAAGCCAAGGGTTTTTCAGTTAGGACTCAATATAGGCCTCTAATTTCTTACTCAATTCTAAAGCTATAAAATCATGGAAATATCAAAGTTTACAAATCTGTGGCTACTTTGCGGAATGTTGCTTACTGGGACAGCCTGTGAAAGTTTTCTCAGCGAAAACGACCCTTCTAATTTTAATACTGATAATTATTTCACCAAAGCTTCGCATGCGGAGTCTATCGTCTATGCTACCTACCAGAGTCTGTATCCGGTGCATACTGGACAATCCTGGCTAATCACAGAATTACGTACAGGGGCAGCCAATTCTTCTTTTTCAGCAAACGGTGGATTTCCCAGTTTTCAGATTGTAAGGAGCCTGGATATGAGTGCGGACCATCCTTCGGTTGAGAATATCTGGGATAGCCATTATCAGGGAATTGGCAATGCTAATATGGCAATTTTACGTATTCCCGGCATCACGATGGATGAAACTCAGAAAAGTAGGTTATTAGGTGAAGCACATTTTTTACGAGCCTACTTTTATTTTAACCTGGCAAGAATTTTTGGAGACGTTCCTTTAATCTTGCAACCCGTTGATTTGAGTAGTCCTGATTTGAATCCGAGCCGCGCATCCGTAGAAGAAGTTTATGAATTAATAGTAGAGGACTTGACAATGGCCGAAGAATCGGGATTGCCCTTTAATGATGACAGTGGTAAGGTTACTTTAGGAGCAGTAAAATCTTTAATGACAGATGTGTATATAACGATGGCGGGTTATCCCCTTCAGATGGGAGCGGAATACTATACATTGGCCAGAGATAAGGCCAAAGAAGTCATTGACGCTCAGGAATATTCTTTATTTGATTCGTATGATGCTTTCCGACAGAAGGCCTATGACAACACCGGGGAGTATATTTTTATGGTACAATTTGATGAACTGGATCAGCCTTCTGACGCGCTACAGATTGGCCTGCCTCCCTTTAAACTGGGCGTGTCTGCCTATTCTTCAGAGCAGGGTTTTACTTATGCACAACCGGAATTTGTTGAGTCATATGAAAACGGAGATCAGCGGGCTGAAGAAGGCGTATTCTTCTTTACAAAATACACCTCAGAATCAAGCAGAACTGATACTGTAGAGTTTGGAAACTACTACAACTATAAGTTCTTTGACGAGAATGCTCACCTCAACACGGCTCAGTCAGGACTTAACTGGCAAATCATTCGCTATGCAGATGTGCTGCTGGATTATGCGGAAGCTTCTAATGAATTATCCGGTCCTACACCCGAAGCCTACGAGGTAGTGAACCAAATCAGGAGAAGGGCTGGCATTCCCGCGCTTGCAGGGCTAGATCAAGCCAGCTTTAGAGAGGCATTATGGAAAGAACGTTGGCACGAACAGTATTTTGAAGGCGAGATATGGTTTGACATGGTACGAACCAGAAAAGCATTTGACTATGTCAACGGACAGTTTAATGACTACGTAGGACATGCTTTTGTAGATGATAAGGTTTTAGAAGAGCGCGACCTCTTATTCCCGATACCTACGCCTGAAATAAGAAACAATCCTAATCTTGAACAAAACCTTGGATATTAACAGCATCCTTACGCTAATTAATTCTCAAAGCCTATGAAATTACACAGCGCAGTATTCACTGCTTTAGCAATACTTTTTTTTATTACGAACACAGCAAGTGGAGGGGAGCTTACTCCTCCCAAATCTTCTGACAAACCTAATGTGATTATCATCATCACAGATGATCAGGGCTATGGTGACATTGGTTTTCACGGTAATGAAACTATTAAAACACCTACAATAGACCAATTTTTTCAGAAATCGGTATATGCGAGTAACTTTCATGTGTCACCAACCTGCTCACCTACGCGCGGAGCCCTTATGACGGGACGCTATACCAACCGGGTGGGTCCCTGGCATACAATTGCCGGCAGAAGTTTCCTTTTTGAAGATGAAAAAATACTATCCCAGATTTTTGCTGAAAATGGCTATGCTACCGGCATGTTTGGAAAATGGCACCTCGGAGATAATTATCCATTCAGACCCGAGGACCGGGGGTTCCAGGAAGTGGTAAGGCACGGGGGAGGAGGGATCACCCAAGGGCCAGACTACTGGGGCAATAACTACTTTGACGATACCTACTGGCATAATGGTGAGCTACAAAAGTATGAAGGCTACTGTACCGATGTGTTTTTTGATGAAAGCATGAAGTTTATTGAGGCTAATCAGGGTCAACCATTTTTCAGCTATATTGCTCTTAATGCTGCACATGGCCCTTTCCATGTACCTGAGGAGTATTATAATATGTATAAGGATGAAGGACAGCTGCTGGAAAGGCAAAAACGTTTTTATGGCATGATCACAAATGTTGATGATAACCTGAAGCGTTTGGAACAGAAGCTTAACGAACTGGAATTGTATGATAATACAATATTAATCTTCATGACCGACAATGGTACTGCAGCAGGTTATTCAACAAGAGATGGGCAGGAGTACGGTTATAATGCAGGACTCCGAGGCACCAAAGGAAGTGAGTATGATGGGGGACATAGAGTGCCTTTTGCTATCCGTTGGAAGGGAGGAGGTATTGAGGGCAACCAAGAAATTGACCAATTACTTGCCCATATAGATCTTTTACCTACACTTGTGGACCTGGCTGGCCTTTCCTGGACAGAAACTAAGGAGATAGATGGTAAAAGCTTTGCTCCATTACTGCGTGGAGAGGAAAAAGACTGGAATCAGCGCACATTGATTGTTGACTCTCAGCGCACTCTCAACCTTGTGAAATGGAGAAAATCAGCAGTGATGGATGAAAACTGGCGGCTGGTGAACGGAGAAGAGCTTTATAATATTCGTAAAGACTTAGGTCAAAAAAATAATGTAGCTACTGAAAATCCTGAAGTGGTAGCCCGTCTTCGGGAAAGTTATAATGCATGGTGGACCTCATTGCAAGAGCAAAAAATCAATCAACGCTATGCGTACATAAAGGCCGGAAGTTCGTTTGAAAACCCGCTTCGTATAAGTGCTCATGATATGCACATCTATCCTTACAAAAATGCCTGGCACCAGCATGGGGCTCTGGAGGCGGTAAGTGGTACCGGGATCTTAAAACTTGAGATTATTACTAAAGGCACATATAGAATAAGTCTTAGGCGTTATCCTCGCGAAAGTGGTCTGGCTATCAACCAAAATGTTCCTGCAAAAGAAGGTTCTCTAGAAATTAATCAGCCCATGCCAGCCAGCAATAATGAGATTAACATAGAAGAAGCTATCCTTTATCTGGCTGATATTAGTGAAAGTAAACCGATTGAGGGGCAGGAAGAAGAAATCACATTTGAAAAGTATATACCTGCTGGAAAATATGATATGACAGCCATGCTTAGAGATGAAGTGGGCAGATTGTATCCTTCATATTACGTTTACATTGAAAAAATTGATGAATACTAGTTTTTTTGGATTGCGTAGTGCCTTGTTGGGGAGAAATTTTCCCCTCTTTTTGTCATTTGTATTGTCCCTTTTCTTATATGCCTGTCAGTCCGAGACCGTAGAAAATAAGAAAAGGCCGAATATCGTATTCTTGATGGCGGATGACCAACGGGCAGATGCTTTTGGGTTTATGGGTAACCCACATGTTATTACCCCAAACTTAGACAGTTTGGCATCAGATGGTTTAGTGTTTGAAAACGCATATCATGTGGCTCCTATTTGTATGCCTAGCCGTTCTTCAGTGATGACTGGGCAATATTTAGGTACTCACCGGTCGGGGTTTGATCGCCCAACCAATTATATCATCACTGAGGATGAATTTAGCAGCACTTATCCGGCACTTTTACGTGAGCATGGGTATTATACCGGATTTATCGGAAAATTTGGTTTTGCGGTAGGGAAAGAGGAGAAGATTAAAAATCAGAATTTTCAGGATGAACCGGAGTATATGCCTACCCATCACTTTGATGTTTGGAACGGTTTTCCGGGACAGGGAAGCTATTACCCCAAAGGTGGCAAGTTTAATGGTTATCAAAACCAGTGGAATGCTTCACATCTGACAGAGTTTATGGGGTATCAGGCAATAGAGTTTTTTAGAAAAGCACAAGATAGCGGAAAGCCTTTTTGTCTGTCCATAAGTTTTAAAGCTCCCCATGCTCCCTTTAGTCCTGCTGAAGAATTCAGAAAAAAGTATAATGGCAAGAAAATTCCCCGAATGGTAAATGATGTACCTGAATACTATGCAAAATTGCCTGAAGTAGTGAAAGAAAAAAGCCGCAATGCCCGCTGGTATTTTGGGAGGACCGAAGATTATTACGGTCAGCATGTAGGCTACCGGCATGATTGGCACATTGAAGTAGACAGTATATACCAGGAATTTATTAAAAACTATTACGCGCTTATCTCAGGTATTGATAATACAGTAGGTAGAATACGCGCTGAACTCAAACAATTAGGTTTGGACCAAAATACCATTATCATTTACACCTCTGACAATGGTTTTTTTGCTGGTTCCAGGCAACTGATGGGAAAAGCATTACTTTATGAAGAATCGGTCAAAGCCCCTATGATAGTATTTGACCCTGCTTTACCAAAAAAGGATGAGCTAAGAAGAGAAAACGGACTTATTTCTCACGTTGACATTGCTCCTTCAATACTGGATATAGCCGGAATTAAAATTCCTGAAAATTATCCTGGAACCAGCTTCATGCCTATCGTGCACCAGGAACAGCACACAATTCATGATGCGGTTTATGGTGAAAATAATTATGATGATAATTATCCAATTGCAACAGAAGTAGAACATCCGGAAGAATATCAATCCATACGCTCAAAATTTGTCATCACACCTGAGTATAAGTATATCAGATACCACGAAAATCATCCTGTGGTTGAACAACTTTATAAGATAGGAGCAGACTCCCTTGAGGAGCATAATATTATAGATGAACCGGATTATGAAGATATAGCAAGAGAATTAAGGAGTAAGTTAAATGACTTTGAAAAAAAGTACGTTAAGTCTGAAATTGAGGTGAAGTAGAATACAGTCTAAAAAATTAATAATTAACTGTCATTACCGCTCCTAAAATATTTATTATGAAATCCATTCCTCTACCAGAATATATTAGGTCAACAGGAGAAATGAGATCTTAATTAGTAATTTAACGCATTTAGGGATAGGGTAGAGGTTGGTTAACATATAAGCGATTATTGCACTTTACGTAATTCTTACTCAAATACATTAGGCTTTTAACCCTACAATCCCACATGTCAAAAGCCATACTCAACTATCTGCTCTTCTACTTGTGCGTCAATCCCATCATTCATTGGATAGGAGGGGAGTAGTCTCAGGATTACCTGATCGGCATTGAGTACTGAATAGCCCACATCATAACAAAAGTAGAAGGCTTTGCCTGATATGATCCTTCGGGAAGTATGATACTGAGCATCAAAGCCTTTTTGCAGCAGCATTTGCTTATCTATCACCGGAAAAGTTTGAGGATCATCTTTTATGAAAGAAAGCAGCACTCTATGGTTAGTGAGCAGCTGTTGATTGACTTTTCTGATCAAAGCATTTCTAGCGACTTTGTGATGATTATGAAAATTGGCCCTACAGGCGTCAGAACAGAATTTCTTATCCGCTCTGCCTTGGATAGGTTTATGGCAGATGGCACAAGTCTTGGATACAGCCAATTATTAGTCGTTTGTAAACGTATAGCGAAATATACGTTTAAAAGGCTATACGCTTACAAACGTTTACAAACATTTATAGTCGTATCTAATCGAAAGCTATGATTCAGCAATGGTTTTAAGTGCTTAGTTTAGTGGTTATGGATCAGATACTGTCTCAGGTAGCATTAAGATTGGAGCAGATGAACTATAGCCCAAGTACGAAGAAGACCTATATAGGCATGTTAAGGCTATTTCTGGGCTATTTTCCAAGCCAGGATTTAAGGAGTTTGGAAGAAGAGCAGATCAGGGCGTTTTTGGTAGAATCCTGTCAGGGTAAATCACTTTCCTATCAGAACCAGCTCATCAATTCTATAAAGTGCTCCACACCGGATATTATTACGAGCAAATCCTAAAACGTCCCCGGACTTATTATCAGATAGATCGCCCCAGAAAAGAATACCGTTTACCGGTGGTCTTATCCAAGCATGAAGTTGGAGCTATACTGAAGCAGGTAAGGAATAGAAAACATCATGCAATTCTGTCCACCATTTATGCCTCTGGTTTAAGAATCTCAGAAGTAATAAGGCTTAAAATCAAGGATATAGACTCCAAACGGATGGTATTAGTGGTAAGACAAGGTAAAGGTAAAAAGGACCGCCAGGTGCCGCTTTCCAAGCATCTCCTGCAAGAACTCCGTACTTACTATCAGGAGTATCAACCCAAGGATTACCTGTTTGAGGGTGAAAAGGGAGGGGCCTACAGTAAAAGTAGCATTCAGCAGATCTTCAGAAGAGCCAAAAAAGCAGTGGGAATTCAGAAAAAAGCCACTGTCCATACGCTTCGTCATAGCTACGCGACCCACCTGCTAGAATCCGGAACCGACTTAAGGATGATCCAGGTATTATTGGGTCACAACAGCGTCAAAACTACGGAAATCTATACGCACGTAAGCCAAAGATACATTCAGTCGGTAGTGAGCCCATTTGATACCCTATCTTGTGATGTAAAAGAGGAAAACCTATATTGTAAATAAACACAACTCCGGTGTGTTTATTCGGATGTTAGGGGCTATTCCCCACATCAAGAAACTCGATTAATTTCTTGAGCTAACGATACGCACATAATCATTCTTGAATTATCTTGTA
>NZ_JBBPHP010000021.1:0-117133 GCF_038039535.1 Catalinimonas locisalis | reverse complement strand
GCTACAGATACCGAGACGACTACAGATGTACCTTTAGCCCTGGCGAATCTGGCTTCAGCCAATCCGGTTTGTGATGGTTTTGAGTTGAGTTGGGATGCTTCCACAGGAGCGGTAGATTACCTGATAGAGATAGATGATGACCCTACATTTGGCAGCATAGATTTGACTACTACTCAGGCAGGAACAACTTATATTGCCAGTGGTCTAAGCCAGGGTACTGTTTACAATATCAGAGTAACTCCCAGGAATACTTGCGGAGATGGTGCAGCGGCCGCAGATACCGAGACGACTACAGATGTACCTTTAGCCCTGGCGAATCTGGCTTCAGCCAATCCGGTCTGTGATGGATTTGAGTTGAGTTGGGATGCTTCCACAGGAGCGGTAGATTACCTGATAGAGATAGATGATGACCCTACATTTGGCAGCATAGATTTGACTACTACTCAGGCAGGTACTACTTATACTGCTTCAGGCTTGCCCCAGGGCACATTATATAACATCAGAGTGACCCCTAGAAATACTTGTGGAGATGGAACAGCGGCTACAGATACCGAGACGACTACGGATGTACCTTTAGCCCTGGCGAATCTGGCTTCAGCCAATCCTGTATGTGATGGTTTTGAGTTGAGTTGGGATGCTTCCACAGGAGCGGTAGACTATCTGATAGAGATAGATGATGACCCAGCATTTGGCAGCATAGATTTGACTACTACTCAGGCAGGAACAACTTATACTGCCAGTGGTCTGAGCCAGGGTACTGTTTACAATATCAGAGTGACCCCTAGAAATACTTGTGGAGATGGTGCAGCGGCCACAGATACCGAGACGACTACAGATGTACCTTTAGCCCTGGCGAATCTGGCTTCAGCCAATCCGGTTTGTGATGGATTTGAGTTGAGTTGGGATGCTTCCACAGGAGCGGTAGACTATCTGATAGAGATAGATGATGACCCTGCATTTGGCAGCATAGATTTGACGACCACACAGGCAGGTACTACTTATACTGCTTCAGGCTTGCCCCAGGGCACATTATATAACATCAGAGTAACGCCCAGAAACACTTGTGGAGATGGTGCAGCGGCTACAGATACCGAGACGACTACAGATGTACCTTTAGCCCTGGCGAATCTGGCTTCAGCCAATCCGGTTTGTGATGGTTTTGAGTTGAGTTGGGATGCTTCCACAGGAGCGGTAGATTACCTGATAGAGATAGATGATGACCCTACATTTGGCAGCATAGACCTGACGACCACACAGGCGGGTACTACTTATACTGCCAGTGGTCTGAGCCAGGGTACTGTTTACAATATCAGAGTAACTCCCAGGAATACTTGCGGAGATGGAGCAGCGGCCACAGATACCGAGACGACCACCGATGTACCGGAGCAGCCCATAAACTTGTTGAGTAGTGGAGAAGTTTGTGATGGATTTGATGCGGCCTGGGATCCCGCTTTGGGAGCAGCAAGTTATCTGATAGAAGTCAGTGATGATAATTTTGCCACTACAGTAACGACGGCTACTCCTACAGCAGGCACGGAGAGTGTAAGCTTTTCTGGTTTGAGTCAGGGCGTGACCTATGAGTGGAGAGTGACAGCGATCAACAGTTGTGGTAATAGTATAGTATCAGCAGAACAGACTGCAACAACTCTCACCGCTCCGGTAGTAACAGACCCTACACCAGCACTTTGTTCCGATGCAGTAGGAGGAAATACGGTAGCCAATGTAGATTTAACAGCACAGGAAAATACTATAGATGGAGGAGCAGGTTATCCTTTTGTTTGGTACAGCGATGCTGCGGCGACAGTATTAGTTCCTGATGCGACAAACGTAACAGTTACTGATGGACAAAGATTTTATGCCAGAGTAGGCACAGGTTCCTGCGAAGTGATTGCCAGCCTTACCTATACTGTCAATCCGCTGGAAGATGCCAGCTTTAATTATGCAGGAAGCCCTTACTGTCAGAATGATCCTAATCCAAGTGCACAGAATGTAATTACTCCGGGTGGTACTTTCTCTTCTACTGCCGGACTTGTTTTCTTGAATGTAAATACCGGTGAAATTGATTTAGCAGCCAGTACAGATGGAGCGTATACAATTACTTATACTACTGCTGGTGCTTGTCCTTCTGTGTCTACTTTTGGAATAACGATCAATGCCACCAATGATCCTTCTTTTAGCTATGCCAACGCTACCATCTGTCAGGATGCCGATCCTCAGACTCCCGATTTTGTAGCTACTAATGGAGGTACATTCTCCGCGGCGGCTGGTTTGGTAATTGATGGAGGAAGTGGTCAAATTAATCCATTAGCAAGTACTCCTGGGACATATACAGTGACATACGCTTTTGGTGGAACCTGTCCTTCCGATGCCACCTTTGATGTGACCATTACCAATGCGCCGGATGCGACTTTCACCTATGCAGGGTCACCATACTGCCAGAGCGATACTGATCCCGTACCTGCTTTTGCACCTGGAGCCAGTGTGGGAACCTTCTCAGCTCCGGCAGGCCTGGTGATCAACGCTACCACTGGTGTAATTGATCTTTCAGCAAGTGCTGCCGGAACATATACAGTAATCAATACTATCGCACCCTCAGGCACTTGTGCGGGTTCTACTGAAACTACTGATGTAGAAATTTTACCGACTGATGATCCTGGCTTTGATTATGCTCAGACTGCTTATTGTAAGGATGATCCTAATCCTACCGCTAACTTCTTGGGTACTACAGGAGGAGAATTTACTTCTAGCGATCCTGTAAACTTGATTGTAGATATCAGTACGGGTGAAATTGACTTAGTTGCTAGTAACGATGGTACATACACTATTACATATACTACTTTAGGAACGTGTCCTTCTTCATCTACTTTTGACATTACCATTAACGATGTAGATGATCCTAGTTTTGAGTATGATCCTGCCGGATATTGCAAAGATGTTGCAAACCCTACGGCAAATATCCTAGGCACCCTGGGAGGTACATTTACTTCAGCCACAGCAAATATTAGCAACCAATTTACTGGTGAAATCAATCTTGCTACTACGCCTGTGGGTACACACACCATTACTTATACGACTACAGGAGCTTGTGCAAGAAGCAGTACTTTTGATGTTGAAATCTACGCAGTTCCTACTGCCAATAGTCTTACCCAAGAAGTTTGTGAAGATACGGAAGGAGGAAGCACAACCACTGTTGATCTGACAGCACTTGAAAATGCTATAAACAGTAATGGAAGCTTGACCTTTACCTGGTACGATGATCCCGGATTGGCTCCAACTGATGAAGTTACTACGCCTAACAATGTTTCAGTGGGTAATGGAGATACTTATTACGCAGTAGTGAGCAATGGCAACTGCCAGACGGTAGGACAGGTTAGCTATACCGTAAATAGCCTTCCAACGGTAATTGACTTAACCCCTGACGCTTGTGAAACGACTGCTGGCAGTGGTGTCGCTTCAGCAAGCCTGAGAGATTTGGAAGTCGCTATGGATGGTGGCGCGGGACTTACCTTTACTTGGTTTGAAGATAATTTGTTTTCTACACCAGTTGCTGATCCTACTAATGTAACAGTAAGTAATGGAGATGATTTTTATGCATTGGCCAGCAATGGTACTTGCGAGAACTCCGCTTCGGTGACTTATACAGTAAATGCACTGCCAGTGATAAGCTTTAGTGGACTAAGTTCTCCTTATTGTGAAACAGATGGTGCTGTATTATTAACCGGGGATCAGGCACCCAATGGTACATTCTCTGGGCCAGGAATAACAGACAATGGCGACGGAACAGCCAGTTTTGACCCTGCTGTTGCTACCGAAGGAACTCATATCATCACCTACTCATATACAGATGGTAATGGATGTACGGCCGTAAGTACACAGACCGTGGTGGTTAACGATTGTACCTTGCCGGTAAGCGCTAATTTTACCGCTGACGTTACCAGTATATGTGATGGTGAGACAGTAACTTTCACCAATCAGTCATCGGGAACCATTACAACTTACACCTGGGATTTTGGTGTCGGAGCTACCCCGGCTACGGCTACAGGGGTTGGACCGCACGCGGTTACTTATAGTGGCGTGGCAAGTTATACCGTTTCTCTGGAAGTAAGTGATGGTGTAGATACAGATACGGAAAGCAAAACTGGTTATATCACTGTCAACCCGGCAGATGATTCAGGCTTTGCCTATGCTCAGACTGATTACTGTCCTGGGGATGCCAATCCTGTACCAACGGTTAATGTGCCAAACAGCGGAACATTCACAGTAAGCCCCGCTGGTCTGATCATCAATGCGAACACCGGAGAAATTGACATAGCAGGAAGTATTCCAAATGCATATGTTGTAAGATATACTACTACTGGAACTTGTCCGACATTTACAGAAGTGCCGATTAACATCAATCCAGTAGAAGATCCTAGCTTTACATATGCTAGTAGTACTTATTGTCAGAGCGATCTGCCAAATCCTAGTGCAAATGTTACGGGAGATGTAGGTGGTACTTTTGATGAGCCTAGTGGAGATCTGGTAATTGATATTTCTACTGGTGAGATAGATTTGGCAGGAAGTACAGCAGGTACATATACGATTACTTATACTACAGGCGGTCCTTGTCCGGCTTCAACAACTTTTGACATCACCATTGAAGCTGCTCCAGATGCTACTTTTAGCTATGCTTCAGCTTCTTTCTGTCAGACTGCAGGCAATCAGTTACCCAATAGTGTTACGCAGGGTGGAGGTATTTTCTCCATCGTAGGACCTGCTCCGGCTGGATTTTTAGTAGATGCCAGCACAGGTGAAATTGATCCAGCAGCTGGAAACGTAGGAAATACTTATACGATCATTCATCAAATCAATGGGCCAGCATGTAGTGATACACATACCTTTGATGTTACCATCACTGGTGCTCCTGATGCTACCTTTGAGTATGATCTTACAGTAGATGGAGCATCTTCCTTCTGTGAGAATGATGCTAATCCATTACCGAATTTTCCTTCTGGAGCTACCCCAGGTTCATTTTCTGCTTCACCAGCAGGTTTAGTGTTCACTGGATTTAATCCCGGAGAAATTGATCTTATAGCTAGTGCTCCCGGTATTTATTCAGTAACCAATACCATTCCTGCGGCTGGTTCTTGTCCTGCGGTCACACATACTGACCTGGTAGAGATCAGAGAGCAGCAAGATGCTAGTTTTGATTATGCCCAAATAACATATTGTAAGAGCGAAGCAAACCCTAGTGCGCAGAACCTAGCTACCACAGGTGGTACGTTTAGCTCAACAGCAGGATTAGTATTTGTAGATACAGGCACAGGTGAGATAGATTTGGCAGGAAGTACGGCAGGAAACTATATCATTACTTATAACACCAGTGGTGTTTGTAATGCTAGTGAAACCTTTGCCCTTGAAATTTCGGATGTAGAAGATGCCAGCTTTAACTACGGTGGGGCTACAGAATTCTGCAAAGCAGATGCGAATCCGGCGGTCACTATAGATGGTGTGGGCGGAGGTACATTCAGTTCGGATGCTGGTTTAGTATTTACCGCTAATCCGGGTGAGATAGATCTGACTGCGAGTACTGCGGGTGAATATGAAATCACTTATCAGACTCCTGGCACTGCTCCTGGTTTCTGTGCGGGTAGCAGTACAGTCACCATCACAATTTATGAGGAGGTGACTGCCAATGCCGGACTGGATGGTGCTTCCTGTAGTTTTGATTATACTTTGGGTGCGGACGTACCAGCAAATGGGATAGGTACCTGGACATTGGTGGGCACACCTCCGGGCACAGCTTTCTTCAATGATCTCAATGACCCTGCTACCGACGTGCAGGTGGATAACCCAGGTACTTATGAATTTCAGTGGGAAGTTGTCAATGGTAACTGTGTTAGTAGTGATATCGTGGAAGTTGTATTTACTGATCCTCTGGAAATAACTCCGGTAGGAAGTCCTAGTACAGCCAATTGTACAGCTACCCCTGGTGGACGTAGAAGGGTGACAGTTTCAGGAGGCAGTGGAAATTATACTTTGCTTTGGAGCCCCAACGGAGAATCTGACGAATTCTTAAATGGAACAGCAGCGGCTGGTTTTGGCCCCGGAGTACCTGGAGGAGTATATGTACTAACTGTTACAGACAATGATACCGGATGTGAAGCTACTTTTGTACAGGAAATTACGAATATCAGTATAGATGGAGCAGTTTCCATCACAGCTAATGATAATGCTTGTAGTGGAGATGGTGCAGGAAGCATAGAGGTGGAGTACCTGACGGGTACTGGTCCCTATGTAGTGACTTACTATGATGAGTTTGGAATAGAAGCGGATACACCACATAATTTAGCAGCCGGACCACTCAACGACCAGTTGACTGGCCTTGACGGAGGTATCTATTATGTAGATGTACAGGATCTGGGTGCAGGCTGTTCCACAGGGCGAAAGGTAATCATCACTGAACCCGCTCCTATCACAATTATGCCGGATGTTATCACGGATGCCTCATGTTTTGGAGTAGCAGATGGCAGCATTACTGTAGATGTAACCGGAGGTATAGGAGGAACATATACTTTCAGTTGGAAAGATGATACAAATACCGAAGTAAGTACTGACGAAGATCCTATAGGCCTGGCAGCCGGGGACTATTATGTAGAAGTAAGCGACGGCTCTGCCTGTCCTTTAGTTACCTCAGCAATATTTACTATTGGAGAGCCTGCTCCTGAAGCTGCTCCGGTAGCGAATGGTCCTACCAATATCACTTGCAACAGCTTTGATATCAGTTGGAGCGATGAAGGGGTAACTGACTATTTAGTAGATATAGCTACTGATAACGCATTTATAAATATTATTACAGGCTACAATGGACTGGTAGTGAGCGGAGGAACCAGTCTCTCGGTAAGTAGTACAGAAATTGAAGCAGGAGTAGAATACTTCTATAGAGTAAGAGCAATTGATGATGCATGCCTTACACCCTCTCAGTTTTCAGATATAGAAAGCGTAACTACCGATCCAATCCCGGCTCCTCGTGCTGAAGAAGTCAATGGTTTCTGTGATTCATTTACAGCAGAGTGGACCAGTGTAACGGGGGCAATAGACTATTATCTGGATGTATCTACTGATCCTGCTTTTACAACGAATGATATTATTGATAATCAGGCAGTAGGTTTAGTAAATAGTTTTAATGTAAATGGCCTGACTGATGCTGGACCTTTCTACTACAGAGTAAGAGCAGAAACATGTGAAATATCGGCAAATTCTAATGTTGTAACTGTGGAGCTTTTAGGAGCCCCTGCTCAGCCTGATGGTTTAACTACAAGTCTTGAGAATTGTACAAGCTTCCAGGCCAGTTGGAACGCAGTACCAGGAGCAGCTAATTATCTGATTGAAGTGAGTGCAGATGGATTTACTACCATTACTTCGCATTATTCAAATGTTGAGTCATTTGAAGTTCCTGGATTAACTGCAGGCACGGCCTACGAATGGCGAGTGACCGCACTTCACCCTTGTAACAATAGCGCTGCATCAGCTCCTGTCCCCGCTAGTACTTTGGATGTACCGGAAGCTTTGACAAATCTCATTGCCACTCCTTCCTGTGAAGGTTTTGAGTTAAGCTGGAATACTACTAATGGTGCTAGCGAATACCGAGTAGAAATATTTGACAATCCTGGTTTCACCGGACTGGCTATTGAAAGTGTAACTCAGCCAGGAACTACTTATGTAACCACGACTGTGTTGGCTGAAGGAACAGAATACTTCTATCGGGTTACTCCTGAAAATAGTTGTGGTGATGGAGTGGGAGCCAATAATAGTGTAATCACATTAGAAAAACCCGCTGCACTTTCAGGCTTAACAGTAGATAACGTATTCTGTGATGGCTTTGAAATAAGCTGGGATGCAGCGGATAGAGCAGGTGAATATCATGTAGAAATAGATGATGATAATCTGTTTGGCAGTCCGGAGGTTGATTTACTTCAGCCTGAAACTAGCTACATTGTTTCAGGGCTAACTGATGGTGTGACTTATTTCTATCGCATTACTCCTGGAAATGGATGCGGAGATGGAACGGAGGGTACTGGAAATGAAGTACCCACAGTTACAACTCTAGCAGCACCAGTGAACTTAAATATAAGTTCATCAAATTGTACCGGATTTACCCTAAGCTGGGATGCCGTAGCCGGAGCTATCCAATATAGGGTTGAGGCTTCATCAGACCACTTTGGTACTATTGCAGAGAGTATGTTGGTAAGTACGTTGAGCTACGACTTTGTATCACTTTCTTCTAACGTTATGGATTACAAAGTAAGAGTGGTAGCGATAGACAATTGCGGAAATGATGGTACCTTATCGGCAGAGATGGATGCCCAAACTGCTCCTCAGGAAGATTGTGGTTGCGGATTTGATCCTGCCAGAGCATCTTTTGTAGTCTCTTCAGAGAATGTAAACTGTCCAGGTAGTGAAGATGGAGCCTTAATGGTATCCTTAAGTCCTACATCTACGGCAAACCCTAGCAGATATGAGTACAGCTATGTCAACGGACAGGATTCCGTTGGTTTTGTGGCAGGAGGACGTTCCACAGGATTGGTATTCTTGGCTAATAATCTTTCTGCCGGAGATTATACAGTCTATGTTTGGGATAAGAATGGGGATCCGGCAACTTGTGATACGCTTAAATCCTTTACCCGCACAATTTCGGTGCAGAATGATATTACTTTATCGTCTACGCCAGCAAGCTGTGAAGAAAATGGAAGCATTTCCTATGCGATGCCTTCAACCTGTAATGGTTCACTGCTCTATGGGGTCTTGCTGAGAGACATGAGCGGCGAAAATCAAAACTTATATTTTGATGACAATACTGCCGAAGTTCCAGCAGGGAATTACGAGATTACAGTGATCAATGATCTGGGAGATACATTATCTACTTATTATCGGGATGTAATCACCACCTGTAGCAACGGAGGTGGAGGTTCAGACGGATCTGTATGTACGGTTGATGGAAGAATCGTGAATTTCCAGAGAGGAGCTGTAAACTGTGAAACTGGGGAAGGTAGTGTTTCTCTGAGAGTAGAAGGGGACTTTAGCAACGAATACACTTTCACACTCAACAGCCTTTCAGGTGTAGTGGACAGAGATACAACAGTTGTCGGAACGGCTACTTTTGAAAATCTACCTTCCGGTAGCTACACATATACTGTTTCCAATGTGGTAACCGGAAGTAACTGCTTCTCATCCTTTGATCTTCTGGAAAATACAGTGGTGATTGATCCGGTTGCAGCAGGAGACTATAACTTACCTGACTGTGATGCCCCTGAGCAAATAGCTTCTTTGAATCTATCGTTCAGTGTACTTCCTTCTATCACTGATCTGTACGTAATGAGTGGCAGTGATACAGTGAGTAGTGTAGTGCTGGAAGTTGGTGCTACTGATACGGAAATAGTAGGTCTAGCAACTGGTAATGTTTATGATATCGTGATGCAAGCCAGAGCAACTGATACTGAATACTGCCCGGCTTTCCGTACTATCAATGTACCGGTAACAGGTATTGTGGATATCAGCTTTGAGCATAGTAGCGAGGATATTACTTGTTTCGGAGATGGAGGTACAATTACAGTAAGCAATATTGTAGTGGCTGAAAATACCAGCTTCACCATGAATGTGATGAAGCCGGATCAGACGCAGCCATATGCTAGTCGTATCTTCTCTACAATACCAAGTAGTTATACATTTGCTAACCTTGAAAAAGGAGATTATCGCATTCAGCTTGTACAGCAACAGTCAAGCTGTGGAATCATCAGTACCGAAAGTTCTCCGGTATTCACAATTGATGGAGGCGATAAGGAGCTTTCGGCAGTTGTGCCTGAGGAAGTGTTTGTAGATGTAAATAATCCTTATGGCACCATCAAACTGGATAGTATAGAAGGAGGAGGCTTGCCTTATGAAGTGCGTATTGCAGCCGACCCTAACGGAAATACTACCGACTGGGTAGAAGTAACCAATGACAATCCGGTCATCAAGCCTTATGCTTATGAGTTTATTGATTTGGAGATAGGTACCTATTTTATAGAGCTTAGGGATCGTTTTGGTTGTTCTGTCTTGTTTGAGGTAGATATCCGTTATACCGCAGAGTTATATATTCCTAACATCATCACTCCTAATGGAGATGGTGATAATGATACCTTCAGAATCATCAACCTCACGCCTGAGGATAGTGAGAGTGGCGCTAAAATGCTTATCACTAACCGTTGGGGCAAAATCGTCTATCGTTCCAATAATTATAGCAATGACGATGGATGGGATGGAGGTGAAAGTGCGGATGGGATGTACTTCTATCAGTTGGTAATGCCCGATGGTAGCCAGTATACCGGCTGGATAGAAGTTTGGAGAGGCAGAACGCCTTAAGGTTGAACTGCCAAAAGAAAAGGCTGTCTTTTATATAGAAGACAGCCTTTTTTAATTTCTCTAAGTCAAGAGCTGCTTAAACCAGCTTGGCATCTAGCTCAATATCTACTGCAGCTAATGCTTTTGAAACTGGGCAATTTTCTTTTGCTCCCTTAGCATGCTTTTCAAAATCTTCTTTACTGATTTCAGGAATTTTGGCTTGGGTGATTAGTTTGATTTTTGAAATGGAAAACCCTCCATCAGATTTGGTTAGGCTCACTTGTGCTTCAGTTTTTACACTTTCTGGAGAGAATCCGGCGCCTTCCAAAGCTCCTGATAAAGCCATGCTATAACAACCGGCGTGGGCTGCGGCTATCAGTTCCTCAGGATTGGTGCCATCTCCTTCTTCAAAGCGTGACTGGAAGCTGTAAGCACCTTTATAAGCGCCACTGCCTAAGGCCATATCGCCTTTTCCGCTTTTAAGACCACCTTTCCATTCAGCATTTGATTTTCTTAGTGCCATAAAATTTAATATTAAAGGTTGAAAAAATAGTACTATCATAAAACGACTGAGCTTGGTAAAAGTTAATAATAAAACGAAATTGCGGTATTGATCCGCAAGAATGAGATTATACAAACATCAGATATGAATAATAGAGAAATAGTAGAGCATCACCGCCTTAAATTACGCCAGCTTCGTCTGAGCGATCATGATGATATCAAAGAAATTATGAAGATTGTATATGCCCAGGCAGGTGGTGCATGGACAAAAAAAGAGTTTAAGAACCAGCTCAAAGCTTTTCCTGAGGGACAAATATGTATTGAAGTAGATGACAAAGTTGTAGCCGGTGCTTTAAGCATTATTGTAGACTACAGTAAGTTTGGAGACAATCATACTTATGATGAAATTACCGGCTATGGTAAGTTTGATACGCATGATGACAATGGAGACACCCTCTATGGTACCGACGTTTTCGTACATCCCGAATACCGCGACATGCGTTTGGGAAGGCGTTTGTACGATGCCCGCAAAGAGCTATGCGAAAATCTTAACCTCAGGGCAATCATTGCGGGTGGACGAATTCCGGGATACAACAAGTACCGTAATGAGATGACTCCCAAAAGGTATATTGAGGAAGTAAAGAACAAAGAGATTTATGACCCTGTACTTAGCTTCCAGCTTGCCAATGATTTTCACGTCCGCAAAGTCATTACCAAATATTCGGATGATGATGTTGCCTCACATTATTATGCTACGCTACTGGAATGGCTCAATGTATATTATGATGAGTCGGAGAAACTGATTGGAGGTACCAAGTCTGTAGTAAGGGTAGGAGCAGTACAGTGGCAGATGCGCAGAGTGGTATCTTTGGAAGACATGTTGCATCAGATGGAGTTTTTTGTGGACACTGTATCCAGCTACAATGCTGATTTTGTCATGTTTCCTGAGTTCTTTAATGCGCCTCTGATGGCCATGTTTAAAGATGTAGATGCTGCTGATGCAGTGCGTATGCTGGCTGATTATACCGAAAAGATAAAAGATAAGATGTTGGAGTTTGCCATATCTTATAACATTAATATCATTGCTGGTTCTATGCCGGTCTATGAAGACCACAAACTATACAATGTAAGTTACCTACTCCACCGGGATGGTAAAGTAGATGCACAATACAAGCTTCATATTACTCCTGATGAACAAAATTATTGGGGTTTACAAGGTGGTGATGAAGTAAGAGTATTTAATACTGATGCAGGTAGGATTGGTATTTTGATCTGTTATGATGTGGAATTTCCTGAGCTTAGCAGAATTATGGCAGATCAGCAGATGGATATCCTATTCGTACCTTACTGGACAGATACTAAAAACGCCTACCTGAGGGTAAGAAGATGTGCGCAGGCCCGAGCCATAGAAAATGAGTGTTACGTTGTAGTATCAGGAAGTGTAGGTAACCTGCCGAGGGTGGAAAACATGGATATTCAATATTCTCAGTCCGCTGTCTTTTCTCCTTCCGATTTTTCATTTCCGCATGATGCAATTGTGGCTGAAGCTACTCCCAATACCGAAACGACCTTAGTATCGGATCTGGATTTGGAACTGCTCAAGAAACTAAGGACTCAGGGTAGTGTACGTAATTTGCAGCAACGTCGTAAAGATATCTACGATGTAGTGATGAAAAAGAAGAAAAAGCAGAAGAAAGAAGCTTTGTCAGCAGAAGAGCCGCTGGATGAAGAACAAGAAGTAAACGCATAAAGAAGGAGGCCGATTCACAAGTCGGCTTCCTTTTTTAAGAAAGTTGCTTGACGAACTCCAATGTATTTACACCATCGGCATAATCCCAAAGTTCCGGCTGCTGTGCCTTGCCCAAAGGCAAACTGGTGGGAAACCATGCATCTCTGGAAACGATACATTGAATTTTGTCATCCAATGTTCTCAGCTTTTCTTGCAACTCTTCTTTTTGTCGGTACTTTTCGTAAAAAATAACAGAAATTGGTGAGACCAGCTGCTCGCTTTCTCGCAGTAAAGCAAAACCAGTATCGTAATGAGGTTCATTATTTACCAAAAGTATAGACTTATTATAATCGTAATTATTGTTGTACTTGTGGTGGTGGGTAATGGGTTCATAGGGTTGCCAGGCATCTAACAAAAGCTTAAAATCATAGTCTTCAGGAACATAAACCTTGGATACATTTCTACAGCCCAAGCCAAAATACTGGAATACATCATCCGCCAAATTTGCTAAGTCCTCCTGAGTTTCCTGTCCATCAATTATGGCTACCGAGCTACGATTATGTCTGATAATATGAGGAATTTTGGCAAAATAATATTCAAAGTAGCGCGCCGTATTGTCACTGCCGGTAGCAATCATCACTTCTGCCTCATTTAGCTTATCCAGAAAATGAATTTGTTTCTTAAAATAGGGCTCAATATCCGTAAGTATCTCAGCGATGTACTTAATCAAGAAACTATCTTGCGAACTTAGTTTTGCCAGTAATTGATGCCCACTGATCAATACAGTAAGAAAGTCGTGAAACCCAACCAGCGGGATATTGCCTGCCATTACCACGCCTATTTTTTTCACTTTCTCAGGACTTTCAGGCATATCTTTAGTCCAGACTTTAAGTTTATTTTCATCCAGATAACGGATAGTACTCTGGAGCGCCAAGTCAAGAGTCTCGTCTGTAAACCAACTATTCTCTCCCTTCGCACGCTGGTAGATGTGGCTTTTCTCCTCTGAAGATAAGTTTTTGAGAATATTTCCAACTGTATGAAAAGCTTTTATTCTATCTTCTAATTTGATCATTTCTTAATAAATCATTCAAATGATTGTATAATAAACTAATGGTTATTTAATTCGTTAATTAAATTAGTAAAAAACAAGTAACCAAATATCAAAAGTTGATATGGCAATAATGATTACCGATGAATGCATCAATTGTGGTGCATGTGAGCCGGAATGCCCTAATACTGCAATATATGAAGGTGGTGTAGAATGGTCCTGGGCAGACGGTACAGATTTAAGTGAAGTTGAATTAGATGATGGAACAGTAATGGATGCGACAGAGCCTCAGGAACCTGTTTCTGACGAATTTTATTATATCGTGACAGAAAAGTGTACCGAGTGCATGGGTTTCCATGAGGAACCTCAATGCGCTGCAGTTTGTCCGGTTGACTGCTGCGTGGAAGACCCTGATGCCAGGGAAACAGAAGAAGAATTACTTGGCAAAAAGGCTTGGATGCACGCTGAATAAGTTTAAAGTTGCTGGTTAAAAGTTAAAGGTAGATAAGCGTAAACTTGAAACTTTCAACTTTTAACCTTCAACTCATTTCATACTGGCCCGTTTTATCAGATATGACCTCAAAATCTGGTCAAAACCTTCATTAATATCTGCTTCAATAAAATCAATCTTTGCCTGCCCGCATTTTATCTTCAATTCATGGTAATATTCTTCCATCTGTTTGCGATAAGCATCTTTGATCTGGGATGGTTGAAGTTTTAGACGGTCACCTTTTTCAATATCAATAAATTCGTAGGGCCTTTCATCAAAGTCAAAATCCAGCTCAGTTTTATGGTCAGTTACATGAAATATTAGCACTTCATGTTTGTTGTGCTTAAGATGCTGTAGTGCCCCGAATATTTTTTCTTTTTCATGAAAGTTCTCAAACATATCACTGAAGATTACCACCAGAGAGCGTTTACTGATCTTTTCTGCAACCTGGTGCAGTACACCAGCCACGGAGGTCTGCTGCATTTTGGGTTGGCTTTTCAGCATGGCTTCCAGAATCAGAAATAATTTATGCAGATGAGAAGAGGTAGATTTTACCTGGGTTTGCTGTTCTATATCATCAGAAAAAATACATAAACCGAAGGCGTCGCGCTGTTTTTGCAGTAAATAAGCCAGGGCTGCCGCAGTCATGATACTAAAGGTAATCTTACCCATATTTTCCTGGGGGTAATACATAGAGGAAGAGTTGTCAATTACCAGCTGACATCGCAAATTTGTCTCTTCCTCGTAGCGTTTGGTATATAAGCGATCGGTTTTGGCATATACTTTCCAATCAATATGACGGGTGCTTTCTCCGGAATTGTATAAACGATGTTCGGCAAACTCTACTGAAAAACCATGGTAAGGAGACTTGTGAAGGCCGGTAATGAAACCTTCTACCATTTGCTTCGCCAGTAGCTCTATGTTTCCAAATTCACGTATTTCTTTTAATTGCAGCATAAAAAATAAATTCCGGTATGTGTATAATGAAATTCAATATATCAATTTGTGTGCATAAATAAAGGATTAGATTTATATATCCTCTACGTTAGCCAACACAATGAGTACAAACCTATAGTAAGTATGCATTCCTGCCCATAACGCAAAAATTTTAGTGTTAGCTTATATTGCAGTTTTTTATTTGTAATAATGGTTGGATTTATACTATATTTAGGACAATTTAGTGTCAAACTAAACCTAAATAAATCTAAAGTACTCACTTTAAAACCTAAATTTAGCTGTTGTGGAAGATAATCAAGGTAAAGAAAGGGCAGAAATTTATTCGCAGAGAGTAAGGGCCGGTAAACGTACATACTTCTTTGATGTGAAGTCTACACGTTCAAATGATTATTATCTTACTATCACCGAAAGTAGAAGAAGATACAAGGATGATGGTTATTTTTATGAGAAGCACAAAGTTTTTCTCTACAAAGAAGACTTTAACAAATTTATCAATGCGCTTCAGGATACCATCAATCATGTGAAGGAGGAGTTAATGCCTGAATACGATTTTGATCAGTACGAAGCTGAAGCTACCAACAAGGAAGAAACAAGTATTGATGATGAATTGAAATGGGATTAAACCGTTTTTAGTCATTGACGATGTGAGCCCTTGAATCTTCTGGGGCTTTATTTTTTTGCAGCCTAATATTTTTGTTGTACAATCATGATCAATAAAGGGGTCCTCTATATCATATTGTTTGTGCTAGGCTTTGTGCTGTTGGCATGGATATTCTCTGATATATTTGGATACTTCGTGATTGCCCTGGTATTGTCTGCCATATTTTCTCCTTTGACCAATTACATTAATCGGCTGCATTTTTTTGGTTATCACATGCCGCGCTTTATAGCAGTATTGATTTCGTTTGCTGTGATAGTCATATTGATTGCTTCTTTTATTGTGCTCTTTATCCCTCTCATTGATGATCAGGTGAATATCATTACCAGTATCAATTATGAGGATCTTTATTATAAGGCAAGTGCACCCCTACAGCGCATAGAGACTTTCCTCTTTAACAATGGGATTATTGAAGATGAAGATTTGCTGGTAGAAAGTTTAAGATCCAGCCTTCTTTCGCTTATTGGAACGATCAATTTCGGAGAATTTTTCAATCAGTTAATTTCCCTTACCGGAACCTTCTTTGTAGGTATACTCGCAGTGGTTTTCATCACTTTTATTTTACTTTATGAAAAAGGCATAGTCCGCAAGCAGGTCATTAAGCTCATACCCAATCATTACTTTGAGGTATTTATCGCAGCCATCTACAAAATAGAAACACTTCTCTCCAATTATCTGATTGGTTTACTCTTTCAGATCTTCTCTATCTTTTGTATCGCCTCCCTGGGGCTAAGCTTGTTTGGGATTAAATACGCACTTACTATCGCCATCTTTGCGGCGGTAGCCAATCTTATCCCTTATGCCGGTCCTATTCTGGGCTCAGCCTTTGGCATAGCTGTGGGTTTATCAACTACTATACTTGATGCCAGCACCAATGAAATGCTTATTCTTGCCATCAAAGTTATTTCTGTATTTGCCGTAGTACAGCTCACTGATAATCTTGTACTGCAGCCATTGATTTTTTCAAAAAGTGTAAAAGCGCATCCATTAGAAATATTTATAGTTATTTTTGCGGGCGCTACCATCGCCGGTGTGATTGGCATGATAGCCGCAATTCCGGTTTACACCATATTAAAAGTAGTGTACATGGAACTTTATACTGGATACAAACAGTATCATATTTTTAAGACTAAATAAAATTAGAGAAATTAGCATATGAGTTTACAGTGTGGTATAGTAGGCTTGCCTAATGTAGGCAAATCAACTTTGTTTAATGCTCTGTCAAGTGCCAAAGCAGAAGCGGCAAATTTCCCTTTTTGTACTATTGAACCTAATGTAGGAGTGATTACTGTGCCCGATGAAAGGCTTAACACCTTGCAATCACTCGTTAATCCGCAGAAGGTTATTCCCACAACCATTGAATTTGTAGATATAGCCGGATTGGTGAAAGGGGCCAGCAAAGGTGAAGGCTTAGGTAATAAGTTCCTGGCAAATATCAGAGAAGTAGATGCTATTATTCATGTTGTGCGCTGCTTTGCTGATGATAATGTAGTTCATGTGGCAGGTTCGGTAGATCCGGTTTTTGACAAGGAAGTGATAGATACCGAACTGCAACTCAAAGACCTGGAGTCGGTAGATAAGAAAATACTACGGCTGGAAAAGATAGCTAAATCAGGGGATACCAAAGCCAAAAAACATCTGACGACTTTACAAAGTTATAAACAACATCTGGAAGCAGGAAAAAATGCGCGCAGCATAGATATTGCTGAAGAAGACAAAGAAGCGGTGCAGGATTTACAGTTACTTACTGCCAAGCCAGTTATTTATGTAGCCAATGTAGATGAGGCTTCAGTACATGATGGAAATGAATATGTAGAAGCTTTGAAAAAAGGGGTGAGCGATGAAGAGTCTGAAATCATTTTGATTTCTGCATCTATTGAAGCACAAATTGCTGAGCTTGACCCGGAAGAGCGTGCTATTTTCCTTGAAGAATATGGTCTGACTGAGTCAGGGCTGAATAAATTAATAAGGGCATCGTATAGAATCCTGAATTTAATTACATACTTTACTGCTGGCGAAAAAGAGGTAAGAGCCTGGACAATTATGAGAGGATGGAAAGCTCCTCAGGCTGCCGGAGTAATCCATACAGACTTTGAAAAGGGTTTTATCAAAGCAGAAGTCATTAAACTACTGGATTATCAGCAGTATAAGTCAGAGCAGGGGTGCAGAGAAGCAGGAAAGCTGGCCATTGAGGGGAAAGAATATGTTGTTGAGGATGGTGATATAATGCATTTTAGATTCAATGTTTGATTAGGAATTTGTAAATTAATCTTTAATAATTACGTGAGTATCAATCAATCTGAAAAGTTTTTTGACTATTTGCTTAATAAATAAGTATTTTTACATATAAATAGTAGGTCTATATAAACAATTTCTGTTAAATTCTATTCCTACATTTTAGAATAAGACTTTTGTTCAGTCAAATTTTTTTTGGTTTAATTTAAACAGCTGGTTTTTTGAGAATACGTATCATTTTTATACTGCGGAATAAGGGCTCATATGTTCCTTTCCATCATCAGTATCTACTAGCCCAGTTAATCAAAGGGATACTGGTGAAAGGAGGCGAAGAAAAATTTATTAATTCCAGGCTTTATAATTTTTCGGGACTTAAAGGGCAAACGAAGATTAGCCGAAATGGCCTTCATTTTTACTCTAGTCGGGTTACATTGGTATTATCAGCTACCAACAAAGATTTCATTGATTACTTCCTGAAACATCTTTTTGCATTTCCTCAGATTGACATCGGCACTATGAGCCTTATTCCGGAGGCTGTAGAACTGGAGGATAGACCTGAGCTAAAAGACGCTATGAAGTATGTCTGCATATCACCATTGGTGTTGGTAGAACCTTCTTTCAGTGATGATCGTGGTAAGAAATTTATCGTGCCTACCTCGGATACATTTTCCGACTTATTGTATGAGTCCATTATGATCAGGATGGAGAAATCAGGAATTTACTCACCAGAGCAAATGGCTGATTTCTATAAGTTTCAGCTGGTACCGGACAAAAATTACTTATTAAGAATCAAAGAACAGCAGAAAAAATTTGCACGTATCTATCCCCTTTATGATCAGGATGTAAAGTATGAAGTTAGAGGCTATACCTTTCCTTTCGTACTATACGCTGCCAAAGAAGTACAGGACTTTATCTTCAACAATGGTTTGGGTTTATATGCTCACAAAGGGTTTGGTATGCTTGATTTAGCGACCGCTGATCCTGGTAAAGGTACTTCCAAATATGAATTTGAAGGAGCACCTGCGGTTAAACCTGGTAGTCGGGATAGAGAGGATAGAGAAATAGAGTCTTGATCCTAACGTAAGTTAGATACGAAACGGGTATAACCAATCAAAAAGTCAGCTCTTTCACCCAATGGACGGGTGTATACAAAAATTTCGTATAAGTTTTCGGTTTCAAAATGGTTTCCGTCAAAAGGGTAGGGGTTTTGCCCTTCACCATTGTCTACATAATAGAGGTAATTGTAAAACCCCTGTTTCAATAGAACATTCAGCGTATAACCTTGCTGAAGCTCATCATAAGTCATTTTTACTCGCTCATTAAGCACTCTGTGGTTAAAAGCTCCGATCACATACACATCACCCTGTAGGGGTTCGGTGGTGTCAAGAAAAAAATGGGTATTGATATAATCTGCGTTGAGCTCTCCTCCTCTGGTTTCAAGATTGCCAATAATAAAGTTGCCATTCAGGTCATTGTATTGGCTGTAAGCTTCATTGACCCGGCTGCGGTCAGGCATCAGAAAGGCTTCCATAGGCTGTTGATCCTGAAGGATTTCTGCCACATTCTGGCCTAAGGCTTTGGAGGTTCTTAAATCAAAATAACGATACTCATTCCCTGCCCAGAAATTGTTTTTCAGATCAAAAAATGTATACTCCAGTTCCTTTACATCTTCCCGTACAAAGCTTGGCTTGAGTCCGCTAATGGTATTGAACCACTGCTGATTTTGCCGAACCACAATATAGATGTCATTATATGGATTTGGTATATCAAAATTTTGATAGTTGATAAGAAACTCTATCTGATGACGAGTATCTCTTGCCTGTACCCCACTGGAAAGTTTGGCGGAAGCCTGAATACTGATTCTGGGATCATACACCATAAAGCGCTTGGTAAACAGAGGCTTGTCATCGGCATTACCCTCATAGACGACGATGGCATAATTACCGGGTAGCTTTACCCTGGGGATGGCTAAAGTATAGCGGGCAAAGGGTACTTTGGTATTGTAAGAGAGCTCCTCATCTACAATCCTAAATTCATTATAGTCATACAGATAATCCATGCTATAGAGCTTGGATTGACGCCAATCGGTATTACAGTGGATAATTTTGGCATTTAATTGACCATACACTTCCCGCTCGCCTAATTCCAACCAGTCAAAAGTAAGCAGCGTAGGAATATTCTGATTGATAGAAATAACAGCATCATACTGTTGCTCATCGGGCTGAATCAGTCTGACCGTCTGTATCTCTTCGGTAAAAGTTCGGTCTTCGTACACACCATCGGCCGTTACCGAGGAAGAAGGATTACTATTGGTGCTACTGGTAGTTGAAGTACCGGCCACAGGAACACAAGCTACCGAATATGTGATAACAGCTAAAAAAATCAGGGCTTTGTACAGGAGATGACGCATGGAAATTTTAATTCAATTGCTTCTCTAGTTCTTCTATTTTCATGGCTAGTTCATCCCAGTTTTCTGTGGCTTCCGCTAGTTCTCTTTCCACAGTATCAAATTTCTGAGAATTTTCAGCCAAAAGATCAACATTACCAAATACAGAAGGTTTTGCTAATTCTTTTTCAAGTTGTTCCTTTTGCTCTTCCAGTTCCATGACCTTATTTTCCGCTTTTTCCAGCTCGCTTTTTAGTCTTTTTAGCTCTTTCTGAGTCTCCTGACCAGCCTGCTGTGCTTTAGGTTCGGTGGATTTTGGTTTAGCCTTAGGCTGCTCCTGCTTTTCTTCTTGCTTACCATTACTGGATGGAGCTTGCTGGCTTTGCCAGTAGGCATATTCTTCATACGTACCGGGATACTCTTTTATTTCCTTATCTTCAATGTACCAGATCTTGTTGGCTACTTCGGAAATAAAGTAGCGGTCGTGAGATACGATGATAAACGTACCCTTATACTGCTGTAAAGCCTGTATCAGAATATTCACCGACTGCATATCCAGGTGGTTAGTAGGCTCATCCAGCAGCAGAAAATTAGATTCTCCGATAAGCGTTTTGGCCAGGGCTACCCGGGACTTTTCTCCCCCGGAAAGCACTTTGATCTTTTTAAAGACTTCTTCATCCGTAAACAAAAAGCAGCCCAGCACACCTCTCAGTTCCTGCTCGGTTTTCTCGCTGCCCGCCTGTTTAAGTTCGCCCAGAATGTCATTGCTTACATTTAGGGCTTCTAACTGGTGCTGGGCAAAAAAGCCCATATCTACATTGTAGCCTAGCTTACTTTCTCCCTCAACAGGTTCAGTACCGGCAATAATGCGCAGCAGTGTGGATTTCCCTTTACCATTGGCACCGATCAGGGCAATTTTGTCACCTCTTTCAATGGCCCGGGAAGTATTTTTTAGAATCTGCAGATCGCCATAAGATTTGGAGACATTATCAAGCTCTACCACAAAGCGTCCCGACTGCTTCTTAAAGTTGAACCGGAAGTTGACACTGGCATTTTCATCAATCACTTCGTCTACTTTATCCATTCGGTCCAGAGCCTTTACACGGGACTGTACCTGACGAGCTTTGGTAGCTTTGGCACGGAAGCGCTCAATAAACTTCTCAGTCTGCTTAATTTTCTGCTGCTGGTTTTCATAGGCATTCTGTTGTATCTCCCTGCGCAGTTCCCTTTCTTCCAGATAGAAAGAGTAGTTCCCTGAATAAACATTGAGCTGCTGATTAGATACTTCCACGACGGTATTGATGGTATTATCCAGAAACTGTCTGTCATGCGACACTACAATTACAGCACCTTCATAAGAACGTAAGTAATTTTCAATCCATTGGATAGAAGGGAGGTCAAGGTGGTTGGTAGGCTCATCCAGCATGAGCAGTGAAGGCTTTTCCAGCAAGAGTTTAGCCAGCATCACACGCATGCGCCAGCCTCCGGAAAACTCTCTGAGTGGACGCTTCAGGTCTTCGGTATTGAATCCGATTCCTTCCAGAATTTCCTCCGCTTTGGCCTGTAGTGCATAGCCTTCCATCATCTCAAACTTCTCCTGAAGCTTGGCGAGTTTATCTACCAGCGCGTCATCATAGTCGGTTTCCATCTTTTTGAGCACCTTTTCAATTTCGTGCTCAATCTTAAGCGCCTCTTCAAAAGCCTGCATGGCTACATTCAGGATAGAGTCATCTGACTGAAAAGAAAGCAGATCCTGGTTGAGGTAGCCAATGCTACAGTCATTGGCTTTGCTGATCTCTCCACCATCAGCGGTATATTCTCCGTTGATTAAACGTAGCAAAGTAGTTTTGCCGGTCCCGTTGAGACCGATCAGGCCAATTTTGTCTTTAGGCTTAATGTGCAGATTAGCATCCTCATAGATGGGCCTGCTGCCGATATAGTACGATAAGTTATTAATGGCTAACATATGCGTGCAAAAATAGAAAATATAAACGCAGATAATAACGTCAGCCGAGAATTAAACATTCCTTGTTCGTATCAGAAATTAGTAGCAAGCATATTATCGTGTAGAAGAAAGCTGGAAAGTCTTCAATAAGCTGACTTTAGCCTCACGCTGGTACCAGTCATTTCCTACCAGTTCAAGTTGATTGGCAGTTACAAGGCCAAAATCTGTTTCCCGGTATTTTTCCAGCCTATCAATTAATTTTGTATAGTTGAGCAGAGGTTCTCTGAAACGAATGACTGTACTATGTGCAGTGAAAAGTCGGTAGCGAGAATCTATGGAATGTTGTAATTCAGAACTTTTAAAAACTTCCCTGAGGTGCTCTCTTAGCCGTTCCAGTATATTATCTACGGGAAATCCCTGGATGAGTACAGTAGAAGGGGATGCAGTGATGCCTTTAAAGCAAATTTTGATAGGAGGGATATCATTTAATGCCTCTTGAATCAGTTTTGTGTAGGCAGGTATATCAATATCAGCCAGTTGAAAACCAGAGTAGCAGGAAATAATAGAAAGAATGGTCATATGCTGGTCCGACAAAGGGTAATAATACTGATGAGGCTCTACCGCAGCGATATCTTCTAAAAAGCTATTTACGTGGAGGGCAGTAGCACTATCAGGGCGCAGTAATAAAGTAATCCCGTAGCGGTCATCGTCCGGCTCATCCAGTAATGAATCGGTCTGTAGTTGCCCTTCCAGAAAGCTTGTTCGGGCTTTAGTCCACATCTGGGTGTAGTGTTCAGAGAGAGACAGACTCATGAAAAGTTTTTAAGTTTATCATAATATATTCATCCAATTGGCACAGATGCGCTCAAAGTTGCTGAATTTTTATAAATTCATGCTGCATACCTAATCTGTTACCTTTATGGATGTTTCATATCAAGCGCACGCTATCACTAAAAAAGCGAGGTTAGACTCGACTCTGTCAAGATGCTAGGCATACCGCTATTTGTTTTTGCTACCGCTTTTGCCTCCCTGAGCATTATCATCGGGCTTATCTGGGATATCTCCTGGCATACCAGCATAGGGCGCGATGGCTTATTATCACCTCCACACCTGGGTATGTACCTGGGAGCAGTAGTCTCCGGCCTTTTTTCCGGCTATCAGGTATTGAAAACCAGCTTTTGGGGAAGTAAAGCTGAGAATCAGCGTTCAGTACGCTTTTGGGGTATTTTCTCAGGTTCACTGGGAGCTCTTTTCTGTATCTGGGGCTGTTTTGCTATGCTGACTTCCGCCCCCTTTGATGACTGGTGGCACAATACCTACGGTCTGGACGTAACCATACTTTCACCACCTCACACAGTATTGCTCCTGGGAATGATGATGGTACAGTTTGGGGCAATGATTAGCGTACTGGCTATGCAGAATCAGCCTGCACCAGCTGCTCTTTCTGCTTCGCAGGAAAATAGGCGCAACAGACTGCTGAGAACAATTTACGTAGTGACCTCAGGTTTTTTCCTGGTGATGCTGTACACTATGGCCTCTGAATTTCAGGGAAGGCATGATATGCACGGTGGTACTTTTTATATTGTGGGTGGACTACTGTACCCTTTCTTTCTCTCGGCGATAGCGCGTTCTTCCAAGCTTAAGTGGGCTGCCACTGCTACTGCCGGAGTATATATGCTGGTACTATTGCTGCTCGCCTGGATTCTGCCTTTTTTTCCTGCCGAACCCTTGCTGGGCCCAATTCTGAATGATATCACTCACTATCAGGCATTTGACTTTCCATTGCTACTGATCATTCCTGCAATTGCCATTGATATGATTATGCAGAGAAAGGAAGCAAGTAATAAATGGCTGCTTGCGTTGGTGATCGGCCCAGTTTTCGTCTTACTGCTTTTGGCAGTGCAGTGGCCATTCGGTGATTTTCTCATGTCACCTTATGCACGCAATTGGTTTTTTGCGCAGGAGAGCTGGTATTTTGGCAGTAATCCTGACTGGGAATATCGCTATGCCTACGCACCCTGGATGGTGAGTAGCGGATGGCCCCTGATCAAAAGTCTGCTGATCGCAATAGGAATCTCCATACTGACTACCCGCCTTGGCCTCCATTGGGGAGGCTGGATGAAAAAAGTAATGCGCTAAAGTCTGAGTTTATGAAAAACATCACAAATCCAGTTTGTCTTCTTATCTTATTCTTACTGTTACTATCTCCTGCCTACGCCCACGTAGGAAGTCCGGGAGTTATCTACGAAGGCGAAGCCGGTCCTTATAAGATTATGGTCAATTTAAACCCACCCGATGTGATCCCCGGTACCGCTACCGCGCAGGTATATGTGACCAATGGAGAAGTACAACAGGTATTGCTCAAGCCTATTTATTGGTTTAGTGGGGCTGAGGGTGCGCCCAGGGCGGATGAGGCTTTGCCGGTGGCAGGAACCCCCGGGCAATACGAGGGATTGACCTGGCTGATGAGCAATGGGGCCGCCAGCATAGAAGTCAGGGTGAGTGGTGACTTAGGAGAAGGAACAGCATTGGTTCCGGTAATGGCGATGTCTACTGCCCAGAAAGAAATGGACCCTGCCCTGGGTTGGATACTGGGAGCTCTAGGTTTATTTCTGGTCATCCTTATGATTACTATCATTGGTGCAAGTGTCAGTGATGCGGTAGTTCCACCCGGAGATGAAAATAAGAAAACCGGTAAGCGCAAAACCAAAGGTATGGTAGTCGCCGCTGCTTTTCTTTGTCTTATCCTCTATGGCGGAATGAGCTGGTGGAACAACTGGGCTGAGGATTACCGCCGTTATATGTATAAGCCCTACCAGGCAAACTCCAAAGTTGTGACAACAGAAAATGGGAGGAAGATGATCTTTGAGATTGATTCAGCCTATAAAGAATATCGCCAGAATTACCTGCCCATTAGTTATCTCATTCCCGATCATGGTAAGCTTATGCATATGTTTCTGGTCAGGGAAGGAAGTCTGGATGCCTTCGCCCATGTGCATCCTGTTCGTACCGATTCGCTTACATTTGAAGTAGATTTACCCCCGCTCCCCAACGGCCGTTACTTTGTCTTTGGCGACATTGTAAGGGGCAATGGCTTTCATGAAACAATTGCTGATACTTTAGAAATTATGAGTTCGGAGATGCCTGTAAGTTTGACTAAAGTTGGCGAAAATGATAGATGGCAGCCTTCCGACCCTGATGACACCTACATTATTTCTAATCCGGTCTTACCCAATCAGGTGCAACTGGCTGCCGGAGATATAGTAGTCTGCGGTAAGCCGGGTATTCGTACGCCTCTGCCGGATGGCTCTTCGGCAATCTGGGAGCATGAAGGCGAAAGCTTACAGGCCAACCGCCTTTATCCCATGACCTTCAGTATTCTTGACCCCGATGGTGAACCTGCTGAACTGGAACCCTATATGGGGATGATGGGACATGCAGTAGTCATGAAGCATGATGGTAGTGTTTATATCCACCTTCATCCGGTAGGTAATTATTCATCTGCTTCTCAGGATCTGATCAAACGGCGCATGGAGGATGATAGCCGAATGGCTGCACTGCCATCTGCTGATCAGTTTCGCGATAGTGTAGATCAGGTGGTAGCCAGCATCAAGGCTATGAGTGAAGAAGAAAGAAATGATTACCTGATGGAACTGATGGGGCATACTTATGAGGAAGATGAAGAAGGAGAGCATGCCGGTCATTCTACAGTAACTTTTCCATACGCTTTTCCAGAGCCGGGCAATTATCGTATCTGGATACAGATGAAGCGTGAGGGACAGGTACTTAACACTGCTTTTGATGCGGTAGTGGAGTAGGAGAAAGAAAATTATTAATCTTAACCATTGATGCTGAAAAGGCTAATCTAAATAGGGTATAAGCTTTCAATGCTGTTAAGCATTCATCTACTTTCGTTAGGTTATCAAATGTAAAGTGATGAATCTCTAAATCAGTTCTTACTGATAATTTTCCTTGCTTTCTCAATAGATTTGATGGGCTTGCTTAGCACTTAGCAAATTTTCGTTAAATTCACCGGCTAAAAGATTAGCTAAAGCATACATGAAACTTACAGAACCTACCTTATTGCTGGATGAGGAAAAAGCCAGAAATAATATCGCCATGATGGCTGATAAAGCCCGAAACCTGAGTGTTGAACTTCATCCCCACTTTAAAACACATCAATCACAGGCTGTAGGAGGGTGGTTTGCCGAAGAGGGAATCAAAGCCATTACGGTTTCTTCTCTGCGCATGGCTTCCTACTTTGCTGATGATGGCTGGGAAGAAATTACCGTAGCTTTTCCGGTCAACGTACTCCGAAAAGACATTATCAAAGACCTTTCAAAAAGAATCCGACTTAACCTTTTTATCAACAATCTGGAATCTGCTCAGTACCTGGAAAACCACCTGAAAAGACCTGTGGGCGTATTTACTGAAATTGATACAGGCTATCACCGTTCCGGCATCCCCTATAAAGCTGATGAGGAAATTTCTCGTCTGCTTTCTTTTTTCAAGGACTCGGAGCATCTGCAATTTCAGGGCGTGTATGCACATGCGGGTCATTCCTATCATGTGCAGGGCAAAGAAGCGGTAAGCAAAATTCACTGGGAGACTGCTGACCGCCTCAACGAAGTCAGGAAAAAGTTTGAAGCAGATTTTGGTCCGATTAAAGTGAGTCTGGGTGATACTCCTTCCTGTAGCCTGGCCGATGATTTTAGCGATGTAGATATCATTCGTCCTGGTAATTATGTGTTCTATGATCTGGTACAGGCCCAGATTGGCTCTTGCACCACTGAGGATATAGCCGTGTGCATGGCTTCGCCTATTGTTGAAAAACATGCTGAAAGAGGAGAAGTGATTGTACATGGAGGTGCCGTGCATTTTTCCAAAGACACCCTGGCTGAAGGCGATCAAAAGATTTATGGTAAAGTAGTACCCCTCCACAACGAAGGCTGGGGTGCCCCTCTGGCAGGTTGCTACGTAAAATCACTTTCGCAGGAGCATGGAGTAGTGAAGTTGAGTGAAGAAGTCATGAAGCAGATAAAAGTGGGCGACTGGATTGGCATTTTACCGGTACATTCCTGCCTGACTGCCGACCTGATGCGCTCCTACTGCACTTTGAATGGACAGGTATTACGCTGTATGCCTTGAAAAGAAAAAATCTGTATCTCTAAATCAAAATACGTTACTTTCTCTATGAAGAAACAATCGCTTCATTTACTGTTTTTTATTGCTATCATGATATGCATCAGTGCCTGTGCTAACCGGCCGGGTATCAGTTCCCGAAAGTTTAAAGATTATGTAGCCGAGTCACCGGTATTTGAAACCAACTTTACCGGCTTTGCCCTCTATGATACCGAGCTGGATGAAATGGTATATACCTATCAGGCGGATAAATACTACACACCTGCGTCTAATACCAAAATATTTACCCTGTATGCTTCTCTGAAGCTGTTGGGAGATTCTATTCCGGCGCTTGAATATACCGTACAGGGAGATTCAATGCTGTTTACCGGTACGGGAGACCCTACTTTTTTGCATCATGAAATCACGGATTTGGATACTACCTACAATCAGCATGTTTACAATTTCCTGAAAGACTATGACGGACAACTGCTTTATGTGCCCAGACCTACAGAAGACAGATATTTCGGACCCGGCTGGGCGTGGAGTGACTACAATTTCTATTACTCTTCAGAGAAATCTGTCTTTCCTATTTATGCCAATGTGGTACATTTCAACTTTATGGAAGGCTTTAACAAGCCGCTGGTAAGCCCTGATTTTTTCACCAGTTATGTAGAAGGGTTTGCGGATCCAAATGCGCCCTATTCAGTATTCAGGCAGCAGCACGAAAACTATTTTAGCTACGCACCCAAAGATGATACCTTGAGCTTTGAAAGAGACGTACCTTTCATACAATCCAATGAACTGGTCGCCCAACTACTTTCCGATACACTGAAGAGAAATGTACAACTGATGCAGCCTCAAGGTAATGAACTGGATAGCTTTCCGGTTTTTACGCACAAACTCTATAGTTTGCCTGCCGATAGTGTGTACAAAAGGATGATGCAGAACAGTGATAACTTTTTTGCGGAGCAGTTACTTATGACCTGCTCATCGGTTTTTCAGGATACGCTGAGCACCGATTGGACGATTGACTATATGAAAGAGCATTACCTGAACGATCTGCCGGATGAACCCATCTGGAGAGATGGTTCGGGTTTATCAAGATACAATCTACAGACGCCGAGGAGTATTGTTGCTCTTTTGCAAAAAGTAGACGAAGAGTTAAGCGACGAAAGAATCAAAGATATTTTCCCGGCAGGAGGCGAATCCGGTACCATAAGCTCCTGGTATGAGAATCCGGATGGCGGGGAGCCTTTTGTATTTGCCAAGACAGGAACGCTTAGCAACAAGTCCGCGTTGAGTGGGTACATCTATACTAAATCCGGTAAAAAGTTGATCTTCAGTTTTTTACATAATAACTATATTACTTCTACTGCTCCGTTGAAAAGAGAAATGGAAAAAATACTTCAGAACATTTATCTAAACTATTAAAAGGTTAAGGCCTAAAGCTAAAGCCCGAAGAAAGTCATCAGCGATGAGATTCTTATCTACTGCAAAAATACTTATGTAGAATCTTAGGAGGTCTCCGTCTAATACAAATGTGGCGAATCAGTAGAAAGTGTACCTTCAATTTTGTATAATCAATTAATATGTCTACTGATATAAATTCGCCACTTACCTTTCGCGTGGTCATGATCCATGTTGGAGCATGGATTGCCTTTATTTTACTACTGTTCGTGATATTCGGTACCCCTATTGATGATCCGAGTGTGACGATGAGAACCTTGCTGTCTACCATTCCCCTGATCGCGCTCTTCTACTCCAATACCTCTTTTCTGATTCCTCGCCTGTTGGCTAAGAAAAGAGTAATCCCTTATATACTGGCCGTTATAGGAGCCGTTGGCCTGGTGGCCCTACTTACTTTGTGGATTGAAAGAACTTTCAACTGGGAGTTTTACGAAAGCCATAGCTGGTATCCGGGAATTGTGACCAGTCGTTCGGTACTGAACAGCCTTCTGATTCTTACCGTGAGCGGAGGTTTGAAAATGACCAAGGAATGGTTCAGAAATGAGCGGCTGAAAAATGAAATGGAGAAAGAAAAAATGGCTTCCGAACTGGCCATGCTCAAATCGCAGATCAACCCTCACTTTCTGTTCAACAATCTTAATAATATTTATTCGCTGGCTATCAAAAAGTCTGAAGATGCACCCAAAGGCATTGTGATGCTTTCGGAGATGATGCGCTATGTGCTTTATGATTCCAGCGCCGATAAGATCAGTCTGAGCAAAGAAGTAGAGCACCTGCAAAACTATATAGATTTGCAGAAACTCCGCCTGAAGCAGGGGAAGAAGATTTGTTTTGATACCGAAGGAGATCTGGAAATCAAGCAGATTGAACCTATGCTTCTGGAGCCTTTTGTAGAAAACGCATTTAAGCATGGAGACATCTTTCGGCAGGAGGGTAATATCTGCATCAAGTTAAAAGTAGTAGGCGACGAGTTAAATTTTAAAGTAAAAAACACTGTAAGCAGGAACGGACACGTTAAAGATAAGCACTCGGGTATTGGGTTAAAAAATATAGAAAAGAGGCTTGACCTACTTTATCCCAAACGGTATCAGCTGAACATAGAAGAGAAAGAAGGAACATTTGAAGTAGATTTGAAGCTAAATTTGACCCATGATTAGATGCATAGCGATTGATGATGAGCCCCTGGCGCTGGATGTACTGGAAGACTTTATCAAAAAAGTCCCTTTCCTTCAACTAGTGAAGTGCTGTCAGAGCGCGGTGGAAGCCATAGAGCTTCTCCATCAGGAAAATATCCAGCTCATCTTTCTGGACATTCAAATGCCCCAAATCTCAGGAGTACAGTTTCTGAAAAGCCTGGAACATCGCCCTAAAGTGATTTTTACTACTGCCTACTCCGATTATGCACTGGAAGGCTTTAACTTAGACGCGGTAGATTACCTACTCAAGCCTTTTACCTTTGAGCGTTTTCTCAAGGCAGTAAACAAAGCGTATCAGCAGATCAACATGCAGCCTGCCCCACTAGAACAGGCAGCCCCCGTGGTGAAGGATTATATGTTTGTGAAGTCGGGCTATGACATTATCAAAGTACATTATAAGGATATTCGCTATATAGAAGGGCTAAAAGATTATGTAAAAATACATACTGATGAAAAGATTGTGGTATCTTTGATGAGTATGAAGACTTTGGCAGATGACCTGCCGGAGCAATTTGTGAGGGTACATCGCAGTTTTATTGTCAATTTTGAACGGATTACCCTGGTGCAAAAGCGTAAAGTCTTTATTCAAAAGGTGGAAATACCTATAGGGGAAGTTTACCGAGATGCTTTTTTCGAGAAATTGAAGCAAGAACGTTAGCCAACATGACCACAACCATCAGAACATTAGCCCTCAGCCTTCTTTTTGTTTTTTTTTATGCAACTGCCAGCCTGGCCCAGGTTACGGATAATGACCCTCTGGTCTTAAGCCTACAGGAAAGCATTGATCGTGCTATCCGTAACAATATTTCTGTCAAGCAGACTGAATTACAGGTGGTAGGTAGTCAGGTCGCACTCAAGCAGTCCAAAGCAGACCTTTTACCATCCATCAATGCCAGTACTGGCATTAGCTATAGTGTAGGGCGTACCATCAACCAGTTTACCAATGAGTATGTAGACCAGCCGGTACGCCAGCAAAATATGGGACTGAATTCCCAACTGACTCTATTCAACGGACTACAACGGCTCAATACAATTAAACAAAATAATTTAAATCTGGAGGGTAGTCAATATGATCTGGAAGCCAGCAAAGATATGGTGACGCTGGATGTGATACAGGCATACACTCAGATTCTCTTCAATATTGAGTTATTAGAAACCGCTGAGTTTCAACTGCTGACTACCCAGCAACAGTTGCAGCGTACGGAAAAACTGGTGAATGCCGGTTCATTACCCATCGCCAATCAATTGCAGCTAGAAGCGCAACAGGCCAATGACGAACTGAATATCGTCAATGCGGAAAATGATCTGGAACTGGCTTACCTTAATCTGAAACAGTTATTGCAAATTCCTGAAAGTGATTCAATAGAGATTGTGATTCCGGAATTTGATGATCCTGTTGCAGCACAAATACCATTTTCTGCTCAGATGATTTATGAGAATGCAGCGCAAAGCTGGGCAAATTTGCAAAGTGCAGAACTGCAGGTAAACAGTGCCCGCTATGGTCTTTCCATTGCACAGGGAGGTTATTATCCTACGCTTTCCCTCAGCGCCGGGCTTTTTTCTCAGTATTCCAGTATCGCCCCGGACCAGATTCCCCGAGCAGGGACGGACAATGTTACCAGTGTGATTCCTACCGGAGATTTTCTTCAGGTACCAGATAACCTTATCCCCAATGTGCCGGGCGGGACGCGTATTCCGGTGCTGACAGAGACACAGATTCCTTCAGAGTTTACAGATAATACTTACTGGAATCAGCTGGATTTTAACCTGCGCCGTTTCATCAGCCTGGATCTAAACATTCCTATTTTCAATAATTGGAGGGTACGAAGCAATGTAGCCAATGCCCAGATTAACCTGGAAAGTGCTCGTCTGGAAGTGCTCAACCAGCGCAACCAGCTGCGCCAGACCATAGAGCAGGTATACCTGGATGCCAAGGCAGCGTCCAAAAGTTTTGAGGCCAATAATAAGAGAGTAACCTCTTTACAGGAAGCTTTCAGGAATACCGAAACCCGTTACCAGGTAGGTGCCATTGATGCTGTGGATTTCAATCTGGCTAAGAATGATCTGAATGCTGCCGAATCCGACTTGATACGGGCAAAATACAATTACATTTTCAGTCTCAAAGTACTGGATTTCTATCAGGGCAAGCCGCTGGATTTTTAGTGCAGAATTTGTCTATCTTGTGCTATGGGGATAAAGGATCTTTTAATAACACCGGTCTGTATAGGCATCATTTACATGATAGCTTATGCATTAAGGCCTGCTTTCACGGATCCTAGTATCAAACGCTATTTCATTCCCGGACTTAGTGTAAAGATCATCGGTGCGTTGGCGGTAGGTTTTATCTACCAGTTCTACTACGGAGGGGGTCGCCCCAGTGGGGATACTTTTGCCTATTTTAAAGATGCCAGTGTGATTTTTCAGGCTTTCTGGGAAAATCCGAAAGCAGGAATCAAATTGTTACTGGCCAATGGAGAAGTGACGCCCGATATCTTTCAGTATGCCAATCGCATGTACTGGTTTGGCTCGCCTACCGAATATTTTGTGATCAAAGTAGTTGCTTTTTTTTCCTTGCTGACAGCCCATACCTATTCGGCTGTGGCGGTAATTTTTGCTGCGCTGAGCTTTTCAGGCATCTGGGCAATGTATCGTTCTTTTTATAAGTTATTTCCTTCCCTGCACAAAGAATTTGCGATAGCCATGCTTTTCATTCCTTCAGTATTCTTTTGGGGATCAGGGATATTGAAGGATACCATTACTTTAGGGGCATTGGGATGGGCGACCTGGGCTATAGTAAGAATTTTCTTTGAACGAAAAGGAGTGGTGATTGCCGGGCTTATCCTGCTTTTTAGTCTTTATACCATTTACTCTATCAAAATTTATATTGTACTCTGTTTTCTCCCGGCAGCCATCCTTTGGATATTTTTGGCAAATGCCGAAAGAATAAAGTCAGTGGTTATTAGGGTAATGATACTTCCTTTCGTACTAATTATTGGAGGAGTACTAGGCTACTTTGCCATGCTAAAAATTGGCGAGGATAATGCACGCTACTCCCTGGACAAAGTATCGGAGACTGCAGAAATTACGGCTCGCTATCTGACTTATGTAGGCGAAAGTCAGGGCGGTTCGGTGTATACCTTAGGGGATGATTATGACTTTAGTCCTGCAGGTATGATCAGGAAGTTTCCTCTGGCGGTTAATGTAACGCTTTTCCGACCCTATTTGTGGGAGGCCCATAATGTAGTCATGCTTTTATCGGCGCTGGAAAGTTTTGCTACTTTACTGCTAACTTTGTGGGTAATCTATCAGGCAGGGCTTTTCAATGTGTTCAGATATTTGCTGGCTAAGCCTATTATCAGCTTCTGTCTGCTCTTCGCTATTGCCTTTAGCTTTGCGGTGGGCATCTCTACCTATAATTTTGGTTCCCTTGTAAGATATAAGATTCCAATGTTCCCTTTTTATTTGGCGGGCTTATTTATCTTGCGCTATCTTGCCCAGCGAAAAAAAATAAAACCCAAACAGCGCACTAAAGTCCTTGTAAACCCTTGAAAAAACTTCTCCTCTCTTTCTCTCTATTTCTTTTTTTGTACTCCTTTCCCACATTTGCTCAGAGTACCTATGCGCCTTTGCAGGAATCATATTACCAACTGCTGCATCGCTATGAGCTTTTGGATGGGCATTGGTCTGCTGAACTAGGTTCTATGGTCAAGCCTTTTCAGCGAGAGGCTATCGCACATTTTTTGGATTCTCTGGAGCTAACTAATCCTTCACAGGTAGATCAGTTTAACCTCAGTTATCTGAGTTTAGACAATTGGGAATATACAGATACACTGGCAGAGAATAGTCGTAGTGCCATCTTTGGTGTTTTTTACAAAAATCAGCGTGACCTGCTCAGTGTAAGAGAAAAAGACTTTGAACTCTATGTAAATCCTGTATTGCATCTGGGTGTGGGAGCAGATCAGGCAGAAGGCAGCCCATATATCAACACCCGAGGCGTGCAATTGCACGGGACCATTGATCACAAAATTGGCTTTTACACCTACATCGGTGAAAATCAGCTCGCCTTTCCCGACTATGTAGACCGTTACATCAGAAACAATCTTAATGTTCCGCAGGAAGGTTTCTGGAAAGGTTATGGCGACAGGGGAGTAGATTTCCTGACTGCCCGTGGACACATCAGTTTCAGCGCCAGTAAACACATAGATCTGCAACTAGGCCATGGACGGCACTTTGTGGGGAATGGCTATCGCTCCTTGCTGCTTTCTGATTTTGCCAACAATTATCTTTTTCTGCGAATCAATACAAATATCTGGAAGTTACAGTATACCAATATCTTCGCCCAGATGACGGCAGACATCACCGGCAATAGTACCGGTCTTTACGGAACTGCAGCTTTTCCTCATAAATACTTTGCCATGCATAGGCTGGGCGCCAGTATTACGCCTAAGTTACAGATTGGCTTGTTTGAGAGTATTACCTATGGAGATGCGTCGGGTAATTTTGATTTCAACTACCTGAATCCCATCATTTTCTATCGCGCGGTAGAGCAACAGGGAGGTAGTGCCGGTAATGCCTTGTTAGGCTTAGACCTTCGCTGGCTTCCCCTTAAAGGCATAGCCTTTTACACACAGGCTTTGATTGATGAGTTTGTGATCTCTGAAATTCGCTCAGGGGAAAACTGGTGGGGCAACAAGTATGCGCTTCAATTTGGTGCTGAGTACGCCAATGCTTTTACCATCAATAACTTAGATTTGCAATTGGAATACAACAGGGTACGACCTTATACTTACGCCCATGAAGACTTGTATCGCAGCTATACCCATTACGAACAGCCGCTGGCGCATCCGCTAGGCGCAAATTTTCAGGAAGTAGTAGGGATAGCAAGATTTCAACCCATGGGCAGGTTACAATTACAGGCCAAACTCATTGGCGCACAGTACGGAGGAGATACCCTAAACGCTAATTGGGGACATAATATTCTTCTGGATAATCGTACCAAGGAGCAGGATTATGGGAATGTACTAGGACAGGGGGTAGAGAATAATTTATTAATCGCTGATCTTATTGCCTCTTATCAGCTGTGGCACAATATGTTTATAGACTTACGCTATCTGCATCGCAGCCGTCAGAATGACTTGCTGCCCGAAGCAGAAACCACCAACTTTACTTCCATAGCACTGCGCTGGAACATTCGGCAGCGCTACTATGATTTCTAACAGATCTACCAACTTCTGAAAGTTGGTGAATTTAAGTTTCGATTTATAACTGGATTGCATGAATCTCCGAACCGTTAAAAATTACTTTAAGACAATTGGATAAAAAGAATTATTATGTATCCTACATTTGTTTTAACTTAAAAATAAAAGGTATGAGTACAATAACAGGGACGTATCATAATGGAAAGCTTAAATTAGATAAACCATTAAAGACTAAGAAGCCTATTAGGGTTACATTAACGTTTGAAGAGGATGATCCCAGTGAATTGAAATTATCAGATTTTTCATTTTTGGAAACGCAAGAATTGCTAAAAGAATGCGATTCATCTTTTTCAGATGATTTGATTGAAGAGCGGCGGCGAGACTAATGAGGGTGTTTTTTGATACTTCTTCTCTTTTCAAACTCTATCATAAAGAATCCGGAACCAAAGAGTTGATGGATTTTTTTAAAAATAACTCTATTGAAAAAATTTATCTCGCTGAAATTGCAAGGATTGAGTTTGTATCTACAGTTTGGAAAAAATGCCGTAAAAGAGATATTGACGAAACAATAGCTAAAAAGCTTATCGAGAAATTTATTATCGATGCAATAAGATATAGTTATGTGCCAGATTCAAGTAGTTTAAAAACAATGGCAGGTGAATTGATTGGAAAGTATTGGGAGAACGGATTAAGGACTTTGAATTCGCTTCAACTGGCATCTGGTTTAATGGTTAAAAATGAAATTCAATATTACTTTACATCAGATGCTATATTGAAAGAGTTGTCAGAGGCTGAAGGATTAAAGACAAGATAATAGGTGTTAATAACGAAAAATGATAACATTATGGTTTGTACCTAATCTTTAGCCATTTAGTCATTCAAATAAGCCTAAAAAGTTTCTGGTATTGGCTTTTACAGAGTATTCCTCCTCCACTTTCTTCCTTCCTGCTGTTCCCATCCTCCTACGCAGTTCCTGATCATTTAGTAGTTTGGATAAGCCATCGTACCACTCCTGATCAGAAGAACAGAGATAACCGTTTACCCCCTGTGCTACAATTTTAGCATTTACGCCTACCGGAGAAACCAGCGCGGGTATCCCCAAAGATAAATACTGTAAGGCTTTGAAGCCACATTTCCCTTTGGCCCAGGCATCATCAGGCAGAGGCATGATACCGATATGAAGCTGTAGCAGGTCCTCCACCTCGCTGACTTCTTTCCAGGGGATAAAATGCAGGTTTTCCAACTTCATCTCAGGTGGTCGGTCAGAGATGACTACAAAACGAAAATCGTATTTCCTGGCTAAATTTTGTAACACTCCCTCTATAGGATAGAGGTATTTCATGGTAGAATGTGAGCCGGTCCACCCGATCGTAATTGGTATGTCTGCCTGATTTTTTAGTTGTTTGTGATAATGCTCAGTGTCAATGGTGGTTGGGTTAAGTACTACCTGAGCATTATACTGCCTGGCAAAGCTACGGAGGTAATCATTTCCACAGCTTATTTTGTAGCTCCACCTGCAGATGCTGGCTACTTTTTGCTGCCACTTAAGCAGCACCATAAACTGGTTTACCCCTGAACTGTCAGGGAGCCAGATTGCATCATCAAAATCGTAGATGATCTTTTTCTTCAATACTTTGGCAATGATCCATTCTATGAAGGGAGGTCCCAGCGGTGTAGCTTCACGATGGATAAACACATAATCTGCTCTACTCAGGCTGGGCAGGAGCAAAAACCTTCGTAGAAAGCCTTTGAATACGCCCAGCAATTTCTTAATGGCATGACCCGGCTGATAAAGAATTCGCTTGGTTTTTTTATCCAGAAATCCTTCTACACGATAGCGGTAGCCTTTTTGCGTAAGTATATCCAGGTACTGTTCAAAACGAAAACGCTGACTGGGCGCTTCTCCCTGAGGGTAAGGACATAAAAAAACAATCTGCTGAGGCTTACTACGATCCATAGGCGCAAATTTATCAATTACATCATGATAGCTTCAATCACAGTCTACATTTTATCAACCTTATTTAATGGTTGGTCCAAAGCATAGAATCGCGTAATTTGCGCTTTATGTTAGCCGAATTTATCAGCTTTATCAGAGAGTACTACCTAAGGCCGGAAGGTGAAATCCCTTTGCACGAAGCTTCTGTAGGTGAGCAGGATTATCTGCAACTGAAAGCTTGTCTGGATTCGGGCATCGTGTCTACCGTAGGTCGTCTGGTAGAGGAATTTGAGCAGAAAATAGCCAGGACAGTCAATACGGAATACGCAGTGGCTACCAATACCGGAACAGCCGCCCTGCATCTGGCATTGGTTTGTTCAGGCGTACAGGCCAATGATCTGGTCATTACCCAGCCCTTTAGTTTTGTAGCGTCCTGCAATGCTATCCGTTACTGTGGAGCCGACCCTCTCTTTGTAGATATTGACCGGCAAACATTAGGCTTATCCGCTGATGCCCTGGCTGCTTTTCTGCAGCAGGAAACAGAAGTAAGAGAAGATGGAAAATCTTATCATAAAGCCAGCGGCAGAAGGATCAGTCTCTGCCTGCCGGTCTGTACTTTTGGTCATCCGCCCGAGTTGGACACAATACAGTCCCTTTGCAACAAATATAATATTGCTTTGATCGTAGACGCTGCTGAAGCCCTGGGTAGCAACTACCAGCGAAAGCCCGCTGCCTGCTGGGGAGATATGGCGGTGCTGAGCTTTAACGGAAATAAGATAGTAACCAGTGGAGGGGGGGGGATGCTCCTTACGAAGCACAAAGAAATAGCAGAAAAAGCGCATCATCTGTCAGTACAGGCCCGGCGACAGCAGGACAGGGGGCTTAGCTACGATGCTGTGGGCTATAACTACCGCATGCCTAATCTCAATGCTGCTTTGGGACTGGCACAGATGGAAAGTCTGGAAGAAAAAATAAATAAGTTACATCAGCTGGCAGAGGCCTATCATACTTTCTTCACTGCCTACGGTCTGCAAGTAGTAAAAGAATGTGTGGAGACGAAGTCTAACTACTGGTTAAACGCAGTAGCTTTTGCCAAACCTTCAGAACGTGACGCTTTTGTGCAAAATACCAATGCGAATGGCATACTGACACGCCCTGCCTGGACGCTGATGAACCACCTGCCTATGTACCAGAATTGCATCAGCACCGCCTTACCTAATGCCGAATGGGCAGCGCAACACCTGGTACTTTTGCCGAGTTTTACAAAATAAGTGGAAGCGTGTGTTTACTTTTGCAGATATGCTTTTGTTGTTAAAAGGAAAGTTATGATACCAGGTTTTCTCTGATTATATTCATTCTAAAAGAAATATAGGCATGATAGAATCAACCTATTTGAAAAATGATACTTCTTATCTTTCTGTGGATGCATTCCTGAAGTTACAGGAAGAAAGTGAACAAAGTTACGAGTATGACAAAGGACAATTAGTACCGGTAACGTCTATGAAAAATACCGGGCGATATCTGGTGAGTAACCTGCAAAGGAAGTGGCAAAATACTAAAGCTTATAAAGAAGGTGCTGAGTTAATTCCTGAAACAGACTGCTGGTTATCAGAAGATCAGATGCGGAGACCAGATCTTGCTTACTTTACTCATGCCCAGATAGAGGAATCAGCCAAAGGTGAGCACCCTATTCCTGCTTTTGTGATAGAGATCATTTCAAAAAACGATGAAATCAATCAGGTAGAGCTAAAAACTAAAGAGTATCTGGAAGCCGGAGTGAAGTTGGTTTGGCACGTTTTTCCTGCTCTGAAAATGGTAAGGATATTCAAAAATATTAGAACGTCGCACAGTTTTTTTGAAGACGATATCCTGGATGCTTCACCCGTTTTACCAGCTTTTAAAATTAAAGTCGGGGACATTTTTAAATTATAGTTTATATGAGGCAGGAAATTCTGCTTATCGGTGGAGGCGGGCATTGTAAGTCGGTTATTGATGTGATTGAACAGGAAGGTAGCTACACCATCAAAGGCATAATAGATGTAGCTGAGAAGGTAGGACAACAGGTATCGGGTTATAACATTATCGGTACTGAAGAGGAACTGCCGGAATTGCTCAAAAGCATACCCTATGCAATGGTCACTGTAGGACAGGTGAGAGACTCAGCGCTACGGATAAAACTTTTTGAACGCATCAAAGCTGCCGGAGGGCAATTACCAGTGATTGTCTCCCCCCATGCCTATGTATCACCAAAAGCGCAAATAGGGGAAGGAAGCGTGGTCATGCATGCTGCCTGTGTCAATGCCGGGGCAAAAGTGGGGCTAAATGCCATTATCAACAGCCAGGCGCTGATAGAGCATGATGCGGTAGTGGGTAACCATTGCCATATCTCTACCGCTGCGGTCATCAACGGTGACTGCCAGGTGGGTGATGAGATTCTGGTAGGCAGCCGGGCCGCACTGCGACAGGGCGTGAAAATAGCCGATCATGTCCTCATCGGGATGGGCAGTATTGTACTGCAAGACATCAACCAGCCGGGTATTTATGCCGGTGTGCCTGCCCAAAAGCTGTTCTAGCTTAGCGATTATCCTGTCTTTTCTCTGCGCCTGATTGTAAGCTAAATCTGCACTTCTAAAGTTTTCTTAAAATTTTTTGCATCAACACCCTCTTTTCTGCGGATTACATATTTTTTTCTTTTCTGCCAGATTTATACCTAAATATTTACACTCAAATTATGAAAAATAAAATCGTGTAGGTACACGTTGTGTATAACGATTCATCACTTTATACGGTAAGTGTTTTTGTGGTTTTAGAAAAATTTACTGCAAAATATGCTTAAGTGTTTATGTTTTATTTAAGTGTGTTAGGAGACATATGTTGATGGTATATACTCAAGCCCCTGCATAAATTTGGGCATGTTTAAAAAGTTAATAAAAATTATAAAAACTATGTTAGATTTCTTTCTGACGGACAATCATCTGACGGAAGACCCCAATGATTGTCGGGCTATTACCCAGCACAAAAAAACGATTACCATGGATCAGCTCATTAAGCTGATCATGTTGCGCAGCGCCGGACTCACCGAGTCTGAGATTTCATCAGTACTGAAGGAATACTTTGTAGCCATAGAGTATTTTCTGGAAGATGGCAACCGTATCACTACGCCTTACTTCAACATTACCCCTACGGTATGTGGCGTATTTGCCGACAAGAAGGCGGTTTTTGAAAAAGGTAAGCACCGGATCAAGATTAATGTGACAGCGGGGGTGCAGTTGAAAAAGGTAGCCAATAATATTGGGGCCGAGAAAATCCGGGGCAACAAAAATGTACCTTATGTGGACGATGTTTATGATCATGCCAGCGACAGTACGGATGATATCCTTACGCCCGGCAAGCCGATACGCATCACCGGAGAGTTCCTGAAGCTGGACCCTCAGGATACTGCCCAGGGCGTGTTCTTCGTCAACATGGCCGACCAGACTGAGAGCCGGGCTGATATGTATATGGAAAGCCGCAACAAGCAGATTTCCTTGACAGTACCCGATGCCCTGGCCAGTGGTAACTATACCCTAAAGATCAGAGCCCATATGGGCAGTGAGATCAGGGTAGGGGAGTTTACCAGCCCGCTTACAGTAAGCTGATCATTAGCTTTTTCCTCAGTAGCAAGCCTGTTCCATTTGGGACAGGCTTTTTTGTGTTTGCTCATTTCAGATAGCCTGGCATTTACTTTCCCCCATCACATTTTTCATAAGCCACTTAGCTACTTATCATGCCGAACGGTTAGGAAGTAAAGCTCATTAATAAAAAAAGTGCCAACTCTATCTTGTCTTCCTGTCGGACGGCCGATGCCGAGGGATCTTTTTGGTATGGAATGGATGGCTTTGATATAATGAAAAATTATGTAATGAGTAGGGTTTGGATAATTTAGTTTAGGCCACAACGCCTTGTGGAACCAGCACCTTATCCGAAATTAATTTGAAGGGATAGTCAAGCCCTCTAGACCGGAATTGCCTACTAATAACATAAAACAGCTATAAGAAAGTCATTCTCCATTTCAAGAATAAAAAGTTCCTTCCAGGATGACAGGAGGGGTGGTGAAAATGTCTAGTACTTTGTCAATGAATCTCGTTTATTGCCCGTTCTGGATGATATGCGTTATGGAGCAGCCGCTGTGGAGCAGCCCCTGCGGAGCAGTAGCCCCACCAGGGTCGGTGTCCATGAATGGGTGTCTAACAAACCTTTATTTTTTGCAATAAGCATTACTACTCTGGCTGACTCTCCACTGTTTTTAGTTTTGAAACTTATGTAATTAGTATTTCCTCCCTGCTTACTCCCCGGTTTGTGTCTCACAAAACGGAATTTCAACCGCAAAGTAACCTGAGGGAACACTTGACCGTGGGAAACTGAGAGCAATATTAATTTTCAATGCAGGGCGCTACCCACAGCCCACTATCAGAAAATGTACCCTAGTATGGCATTAGTATTCCCTCCCTGCTGAAAAAGATAGTGCAGTGAAAGTTGTTTTTACTGCGCCATAGAAAAAGCTATTTGCTGTACCAGTAATTTTATTTTTCTGCCCCAAAAAAATCCTTTTTCTGCACCACAGAAGTAATTTTTTTGCCCCAGAAAAAGTGTTTTACTGCCTCAGGAAAGCTCCTTTATTGCACCAATAATTGGCACTGGTTGCTTTGCTTTGAGCGTTTATTCCACTGCCTCAGCGTTCTCTGCGAGCGACCGCTGCCGGTGACGCTGAGGGGGAAAAGAAGTATATAAACGCTAAAAGGTACATCCGCCTTGAAGAAATATCTTTCATTTACTTTTTTTCTTACAAGCTTTTCCTTCTAATTTAGCGCGCTAGTATTCAGGCTTCTAAAGTAAACAAGGTGTATGTGAGCCTCCCTTTTAGAAATGAACATAGTGCTTGTGATTACCCGCAGGCTACTTGATGATTCGCTTTTTCTGCTTAATTTGCAGCGTAAAAAATTGATTTAGAGCTTTATGCACAATGTAAAGCGTATTGTATACACTCCCGAGTCTGGCTTGCGGCGACCGGGAGAACTGATCCGTGATTTCGTAGAAAGCCTGCCGCAGGCCCATGCTTTGGGCTATCGCCTTTTTCTGCGGAACCTGAAAGGTATGTACCGCCAATCTCTGCTGGGCATGTTCTGGTCGGTCATTCCTCCCCTGATTACTTCGCTTATCTGGATATTGCTCAATGGGCAGCGGGTGGTGAACATTGACGTACCGGGTGTTTCTTATCCGCTCTTTGTGATCATTGGTACCATCCTATGGCAAAGCTTTGCCGAAGGCGTAAACGGGCCGATCAAAGGGGTAACGATGGGAAAATCCATGCTGGCCAAGATCAACTTTCCCCGTGAATCCCTTATCCTCTCCGGTATTTATGAGGTGATATTTAATACTTTGATCAAGATTGGGCTACTGGTATTGGTATTTATCGCTTTTCAGCAGATGCCCTCCTGGAGCACACTCTTTGGGCTGCTGGGCTTTGCTTCTCTTATTTTGCTGGGGAGTACCATAGGACTACTGCTGACACCTATGGCTATGCTCTATAGTGACGTACAAAGAGGAATAGCGGTAGTATTACAGTTTGCCATTTATCTGACGCCAGTAATCTATCCTGAACCCAAGAGTGGCTTTGTGGCGGATCTCATGAAATTTAATCCGGTAGCACCAATCCTAACGACCACCCGTAACCTGATGATAGGCGCACCTACACCGGGACTGGAGTCTTTTTTCTGGGTAAGTGGAGGAGCGTTGGTACTTTTTCTACTTGGAATATTTGTTTACCGACTTACTATGCCCATCATCATTGAACGTATCGGGAGTTAATTATGGAAAAGATGAAGGAAAGTAAAGCCCTGCAGAAGCTGGAAGTACAGGAAACGCATACACCAACTGCCACTAAGGAGGATGGTGAGGTTTTGGTAAGGGTAGAGAACCTTTCCAAAAAGTTTTGCCGTGATCTTAAGCGTTCACTTTGGTATGGGGTGCAGGATATGGTAGGAGAAGTAGTGGGTAGGAGTAAGAAAGATACGCTTCGTAAAGATGAATTCTGGGCAGTAAAAGATGTGAACTTTGAGCTGCGTAGGGGCGAATGCCTGGGGCTGATCGGCCATAATGGTGCCGGTAAAAGTACTTTACTGAAGATGCTCAACGGTCTCATCAAACCTGACCAGGGACGCATAGAAATGAACGGTAGGGTAGGGGCGCTTATTGAATTAGGAGCAGGCTTTAATCCGGTACTTACTGGAAGAGAGAATGTCTTTATCAATGGGCAGATACTGGGCTTTAGCAAAAAGGAAATAGACGAGAAGTACGAGGCTATTGTAGATTTTGCCGAACTGCAGGACTTTATGGAAACGCCTGTGCAAAGCTATAGTTCCGGTATGAAAGTGCGCCTGGGCTTTGCCGTAGCAGCCCAGATGGAACCGGATATCCTGATCATTGATGAGGTATTGGCAGTGGGGGATGCTAGTTTTCGCATGAAGTGTCTTAATAAGATTAGTGTTTTGCTATCCAAAGCTGCTGTTATCTTTGTTTCTCATAGCATGACACAGGTGGGCAGGATCACAAATCATTTACTCATGCTGGCAAAAGGAAAGGTAATGTATGACAGTGATGATGTGAGAACCGGGGTTAATGAGTTCCTGGCCGCTCAGGTAAATAGCAGTAAAAGTAGCTCTGGGGAATTTAACAATGATGAGCTTGGACAAATAGAAATAAGGCGTTTGGCTTTCTTAAATGATGAAGGAAAAGAAGTAGATACCCTTATCTGGAATCAGGCATATGCTATTCATTTTGTACTGAATAGCTCTTATGCCATGGAGGATTGTTTACTGACTTTCATTTTTGACAATGGTGAGATGCAGCCCATTGCTAGCTGTTATAAAAAACTAGACCTGAAAATAGGTGAAAATAGTATCCATTTAGACCTGGGAAATGTATCCCTTGCTTCTTCACGTTATTCTATCAGGTTTATTCTTAGAAAAAATCTCAATGATCTAATGCTTAGAAGAAAAGAATATCCGAATTTTTTTGTGGTTAAGGGGGTGAAAAATATAGATCAGGCTTATACTCAAATTCAAGTTTTGAATGATTAATTAAGCTATAAATTTATGATTTTTTTTAGCACTATAATGACTTGTTAAAGAGTAATTGAAAGTGAAAAAGCTGCTCTCTTATTTTTATCAAAGAATGTTTCAAATCAAACAGAGGTTGACAGGTAGGCCTGCTTACCAGAGTAAATTATTGATTAAGAAAATTCAAGGTAATTCTAAAATTAGAAATTCTAAATCTCTTGCAGATCAAATCCTTAAACAGTTAAATGAGCTAATAGTAGAGTATGAACAATTTACTTTTTACATAAATCATGATGGGCCAGCCTTGTACCACATTCTTAATTCCATTGATAAAGTGGAAAAACTTGTTATTTCAGTATATGAGCAAACAAAAGGAACAAAAGTACCAAGCGTTTTTTTTGATGTAGGAGCTAATCTGGGACTTTTTAGTGTTTTCGTAAAACACTACTTTCCTGAATCTACGGTATATATTTTTGAGGCTGATCCACAATTAATACCGTTCATTGAAAAAAATACCCAGGGGCTTCAAGGTATCCATATTCATAATCTGGCAGTTTCTAATCTACACAGTGAGAAACTTAAATTCTATAGAAACAGGAATAGTTTTCAAACTAATTCTCTTTTAAAAGAGGCAGTTCAGCCTTTTACTAAAGGACAGGAATTAGAAGTGTTTGATGTAGCGTCCTGTTCAATGGATAGCTTTGTATCAGAAATGAACATACCTAAAGTAGATGTAATAAAGCTAGATATACAGGGAGCAGAATTTGTTGCGCTGCAAGGGGGTGAAAATACACTCAAAGCTTGTAGCTTTTTACTGTTAGAAGTTTGTTTCCTGATGCCCCAGGCAATTGAGAGTTTAAAGTTTGCTCATAATTTTTTTCCAAATCAGAAACCAATTAATGATGTTCTAATGGGAGTAGATATTATGATGTATAGAAATTAACTAACATTTAAAGGACATGTCTAAATTTTCTGAACTTCAATTAATAATAAATTTTCCGTTTCAGGATAACCTTAAAGTCCTAGTGGATGTAGGTGCTCATCAAGGGGGCTTTTCAAAAAAATTTGCTCAACTAAATTGGAAAGTCATTTCTTTTGAACCTGAAAACTCAAATCATGAAGCATTTAAAAAAAATCTTTACGGATTTGAGAATGTTCAACTGATTAACAAGGCAGTATCGGATCAAGATAATTTGAAGGTCCCCTTTTTCGTAAGTAACAAGCATTATGGTATCCATTCTCTTAAGCCTTTTCACGATACACATAAAGCTGCTTATGAAGTTGAAACAATTACTTTGAACACTGCTTTAGAAAGCTTGGAAGTTGACAAGATAAGCCTACTTAAAGTTGATACAGAAGGAGCAGATTTTCTTGCTTTGAAGGGATTTAATTTTAATAAGTATAAGCCAGAATTAATTATGGTGGAGTTTATGGATAATCGTTCAATTAAAAATTTTGGTTATTCTCATCATGATATGGTTTTGTATATGAAGGATTTTGGCTATAAGAGTTTTGTGTCAGAATGGGCTCCAATTAAAGAATATGGAATACAGGGTGTTAACAGCGAGCCACATACTTGGCTACAATGTAAAGAGTACCCCCTAAACCATGACCCTTCATGGGGCAATCTAATTTTCATACCTAATGAGAGGTCAAAGGATTTTTATTATACTTATAACAACTATTTAAATACTCTCAAAAGTGGGCAATCATCTGCGTTGAGGACTTTTTTAAAGAAGATTCCGGGGGTAAAGTGGTTTTATAACTCTTTTTTAAGATAACTGAGGTATGTTTAAAGCTTCCATCATCATTCGTTCTTTTAATGAGGAAGAGCATATTGCCAAATTACTGAGTGGTATCCTGGCGCAGGATTATCAGAATTATGAGATTATCCTGGTAGATTCTGGCTCAACGGACGCTACTGTCAGTATTGCTTCCCATTATCCGGTGAAGATTATTGCTATACGCCCGGAAGAATTTTCCTTTGGTTACGCTCTTAATAAAGGTTGTGATGAGGCTAGTGGGGAAGTGTTAGTTTTTGCCAGTGCGCATGTCTATCCGGTATATACCGACTGGCTGAGAAAATTAGTAGATCCTTTTAACAATGATGATGTTGGCTTAGTGTATGGAAAACAGCGGGGTAATGAGCAAAGCCAATATTCAGAGCATCAGGTATTTGCCAAATGGTTTCCTGAAGTTTCAGATCAAGATCAACTGCATCCTTTCTGCAACAATGCTAATGCAGCAATAAGAAGGTCATTATGGCAGGTAATACCCTATGATGAATCGCTAACCGGCCTTGAGGATCTGGACTGGGCCAGAAAAGTGAAAGCAATAGGGTATAAAATAGTGTACTCTGCCAAAGCAGAAATTATCCATGTGCATCAGGAAACTCCTAAGAAGATACTTAACCGGTATAGACGAGAGGCAATGGCCATGAAGCAGATCATCAAGGAAAGTAGCTTTACTTTTTTTGACTTCATTAATTTTTCACTAAGCAGCATATTTCATGATATGCTACACGCCTTACATGATAGAGTATTTATAAAGGAAGTTAGAAATATTCTGATGTTTCGGTTTATGCAGTACTATGGAACCTATAGGGGGCATAAAGAAAGTAAGATACTAAATAATGAACTACGTCAGCGTTTTTACTACCCTAAAAGCTTTAACTTGAGACGTAACGATAATAATGGTTTAGAAAATACAACTACAAACTTGATAGATTACAGTCAACTGTTGTCTTCTAAAAAAGAAACTTTGTATGAGTAAAAAAGTAGCTGCGATTGTGCCAATGAGGCACAATAGTGAAAGAGTGCTGGGAAAAAACTACCGATTGTTTGCTGGAAAGCCACTTTACCATCATGTGATGCATGCACTCATTGCGGTACCAGGCATTCATGAGATTATTATTGATACTGATAGTCCAAACATTATGGAAGATGCTGCGAAGCACTTTCCTCAGGTAAGGCTTTTGGAGAGGCCCGAACATCTGAGAGATGGAGGCATCCCTATGAATGATGTATTGCTTAATATTATCTCTCAGGTCGAAAGTGATTTTTACCTACAGACGCATAGTACCAATCCCTTGTTGAGCAGCAGGTCTATTGACAAGGCAGTTCAATTTTTACTGGAAAACTATCCCATTTATGATTCTCTATTCGGTGTAACACGTTTACAGACCAGACTTTGGGATAGTTTAGCCAGGCCGGTCAATCATAATGCGGCTATTCTTCTCAGGACACAAGATTTGCCTCCTATTTATGAGGAGAATTCCTGTATCTATATCTTTACGGAAGAAACGCTCAGGCAGCGGCATAATCGTATTGGAGAAAGGCCCTGTCTGTTTGAGATTTCCAAACATGAAGCTCATGATATTGATATTGAAACTGACTTTTTAGTAGCGGAAACACTATATAAAGCACAGCAAAAAAATGCGTAAAGTACTGATAACAGCCCCCTATCTGAAAAATGAAATTCATAAGTTTGAGGAAGAACTTAGAGAGAAAGGGATTGATTTTTTTGTATATCCGGTTAAGGAGCGTGTAGAAGAAGATGAGTTGTTGAAAATCATAGAGCAGTATGAAGGAATAGTATGTGGGGACGACAGGATAACTGCTAAAGTAATTGATCAGGCTAAAAACCTTAAAGTGATCGTTAAATGGGGTACAGGTATAGATTCAATCAATAAAGTTTATGCTGAGGAACATGGAATACCAGTAAGGAATACGCTTAATGCGTTTACTGAGCCAGTTTCGGACTCTGTGCTGGCAATCATGCTGGCCTTTTCCAGAAAGCTTTTTGAATCTGACAGGATTATGAAATCAGGTCAGTGGGAAAAGGCCTTTGGGCTTTGTCTGAGTGAGGTGAGCTTAGGAATTATTGGATTAGGAAATATCGGTAAGGCAGTAGCCCGGAAGATCAGAACATTTGGTACAAAAGTATATGCAAACGATATTATTGATATCCCTAAAAGTATTGTGGATGAATTAAATGTGGAGATCGTTCCATTAGAGGTTTTACTGGAAAAGTCTGATTTTGTCAATACCTGTTGTACCCTCAATGAGACTAGCCATCATTTGATCAATTCGGATACCCTGAGTAAAATGAAATCTACGGCTTACCTTATCAACGTTGCCAGAGGTCCGATTGTAAATGAGCCTGATTTGATAAAAGCACTGGAGGAAAAAAGAATTGCCGGGGCTGGTCTTGATGTATTTGAGCATGAGCCTCTGCCTATTAACTCCCCACTCAGGAGTATGGATAACTGTATATTATCCTCTCATAACGTGAATGCCAGTCCTAAGTACTGGAATAAAGTACATAGAAACACACTGGATATGTTATACGAAGGTTTAGGAATCAAATGAAGAAAGTAGTAGTCGTAACAGGATGTAATGGCGGCATTGGAAGTGCAAGCTGTACTAAGTTTAAATCTGAGGGCTGGATAGTTATAGGGATTGATGTTCGTAAAGTAGAGAATCAGGCCGGATTAGATAGATTTATTCAGGCAGATATTGTGGATGTTGACCAGATCAATACTTTAGCTCAATCTATACAGAAACAGGAAGGTAGAGTAGATGCAATTGTAAATAATGCTGCACTTCAGGTTTGCAAGCCGTTCCAGGAGATGAAAGTGGAAGAGTGGGATCAGGTGATTAATGTTAATATGCGTGCCCCTTTCTTTTTAGTAAGCGCTTTGTATGACCTGCTAAAGGAAAATAAAGGAGCTGTTGTCAATGTAAGCTCAGTACATGCGATAGCTACTTCTAAAAATATATTGGCTTATGCAGCTAGTAAAGGAGGATTAACAACATTAACGCGTTCTCTTGCGGTAGAATGTGCAGATGATGGCGTGAGAGTCAATGCAGTATTACCAGGAGCAGTTGACACGACTATGTTGAGAGATGGACTAAAAAGAGGGCATGTAAAAGGAAGTTCTGAAGATTCCCTGGTGAGGGCTTTAGGCTTAAAGCACCTGATAGGTAGAGTAGGGCAACCAGAAGAAATAGCTGAGGCCATATATTATTTAGCTGATAGTAGCAAATCCTCCTTTATTACTGGTCAATGTATTACCATTGATGGAGGGGCCACGATTAAATTAAGTACTGAATAAATAAGATAGCACAGGATATGAAATTATTTTCTCCAAAAAAAGAATGGTATGTACTTAAAGATGCTATTCAAAACTACAGGGAAAATCGTTATAAGCCTTTGGATTATTATATCTGGAAAAATCAATACGCAGAACGATTAAAAAGATTCAAGGATATTCACAAAGGAGAAGATTGTTTCATTATTGGCAATGGACCTTCTTTAAATAAGATAGATATAGAGACGCTTAACGATTTTTACACCTTTGGCTTAAATAAGATATACCTAATCAATAAAAAGAAAAGTTTACATATTGACTATCTAGTATCTATAAACCCATATGTAATTGAGCAAGGTATAGAGAAATTTAAACAGATGGATGCTACTATCTTTTTATCATTTTTATCTGTGCTTAAGAAAAATTTAGAGTTTACAAAAAGTATAAATTATGTTTATGTCAAACCAGGTAATATTCAATTTTCTAGGAATATCAAAGATTACATAGGACCAGGATATACGGTTACTTTTACAGCTATGCAATTAGCTTATTATATGGGTTTTTCTAGGGTCTTTTTAGTGGGGGTTGACCATAATTTTTTTCAATCAGGCAAGCCGAATGAAAAACAAGTATTGTCTGGTGATGACCCTAACCATTTTGATCCTAATTATTTCAAAGGCCAAGAATGGCAATTAGCTGATTTAGATGGAAGTGAAGCTGGTTATATGCTTGCAAAGTATTATTTCAATCAGGATCAGAAGCAAATCATTGATGCTACTCATGAGGGTAAATTGACTATTTTTCCAAAAATTACTTTTAGCGAAGCCCTAAGAATAGCTAAAAAGAAATGAAGATTGCTCATATTATTAACCCTGTCAAAGTTACTTCATCATCAGATCTGCATGTAGCCCAACCTATTACCTTTGAAAGTATGCGGGTGGCTAAAGAAGTTGCAGAGAAGCAAAACTCAGATTTGCAAATCAGTCTTTTAAGCACGCAGTACGCTGAAGATCATGAGATTATTCCGGATTACTTTCATAAAACTTCAGACCTGAAGCGTTCAGTTTTGGATTTTGGGTCTTTTCGTAAGTCTAGAAAGCTACCGCTGCTTAAAGATATTTTGGATAAACTGATAGAAGCACCTCTAGCGACAGATTACTATATTTATACCAATGTGGATATTGCTTTGATACCCCACTTTTATTTAAGCATAAAAAAATATATTGAGGGGGGGTATGATGCTTTTGTAATCAACCGCAGGACAATCACTGATCGGTATACTACAATTAATGATTTACCCTTGATGTATGCTGAAATTGGTGAGCAACATCCGGGTTATGACTGTTTTGTATTTCCTGCACATATATACAATAAGTTCGTGTTACATCGTATCATCATCGGAGCCGCTAAAGTTGGTCTGGGGCTTTATCTCAATATGAGAGTGTTTAGCAATAATTTTAAGGAGTTCAGCGATCAACACCTCACATTTCATTTAGGAAATGATAAAGTATGGAAGGATAGTATTCTGGATGATTATAAGGAGTATAATTCTGTAGAATTTGAGAAGATCAGAAAGCAATTGACAGAAATTACTACAAAAACTGATGCGTATATTAAGGAAGCTTTTCCGGTACTTAGGGCTTAATTTTCTGGGCCATGTTAGTGATGAAAGCGAAAAGTCTGAGAAAAGTATACTTCCCCCGCTTACCTACAAAAATGACATTATTAAATCCATTCACCATGTAGATAATGCCTCTTTAGAAACTTTTTTTGCCACTTACCCCCCTGTCTTTATACTAAATACAGGCAGGAGTGGTTCTCAGTTTCTTCAAAATGTTTTTCAATTGTCATCCCATTGTGCAGCTTATCACGAAGCTTTTCCGAACTTGATGTATTTGAGTAATTTTGCATATCAAAATGCATCAAATCATGAACTTCTCAAATCCATTTTTTTGAGTGCCAGATTGGAAATGATGCTGGAAGCATGTGTGAAACAGAAAGTTTTTATAGAGACAAATCATTGTTTGACTTTTTACGCCTACCAAATAGCTGATCTTATGAAGGGTGCTAAATTCGTGCACATAACCCGGCATCCTGCTACCTTTGTCAGAAGTGGAATCATGAAGGGATGGCATAAAAATGATACTATATGGGAAATGGGAAGGGTCAAACTAAATGATGCAGAAAGGTGGGAAAAGATGAGTCAAATAGAACGACTATCCTGGACCTGGAATGCTACGCATCATTTTATAGAGGATTTTAAAAAGACAATTTCTGTAGAGAGAGTACTTAGCTTAAAAATAGAAGATTTGGTAAAAGATACAGATAAGGTAAACCAGTTGTTACAGTTTACAGGAGGAGATATCGTTGATGAAGCAACTGTCAAAAAAATACAATCAGAAAAGGTCAATCAGGTAAAAAAGGATGACGATCCATCAAACCTGTATAAGCTAACGCAATATCCACATTTTAATGAGTGGAATGATATAGATAAAGCGGAATTGAGAACACACACTTTAGCGTTGGCAAATTCTTACGGATATCAACTGAGCTAATGAATATATCTGTATTTATCACATCTTATAATCAAAAAGAGGTACTCCAAGAGGCGATTGAAAGTGTTTTAGCGCAAACTTATCGTCCTCATGAGATTATTATCGTTGATGATTTTTCTTCAGATGGATCACAAGAGTTAATAAATTCGTACAGACATAATTATCCTGATATCATCAAGCCCTTTTTCCATGAAACGAACTTAGGTGTCACCCAAACCAGAATTGATGCTTTACAAAATGTTACTGGCGATTATGTGACTTACTTAGATGGTGATGATTTGTTTTTACCAGAAAAACTAGAGAAAGAGGCAAAGCTTATTGAAAAGGGTGATTTTCATATTGCGTTTTCAAATAATTACTATTTTAAAAGAGAAAAAGAGTTATTATGGATTTGGGCATATAATAAATCCGATATACCCAATCCTGGGAATATGTATTTTGAAGTGATTGCAAGAAAATTTCCCAGAGACAGTCTTTTTCGTATGGAACTTGTCAACTATAATTTATGGAAAAGAGCAGGTTTTCATGATCTGAATATGAAGATTTATGAAGATTATGAAATGAGGATTAGACTTTCAAAACTTGCCAAAATTAATTATACCTTGGAGCCGCTGTCTATGATCAGGACAGATACACATAGTTTATCCAGAAGCCACTCACAGTTACATCTGGAGAGCTTTCAATACATTTATCATAAATATAAAGAAGATTTTGAGGGTTTAAGTAAGGAGCAGAAAGTGTATGTTGAGGAAAGGTTTCAATCTTTTTTTCAGAAATGGGAGGTGAAGAAAAATGTTAGGAATCCATCTCATTTTAAGCTTAAATTTAAAGTAAAAGAGAAGTTAATAAGTCTAATTCAAAAAATATAATTTCTCCTTAATGGTTGCTTTTAGTAATCAATCGGGCGTTAAAACATATCTGGATGAATGTTGATCTATTTATTTTAAAAAGAAAAAACTACCTCTAGATTTAGAAGTAAAAAAATGGTTATTTATAATCCAAAACAGCCTTTATTTTCAATACACGTCCCTAAAACTGGGGGCACGAGTCTTCGTCAGCTATTAAAGTCGTGGTATGGGCAAAATTTGTATTTACACTACTTTGATGAAAAACAAGGGAAATTACCCGAAAACCACCATAGGAAGCTGAGAAGATATAGGCTTCCATTTTATAAAAAACCTGAAATTTGTATACATGGTCATTTTAATAATCAAAGGAATATTGGAGTAATTGATTATTACCCTTTGGCTAAACAATGTATTGCAATACTCAGAGACACTTTAGAAATAGCGCTTTCTAATTATTTTTATAGGAAAAAAAGACTTAGGGAAAGAGAAGATTTTAGAAATGGAATTCCAAATGAAATGGAAGTACTATCTGTTGATAAATACTTAGAAGATAATATCTCTTTAATCCCATTTTTTATGCCTTTAAAAGTTGATAGAAATAACTATCAAAAAGTGATAGATAGCTATTTTGTACATATTGGTATAATGGAGAAGCTTCAGGAATCCATAGATATTATAGCAGCTAAACTTGGGAAAAACTCACTAAAAATTTCTCATGAAAATGTATCAAGAAGAGAGAATTGGCCATCTAATGCAGCTATCAGAAAGTTTAAGAATAATAATGGTTTAGCATATAAAATCTATGATTATGTAATCAAATTAAATGAATAGTTTATTGGATAGTAGTCAACTCGTTTTTATTGTTTCTCAACCCAGATCAGGTTCTACCCTTCTGCAAGCAATACTCTCCAATCACCCTAAAGTAGACACTACCAGCGAACATTGGATATTACTAAGATTTGCATCATTGCTCAAACCTGGGCTTTTAAGAGCTGATTTTGATATGCATACATGTGCTGATGCTTTTGAAGATTTTTTAGGAAAGTATGATGCAGTTAAAGAGTTTGAAAATGATACTAAGCGCTTATTGTTAAAATACTACGAGAAGGTGCAAAAGAATACAGGCAATTTAGTCATTGATAAAACACCTCGCTACTATGAAATCTTACCCGAACTCTTAAAGCTTTTTCCCAAGGCAAAGATTATTCTTCTTGTAAGAAATCCGCTAGCAAGTTGGGCATCAATGATGAAAACTTGGCAGCGATATGATCTTTATAATTTATGTAAGCATCATAGAAGAGACATTTTACAAGCTCCTTTATTAATTCAAGAGTTTTATCAAAATCATACGGATGACAAGCGAGTGAAAAAAATTACTTTCGAGGAATTGTTAGCCTCATCTGAGAAAATTGTCAAAGAGCTATGTGATTGGTTAGAAATAAAATATAGTGCAGAGATGTTAAATTACGGTAATAATGTAAAGTTTAGAGGTAAGTATGGTGATCCGATAGGGGTAAATAAATACACCAGCTTGCAATCTCACAAATTGGATCAACTTAAATGCGACAAACATCCTGCTGTTTCATATAAGGAGTTACTTAATGGATATGCTCATTTTTTAGGTAAATCTTTTCTTAACGAATATGGAAATTACAAAGTTAGAGAAGCTAAGAAAAGCTTAAAATTTACATACTTCAAATTTTATTGTGATCACTTTAATCTTTTTGAAAGATACAATTTTACAAGCTTATTAAGAGTTTTGCTGAGGTATTCTTCATTAAAAATTTTTACAAAACTATTTAATTAATCTTGAAAGTTTCTGTTCTGACTCCTTCTTACAATTCAGGGAAATATATTGAAAGGGCTATTCAAAGTGTACTTAAGCAAGATTATAAAAACTGGGAACATATTATCGTAGATGGTCAAAGTAAGGATAATACCTTAAACATATTAAACAAATATCCTCACTTGAAATGGATATCAGAAACTGATCAGGGGCAATCGGATGCTATGAATAAGGCATTCAGCATGAGTTCAGGGGATATTATTGTGTACCTGAATGCGGACGATGAGCTAAAAGAAAATGTATTTATAACTGTGCTAAAAGAGTTTGAAGATCCTCAGGTAGATTTTGTGCTTGGTAAACTAGAGAAAGTAAATCAATGGGGAGAAAGTAAAGTTATAACTCCTAGTACTGATATATTTAGAATATTATTGTATTGGCCTTGTGCATTTCCTCTTAACCCGGTAAGCTATTATTATAGGCGACATGTACAACAGAATATTGGTGACTTTCCGATTGATAATCACTTGACCATGGATTATTGGTTTTTACTTAGAGCTTATCATAGATACCATATACATAAAGTAGATAAAATTTTAGGCTTATTTTATACTACAGTAAGTAATAAGTCATCTGATGCACAAAAGGCAAAACAATCACTTAAGCAGACGAGAAATCAATTTTTGATCGAGCAAAAAAACTTCCGTTATTTTCTTTTTTTAACTAAGCATAAGCTCTTTAAGGCTTTATCAAGTATAGTAATTTAGCGGATATATCTTTCTATGAAACGTATTCTTTTTATCGTACATGAGGCTAGTAGAACTGGAGCTCCTTTACTTTTACTATATTTCATTAAATGGTTAAGATCTGAGTATAATCATTTTATTATAGACGTTTTGGTAATAAGAAGAGGGGCGCTTGAGGAGGAATTTGCCCGCTATTCTGACCATTATTATGTGTCAAATCAATTATTTGGTAATAAGGTACAGAAAGCTAGCTTGCGCCTATTTAATAAGATATATGGTGGTTCCAGCGATCATATATTTAGATATCTGAAAGGCAATTTAGCTACAAGGAATTATGATTTGTTATATTGTAACTCGGTGCTTACCCTAGAAGTAGGTACTTTTATTAAAAAAAGATGCAAGGCATCTCTACTTTGTCATGTCCATGAACTGGATACAGTTATAAGGAGGTATGTCCCAAATTTCATGTCTTTACAAGAGGACACAGATAAATTTATTGCTGTATCTTCCGCAGTATCAAAAATGCTGGTAAACAAAGGAGTTGAGCAAGAGAGAATCCATCTGATATATGAATATATAGAAAAGATAACTATTCCTGCTCAATCAAATAGTTCTACTTCAAATATTTTTAATGTTGGTAGTGCTGGCACAGTCCATTGGAGGAAAGGTTATGACATTTTTATTCAAGTAGCAAAAGAAGTACTTAAATCAACAGATAAAATAAAGTTTACGTGGGTAGGAGCAATGAATGATGAACATAGAGCAATAGTTGAAGAAGACCTCCGTAAATTAGAAATTTCACAACATGTGTTTTTCTTAGGGGAGAAGCAGTTTCCTATTGCTGACTTTCAAAGCTTTGATGTGTTTTTTCTTTCTTCCAGAGAAGATCCTTTTCCTTTGGTCTGTATCGAAAGTGGAATGCTTGGGAAACCCATTATTTGTTTTGATAAGGCAGGCGGTATACCTGAACTTATTGAAAATGGGGGAGGAAAAACGGTTTCTTATCTAGATATTAATGAAGCTGCCCAAACAATCCTGTATTATTTTAATAACCCTTCAGATTTGTTAGCAGATGGTCAGATAATAAAGGAGAAGGTGAAGGAATTAGTTGTTGATGAAGCTGCACCCAAAATTTTAAGTGTAATTAAATCACTAATATGAACCCTTTGGTATCTGTTATACTGCCAAATTACAACCATAGACGATATCTCCCTAAAAGAATTGAGTCAATCTTTGACCAAACGTTTAGAGATTTTGAGTTAATAATTTTAGATGATTGCTCAACTGACCAAAGTCAGGAGTTTATCAAAGAGTATGCACAAAGAGATGCCAGAGTTAAGACTTACTTTAATAAAAAAAACAGTGGAAGTACTTTTAGACAGTGGAATAAAGGCGTGGAGCTGGCAAAAGGTAAGTTTATTTGGATTGCAGAAAGTGATGATTGGGCAGACATAACTTTTCTGGAAAAATTAATTAAATCAATCAATAAAGGTGAAAATATCGGTATTGCCTATTCTCAATCTTATGAAATAAATGAAAGTGACGAAGTAATTGCTTCAAGGATAGAATGGACAAATGATCTAAGTAATCATAAAAAATGGGTTGAAGATTATTGGAATTTAGGGGTAAACGAAATTAATGAAAACTTATGCCTGAAAAATACTATTCCCAATGTAAGCGCAGCTCTTATCAGGCGTGATGCATATATCTCAGTTGGGGAGGCTGATAATAGTATGAAATATGCAGGAGATTGGGAGTTATATATAAAAATATTAATGCAATTTAATATTGCATTTGTTTCAGAGCCTCTAAATTACAATAGGAGACACGATCAATCACAAAGAGTCAAGAATACTTATACAAAATTAGCGGTTAAAGAAATATTAATGATTCTGGACAAAATTGAGCCTATTCTTAAAGAAAGTAATAAACGAGAAGCATATAAACTGCTATCTAAAAGGTGGGCAAGCTCACTATATCATGATGCGAGTACTTATACTATTAAGGAAATGTGGGCTTTTAGTAAGGCACTTCGTTTATCCTTGGGAAAAGAGAGAAATAATCTATTTCCTCTTATGATCAGGAGAATACTGTTTTTTGATAAACTCCTTAATTATTTAAAACCTTCAAGTGTATAATTGTGATGCTAATATGCAAGCAAAAGAATGTATAGCCATAGTATCTCCAACTTATAATACCTATTCTGAAACATTCATCAATAATCATATAAACTTTCTTCCGGGTAAAAAAATACCTGTTTATTCATTTGGTCATGATGCTCATTTTGGAAATAAAACTACTCTGCTCAGAATGAATAAGTTTGCTCGTTTATTCAGATTTCTGGAAAGACGTATCAAAGGTATTAGCTTAATGGATCAGGAGATCAGATCTTTATTTAAGATACTCAGAAAAGAGAGAGTAAGCTGTGTTTTGGCTGAGTATGGGGTTACTGGAGCAAAATTAGTACAAGCCTGTAAATACTATCAAATACCTTTGGTAGTTCATTTCCACGGATATGATGCTTCAAAGCGAGACATATTAGAATTATATGAAAACAAATACAGGGTAATGTTTGAGTTTTCAAAGGCTATAATTGCTGTTTCTTCTGATATGAAAAAAAAGTTAATTGCGTTTGGTGCCTTGGAAGATAAAGTAAAGTGTATTCCGTATGGCATTGATCTTTCAGAATTTGGAAAAAAAAGGAAATCTCAAACCACTTGTAATTTCCTTGCAGTTGGAAGGTTTGTAGAAAAGAAAGCACCCTATCTTACAATTTTAGCATTTTCAGAAGTAGCAAAGAGGGTAGCCAAAGCTAAATTATTTATGGTTGGAGATGGACCTTTATTGCCAATATGCAAACAATTAGTTAGGTCTCTTGATATCTCAAATAAAGTAGAATTTAAAGGTATATTAACTAATCAAAAAGTTGCTGAATTAATGGAGCAAACATTTTGCTTTGTACAACATTCTGTAACTGCGGAAAATGGGGATGCGGAAGGGACTCCATTAGCCATACTAGAGGCTAGTGCATCAAACTTGCCAATTGTAAGTACAAAACATGCCGGAATAAAAGATGCAGTCAAACATGGAGAGACTGGCTTTTTGGTTGATGAGGGAGATATACAAGATATGGCAAAGTATATGATTCATTTGGCAGAAAATATAGAGCTAGCTGAGACTTTTGGTATAGCAGGAAGAAAGTGGATGGAACAAAACTACGATATCAAAAAGAGAATTAATGAATTATGGGAAGTGATCAAATAATGCAACCCAAAATTTCAGTGATCACCCCTTTGTACAATAGGAAAACTTTAGTTGAGGATACTATTAAGTCTATACTCCGTCAAAGCTATGAAAATTGGGAGCATATTTTTGTGGACGATGGTTCAACTGATGGAAGTCAGAATGTTATTCAGTCCTATTCCCAAAAAGACAATAGGATTAAGTTGTTTTATCGGGACCGCGAACTTAAAGGGGCACCTACCTGCCGAAATATTGGAATAGAAAAAAGTACTGGTAAGTATATAATATTTCTGGATTCTGACGATATTTTAGCTTCTTTTTGCCTACAGCAACGTGTTGAGGTCATTCAAAAATATTCCTTATTTGATTTTTGGGTATTTCCAGGACTGGTCTTCAAAGAGGCTCCTGGAGATACTTCTTTACTGATCAATTATTTTGATGAGGAAGAAGATGATATAATGCGATTTATTGATCAAAACACACCCTGGCTCATTTTTAATCCTATCTGGCGTAAAACATCATTAGTAGAGAAAAACTTAAGATGGAATGAGGATCTTCCTGCATTTCAGGATTATGACTTTCATCTTAACGCATTACTTAAAAATTTCACCTATAAGAAATTGAATGTACAACCGGATTGCTTTTGGCGAAGACATTCGGGCGAATCTATCAGTAGAGGCAAAAACGCTCTAGACAGAATATTAGGATTAGAGCAGAGCTGCTATCATTTAATTGATAATCTACAAAAAAAAGGAAGCTTTAAGCAGGTGTATCAACGTAGTCTGGCAAGCTCTTATTTCAATATCAGTAGTACTTTGTTAACATTAGGTGAAAGAGAGCAGGCAGATAGGGTTTGGCAAAAAGCATTAGACTTATCTTTAGTTAATCAGCAGAGGTATAGTGAAGGTAAATATTATAGTAAATTACAATCTCTGCCATGGGTAAAGGGAAATGTTTTCTTAGAAAAAGTAATCAAAAAACTGTTTTACCTGTATTGGGGGAAGCAATTTTTTAATAAAAACTATGGAGGGTTTGTCCGTACTCATTTTTCCGGAGAGATTAAGCTTTAGCATATGAATATAATCCAGAGGTACCAAAAAGCTAAAGTGATATTCATTGCTTATCATTTTTACCCCAAAGGAGGGTCTACAGTTTCGGCAAATCATTATCATCAGTATTGGACGGGAAGGGGAGAGGTTGTGGAAAAAATATCCAAAGATTCACGCTTTGGCTTTATTCGCATTTTGATCGCCTTTTTCTTTGGGAAAAAAGTGATCATGAACGGTCTTTATTGCTTCTACTTTTGGGACTTAATTCTCTTTACCTGCTTCAGAAAGGATACAGTAATTTATCTACAGGAAGCGGAAGATGCTATCAAACATTTTCAGGCGAATGCACCCTATAAATATAAGATTGTAAAAAAACTACTCAGAAGAAACAGGGTCGCCTGTATATCTGCACTTCAGGAAAACTATCTTAAACAACACCTAGGCGCTGAAAGAACCCAATTAGTCTACAATACTTTACCCTTCATCAAACAAATTACCCCTGATTCATCATTTGTAAAGATATTGATGGCTGGTTACTTAATGTCCCGTAAGGGCGTTAGCTTTTACTCTGAACTTGCAGATTATGCTAAGAAAAAAAATGAAGCATGGAAGTTTTATTGGCTGGGGAATGGAAATCCAAAGGGACTTTACCTATCTGAAAATGTAGAATGGCTTGGTTATCAAAGCAATCCCCATTTCTACTTTGATAAAATCGATGTCTTTTTCTTATCCTCTATTGACGAACCTTTAGGCTTAGTATGTGCCGAAGCACTTATGCATCATAAAAAGTGTGTAGTATACAAAAATTCAGGTTTTGCTGAACTGATTGAGAATATTGAAGGATGTGCCATTTACGATCAATATAAGATAGAAGATGCTTATCAGGCTTTACAAAAAGCAATACATCAACCTTTAGATACAGAAAAAACAGATGCTGTTTTGAACTCAAAATTATCTGTTGAGAAGTTTTCTGAGAATTTTGATCAGTGGTTATTGCTATAGTATAATAGATGAAAGACTCTGAAATTGCGTCACATAAAAATATTGTATTTGTAATCCCCAGTCTAGATTACGGAGGAGCTGAGACCATGCTCATTCACCAAATCAATTACCTTCATGAAAAAGGTTATCAGATAAGACTAATTATAATGGGAAGAAGCACAGAATACGCACTTATTGATCAACTACAAATTTCAGAGAAATCTATTTTACAATTAGGGCTACCAGTTCAAATACTAACATTCCGAGCTATCAGGTACACTTTTTTAAAAGGGTTAGTTATTTCAAAATATCTGAAGAAGTGGCAAGCTTCTGTGGTAATTGCAAACTTACCACTTGCTCATTTTCAGATGAGGGTAGTAAAGTTGTTGGATCGTCTGAAAGGAAGAAGATACCAATTGGTAAACTATCATCATTCTTTACAATATGCGGCTAATCCTCTTGATACATTTCCTAAAAGAATATTTAATAGTATTAATTCTTTTTTGGCCAGGATTACTGATGATAAAAGTATATTTATTTCAGATGCTGTAAGAAAAAATGTTACGAGTCATTTTTTTATTAACAAAAACTCAGTTGTTATTCCTAATGCTATTCCGGAAAGAAACATAAATGAAAAAGAAGGTTTAAATTATTTAAAAAAAGTTGGTGTTGATCTGGATACGTATAAAATCCTCGTTTTGCCAGGTAGGATTCATACGGTTAAAGGACATTATTTTTTCCTCGATGCCTATAGAAAACTCATAGATCAAAATCCTTTGATAGGTAGCAAGTTCAAGGTAATTATTGCGGGAGGAGGATTATATCATGAACATTTTGAAAACCTGGTACACCAATACGGACTTGCTAATAACTTGATTATCAGTGGAGTAATAAGAAACAATTTATTACTCTCCCTTTTTAAACTAGCCTACTTAGTAGTCATTCCTTCACTTTCAGAAGGATTCGGGAATGTGGCTATTGAAGGTTTGATGCAGCAAAGTAGAATGTTAGTCTCTGACGCAGGAGGGTTAGATGAAATCATTGTTCATAAGTACAATGGGTATAAATTTAACTCAAATGATTCAAAAGACTTTATAACAAAATTAGAGTATTTATTAAGCGAAAATTGCAAATTTTGTCCAGATACTGAGGTGCTTATTGCAAGCTTCAGAAAAAATTATACTTTGCCGGCACAAATGGTTCAGATTACGGAATTCTTGAGGTAATGATCAGTGTTTGAAATTAAACCTAATCATCTGAGCTATGACTACACTACGCAAATATTTTTTCTGCTTAAGCTGCATATTCTTGTTTATTCCCTATTTGGGAGTTGCACAGGAGCAAGTCGTTAATATATACTTTGGGAATTCCTCACACAAAGATATGCAGGTTTCAGCCACACTTTTAGCGGATGAGCTCAATAAGGTAAAATATATCAAAGCAGTGGTAAAAACTGGTAGTCCTACCAATCGTGAAACAGGAATTTATCTCTCATTAACAAAAGATGCAGATAAGCTTACTTATGACCCTAAACTATCTAGCTACAATAGTGAAGGACTCAGTGTGGTAAGTTTGCCAGATAAAGAGCAGGTATACTTAGTTGGAAATTCAATATTAGCAGTAAGACATGCGGTCTTCTTTTATCTGGAAGCCCTAGGATATCGTTATTTTTTTCCCAATAAGCGATGGCATATCACTCCTAAGAAAATTCTACCATATCAAAAATTAAATATTGTAACTGTCCCTGATTATGATCATAGACGTATATGGTATGCGTATGGGACAGATTCCAATCAAGCAGATAAGGACTATGATTTTTGGGTTAAAGCGTCGAGGACGGAAGGCGCATTTCAAGTAAATGCCGGACATGAATACCAGAAGATCGTCAAAAGAAATCAAAAAACTTTTGATTTACATCCAGAATATTATGCGCTGTTGCCGGATGGGTCACGTAAACCTACCAGCACACCTAAATTTTGCTATAGTAATACAGGCTTGGTAGATCTGGTTGTAAAAGATGCATTGAGACAGTTCGCCAACGCAGAAGCAAAGGGAAGAGAGTTGGACATGATTTCTATGGAGCCGTCTGATGGAGGAGGGCATTGTACTTGCGATAATTGTAAAGCATTGGGAAGTATATCGGATAGAGTTTTTCATCTTACTAATCAGGTGGCGAAAGTAGTAGGGGAAAAATACCCAGATAAATGGGTAGGAATGTATGCATATAATCAACATGCATCACCTCCTTCATTTGAACTAGAACCTAACATTTTTGTCATGGTTGCGACTGCTTTCAATCGTTCTTCGTTTTCAACAGAGCAATTAGTTGAGAAATGGGGTAAGAAGGTTAGTAAAGTTGGTATCTATGATTATTATGGTGTGATGTCTTGGGATTGGGACATGCCAGGGCAGCCTAGAGGTAGTCAAATTGACTATATACAGAATGGATTAGAATTTTATCATGCTAACAAAGCTACCGCTCTTTCTGCTGAAACTAATATTGGATGGATTAGTCGTGGTTTAGGGCATTATGTTGCTACAAAATTATTATGGGATATTGATATTGACACTAAAGCCCTTTCCGAAGAGTTTTTTCGTCTGGCCTACGGAAAAACTGAGAAACCTATGAAGGAACTTTATCAACTCTGGGAGAAAAATAGTAATATTCCACCTACTTCTTTTGATATTGCAAACTGGCTTTCCTTGTTAGAAGAGGCAGATCAAATGGTAGGTGACAACGAAACAAAAATGCGTATAGAGCATGTAAAGTATTATATGCACTATGTGGTATTATTTCATGAATGGAAAAATGACCCCAAAAATCTTGAGAAATATAGTTCTTTACTAAATTACTCATGGCGAATCAGAGGTTCAGGAACTGTTGCCAGCTACCCACTTATTCGTCGTATTGCAAACTCACAAGCACCATCGGCAAAATATAAATTTGATAATAAACAGGCAGTTTGGAAAAATCCTACTGGACCTGTGAAGAGAGATGAGATTAATGCTTTAATCGAAGAAGACGCTAAGAAATATAAACCTGTAGAAGGTATTACATCAGAGAACTATAGTGCTAATCTGTCTGCTTTATCACCTTCTTCTCCTTCTCCCTCAGCTAGAGTGAAAAAAAATGATGGTAAGGTTTATGAGCAGAATAGTACAGTTAATGTACATGAAATCATTTTTCAAGTACCTGAGCAACAAAATGGGCAAATGACCTTTTCAATCAGGAGCGGGTTTATTAAAAGTAATCCTCCCGGAGGGTATGTACACATTAGTAAGTATGACGGTAAAACTGGAGAAATAGGAGAGGTACTACTGCAGGAAAATATTCCTGAAGATAGAACACTTCTTACGATTACACTTAATGAACGCTTAAAACCGGGTACCTATCATATGAGAATTAACGATCGTAAATCTGGTTTTAAATTCCAGACCAGTAGAAACTATCCTTATGCATTAATGGCTAATAATCAATCTAAAGTTTCTACCTGGGATAGAAGTAATTTTTATTTTTATGTGCCTGAGGGTACTGAAAAATTTCTGGTGATCAGAGAAATAGTTTTTACATTAAAGTCTCCTACTGGCCGGGAAATTTCCAAAGATACGGAAGGTAAACAAACAGTAGAAGTTGGAGTAAAGCCAGGAGAAGCTGGAGTATGGCAAATCGTAAGGCAAAAGGGAAGCTTTTATTTTGAAGGAATACCGCCTTTCGTTTCAGGCTCCCCACAACAGCTTTTAATTCCTACTAATGTTTTACCGGAAGGTATGTCAAAGAATTAAGTTAGATGCGAAATATCTTATACCTGTCTTATGACGGCATGACTGATCCATTAGGACAGTCTCAGGTCTTACCCTATTTACTTGGATTGTCAAAAAAAGGTCATAAAATTATTCTAATTAGCTTTGAAAAGCATGCTCGCTTAAAAGCACGCCGAACAAATATTTTATCTTCAATTTCTGATAGCAAAATTCAGTGGAAACCATTAGTTTATCATAAATCTCCTCCAGTACTATCTACACTCTATGATTTGATCATACTCAGAAAGGTAGTAAAGCAAATATTACAGAAAGAAAATATTGATGTTCTTCATTGCCGCAGTTATCTAACTGTTTTAATAGGTCTGCATCTCAAAGAAAAGTATGGTGTAAAAGTACTGTTTGATATGAGAGGCTTCTGGGCGGATGAACGCATAGAGGGAGGAATATGGGATATGAAAAACCCTCTATTTAGAGTTATTTATCGATATTTTAAAAGAAAAGAAAAATTTTTCTGGAAAAACTCTGATTATCTGGTTAGTCTCACTCAGTCAGCAAAACAGTATATTGAATCAAAAGAAAGAAATCATGCTCCAATAGAAGTGATACCCTGTTGTGTAGACTTAGCATTTTTTGATCCTAAAGTAGTAAAACTTAATAAGAAAAAAGTACTCTCTCTTAAAGAGAAACTTGGCATTACCAATGATGATTTTGTTCTTTTATACTTAGGTTCATTAGGTACATGGTATATGTTGGATGAGATGGTAGATTTTTTTAAAGTTTTGTTAGAGTATAAACCCAATGCAAAATTTTTATTTATAACAAAAGATAAGCCTGACTGTATAATCACCACAGCTGAGAAAAAGGGGATATTACCTCATCAAATAATTGTTACAGGCTCTGAACGAGATGAATTGCCCTTCTATATGACTTTAGTGCAATTATCAGTTTTTTTTATTAACCCTGTATTTTCTAAGAAAGCCTCATCACCTACCAAACAGGGAGAATTAATGAGTATGGGAATTCCAATTATATGTAATGCTGGCGTTGGGGATACTGCTGAGATTATACAGAATACAAGTGCTGGCGCAGTAATTGCTGATTTTTCTGAAATAAATTATAGATTGGTCTGTAAACAAATTACTCACTTTCTTTCAGTAAAACCAGAAGTTATACAAACAGGTGCAAAAGATTATTACTCATTGGAAAAAGGAGTGGAAAACTATCATCAGATATATGAGAAATTGGGCTAAGAATTTAAGTATTGCTAAAAAAAATCTATATCTATTAGGCCTTTTTACTTTTTTTTTCTCCCACCAAATTTTTTCTCAATGCCCTACAATAAACTTAAATGTACCTGATACGGTTTGTGTTGGTGAAAGTTTTAGAATAGGTAACAACAGCATAGAAGCTGATGATTATAATTGGGAGTGGGACTTATGCTTGATAGATATATTTCAATTGCCGGAACAAAACACGGTGATAAGTAACGATGCATTAATAAATATTCCTTCTATAGATTTAGTGAAAAGTAATGGAATTTGGTATGGTTTATCAGTTAATATTAGTAATGGAAATGTTATTAGATTAAAATTTGAGGAAGGTTTAGAAGAATTACCTACTATTGAAAATTTGGGCAATTTCAACACTTTTAGTAACCCTATTGATGTTGATATTATTAATGAAAATGGAACATGGGCAGCCGTAGTAGTAAATCTTCAAACGTCAACATTAAGTTTATTAAATTTTGGAAACAGTTTGAGCAATACTCCAACTATAGTTGATTTAGGAAATTTTGGTGTATTAAATCAGCCAAGAAGTATAGAAATAGTTAATGACAATGGTAATTGGGTTGGGGTAGTAAGCAATAGGGGAAGTAACAAAGTGACTGTAATTAATTGGGGCAATTCAATTACTAATAATATTAATACTCAGATTATCAATAACAATTTGGGTTATACACTTGGGGGTATTATGGGTGTTGATATTATCAATACTAATGAGGGATGGTTTGGACTTACAAGTTCAAGCACAAGTGGTAGAGTTTATAAATTAGAATTTGGTAATAGTTTATTTAGTCAACCCAGAGCTACGCTATTAGCTAGCAATCTTGCTGCTCCAATAGGGGTAAATATTGTAGAAGAAGAAGGTAAATACATAGGGATAGTAAGCGCATACAACGGCCAGTTATATCGGTTCAATTTTAACTCAAGTATAGGTAATAATCCTCTTCCAATAAATATTAATGATTTCATCAATTTCAACCGTAGATATAATTTTAAGTTAATACACGATAAAAGTAAGTGGCTTTTATTTTCTACAGATACTGAAAGGGATGATATTGATCGTTTGACTTTTCAAAAAATATGTGATCAAAATGTAGATTACTCTGAAGACATAACTCCTGAGATTAAGTTTTCCTCTGCTGGAAATAAAAATATAAGACTAACAGTATCCAATAATAACTGTACAATTGACTCCACCTTTTCTATTTATGTAAAAGAAACAAACGCCCCCTCTCTTGATATTCAGGCAGAAGATATTTGCGTGGGGAGTACTACTCAGTTAACGTTTTCAACTGAAAATCCTGATGATATTATAAGCCAGCAGTGGACTATTGAAAACACTACCTTCACCGAGGATACTATCAATTACACCTTCCCCTCCCCCGGCACCTATCTCGTCACCCTAGAAGTAGAGTCTGCGGATGGCTGCGGGCAGCGGGTGTCGAAAGAAATTACGATTTATGAGCCGCCGGAGCCTAAGTTTGGAGTAGATCAGGAGGTGATTTGTACCAATGGAGCCATTGCTTTTCAGAACCTGACGGATACGAAGGGGGCGGATGAGATTATCACCTACGTATGGGATTTTAACGGAGAAGGTACCTCTACCGAAGCTAATCCTACTTTTTCCTTTAGCAGCGGAGGGAGTAAAACGGTTAGCCTGACAGCCAGCATTCCCGGCTGCTCCAATACTTATGATACTACCTTCGTAGTAGAGCAGGGGCCGGTGGTAAACTTCAGCACGCCACCCCAGATCTGCCAGGGCGATGAAGTCATTTTTGAGAATCTGAGCAGCGGTGAAAATATTACCGGCTATCGCTGGAGTTTTGGGGATGGCGGTACGTACAGCAGTACGGCTTTGGAAAGTCCCACTTACACTTATGATTCTGCCGGTACCTATATCGCTACGCTGGAGGTTAATAATACCATCGGCTGCGCCAATACGCTGAGCAAAACCATTACCATTTATGCCCGTCCGCAGGCGGCCTTTACCGCCGATATCGCCTGTGCGGGTGCGCCTACCCAGTTTGTAGATGAGAGTACCACCGGCATCAATTCCAATGTAGTGGCCTGGGAATGGGATTTTGGAGACGGTGGAGAGGCCGCCCCGGAGGGGACTGCCCATGGGGGAAGTTCACAGGCACGTAATCCCCAGTATTCCTATGCCTTGCCAGGGGTTTATGAAGCTACTTTAGTCGTACTTACCAGTGCCGGTTGTACGGATACCCTGCGTCAGGAGATCATCGTAGAATCCGCAGTGCAGGCAGATTTTAGTGCGCAGGCGCTTTGTCCTTCAGACTCAGATCCCTACACTGTTCAATTCTCCGATATGTCTACGGTCAATGATGAGGAAGAGATCAGTGAATGGCTGTGGACCATTAATGGTGAGAATTTCGTTATTGCTGAGCCAACTTATACTTTTGAGCAGCCCGGTACTTATCAGGTGTCGCTGACAGTTTTCTCGGCTACGGCCTGTAATGCTTCCGTAACCAAAAACATTACCATCAATACGCCTCCTGCACCCGACTTTAGCTTTGCAGCGAATTGCGCGGGTCAGCCCGTAAGCTTTAGCAACGAAAGCCTAAGCGAGGAAGTAGCAATCAGCCAGTATCGCTGGGATTTTGGAGGTTTGAGTATCAGCTATGAAGAAAATCCTGTCTTCGTCTTTGAAGAAGCCGGTAGCTATCAGGTGAGCCTTACACTGGAGACCAGCGAGGGCTGTGAATATACCTTTAGTCAGGAGGTAAGCGTATCTGCCGCTCCTCAGGCTGCTTTTACTGCTGATGTTATTTACGGTGGTGCTCCTTTGACGGTCAACTTTAGCAATACCAGTACTGGCGCAGATAGTCTAAGCTGGGACTTTGGAGGAGAGGCTACTGCAAATGAAGCCAATCCTTCACATACCTTTAGCGATCCGGGCACTTATACGGTTACTCTGGAAGCGCTGTCTGATCTGGGTTGTACGGATACATATAGTGAAACCATAGAGGTAGTAGCACCTTCTTATGACCTACAATTGCAGAGAATAAGTTTGTTGTCAGAAGAGGATGACCCCAATGTAAGGCTGCTATTGACGGTACGCAATCTGGGAAATCTTACGGTCAGTGATTTTGAGATTGCCATGACCCTGGATGAAGTACTGACCATCACTGAGTCTTTTGAAGGAAGCATTGAGCCAGGTGAAATCATCAATTACCCTCTGGACTTTACAATATCTTCCCAGCTCAATCAGGGTATAGACCTGCGTTACATTTGCGCTACCCTTTCAGCATTGGCGGATGAAGAAGATATTACTGATAACCGTACATGCCTGAGCCTTAATAACGACTTTAGTGTGATCGCTCCTTATCCCAATCCTTCCGCTGAGAAGATTAAGGTAGATATGGTATTACCTCAGAAAGAGATAGTACGTTTCAGTCTGCTGACTACAAAAGGTGAGCTGGTAGAAAATATTGTTTTTAATGATACTAAGGCAGGCCTTAACACGTTCAATATAGATGTGTCAAAGATGATCACCGGAAGTTACTTTTTGCAGGTGGGTTACTTAGATCGTACGGAAACTTATCGCTTGATGGTAGGACCTTAAAAAAGCCAACTGTTTTTTTCTTTAGTGTAGAAAAATTATGTTCCGTGAGAGGACATAAAATTAGGCAGCGAATGAATTTAGTTGATTTTTTGTTCGCTATAGAACTATATTATTTTTAATTTTGACAAATTACAGTAACAAAGTTCGGTAATGTTTAGTAAAATGATTGTGATCACCTATCTTTGCAGCAATTTTTTCAGTTTAAATGATACCAATAAAAATGACAACAAGTCCGAAGTTAGATAAGGTAGACCGGAAGATACTGGAGATATTACAGCGGAACGCTAAAATCACCAATGCCCAACTCTCTAAAGAAATAGGTTTATCTCCGGCACCTACCCTGGAGCGTGTAAAAAAACTTGAGCAATCAGGAGTAATTGATAGTTATCATGCCAAATTAAATACCTCTAAGATAGGTCTGGGCATCAGTACTTTTGTACAGATCAAGCTTACAGGACATGATAAGGAAAGCATCAAAACGTTTATCAACGCAATCAATAAGATTGATGAAGTAATTGAGTGCCATCATGTCACTGGCTCCAGCGATTTTATTCTCAGAGTGATTGCCAAAGATATTGCTTCTTATCAGCAACTGATGTTGGATAAAGTAAATGAAGTACCGGTGGTGGATAGCCTTCAGTCACTGGTCATTTTATCTACATTTAAGGATAGCAAGACCCTTCCTGTTCCCGAAGATGAAAAGGTGAAAGTGTAGCCATGTCGTAAATCCCCGGGTACTACCCGGGGTAATATATATGAAAGCCCTTCAGGCTTAAAAGACTTACAATGGAGATATGTTACTAGTATCTCAGGTAGCATCCCAGAAATTTAAGTCTCCAAGAAGTAATGAATGAGCACTTATACTCAAATACTTTACCACATTGTCTTTTGTCCTAAAAATAGAAACCCCTGTATGCTTAAAGCAAGCCGTCCTCTGCTCTTTAAATATATATGGGGTATTTTGAAGAAGAAAAATTGCCACCTTTACCGTATCAATGGGATAGAAGACCACCTTCATATTTTAACTCATCTTCATCCATCAGTTCCTCTCGCTTCCTTAATCAAGGATATCAAGCTGGCAAGTAACGCCTATATTAAAGAAAATAACTTATTTCCTGATTTCGTTAGTTGGCAGGAAGGTTATGCTGCTTTTACTTGTTCGTTGAAAGATAAAGAACGCTTAATCCATTATATAAAAAAACAGGAAGAGCACCATAAAATGAAAAGCCTCAAAGAAGAGTAAATAAGCTTATTACATGAAAATGGGGTTTCTTTTGATGAAAAGTATTTGTTGTAAAAATTTAACACTTCTAAGTCTGAAGGACTTAAATTTGATTTACCCCGGATGGAATCCCGGATGGAACCCGGGGCTTAAACACAGCTTAAATAAAACCGATAATGACTCCTGAATTAAGCACTACCCCCCGCCTTATTCTGAATGCGGATCAGATACAACAAAAGATTCGGCGCATTGCCTATGAGATTTATGAGCGCAATTTCAAAGATCAGCAACTCATATTGGCTGGTATTGTAGACCGTGGTTTTGCCCTGGCCGAACGTATTGGGCGTGAATTAGATGCAATCAGCCATTTTAAGTACGCAGAAACGTCAGCCTCGTCAGGCAGGCATACAGAAGCAAGTCTGCAACTGGTAAAAATTCATCTGGAAAAGTTTACAAATAAGCAGTGTGAGGTGAAATTAGATTATCCTTTAGAACAGTTGGAGGGTAAGCGAATTATTCTGGTAGATGATGTACTGAATACCGGCAGAACACTGGCCTACAGCATGCGTCCTTTTCTGGAACAAAATATCAGTCAGATGGAGATCGCTGTCTTGGTCAATCGTAGTCATAGCAAGTTTCCGGTAATTGCCAATTATACCGGCTATGAACTGGCTACCACCCTGGAAGAACACATAGAAGTAATACTGGATGGACAGGCAGATGCTGTACACTTAAAATAATCAAGGCTTATCTCGCTAAAGTGAAATTTAGCAAAATTAAAAAAAACATTAACATCAAAAAACTTACCTGAAAGAACAAAATACTGCTTTTTTAGCATATTATTGTGTAATTATCATGTAACACTTATTATGTTATTAAAATAAAAACTTATTTTCGTTACATAATGAGTTATTTTTTCAAACATGTTTACCCTAGCGACTGATGCCCCGCAGCTCAGGATCTGATATTGCACATAAACAACGAGTGGAAGCTTTACAAAAGGAAAAGCAGCAGCTTGAGGAAGCCTTACAGAGGCTAAAGAAGGAGAAGTTTGCGCTGGCAGATAGGCTACACTGGCAGGAAGAAGTCCTCACCGCAAATCGCTCAGGCCTGTTTGAATGGAAGATCGGTAGTAAAGAGTTTTACCTGCAGTTTCCCTGGAAGAAAGTGATAGGAGAGGCTATAGAAGGAGAAAAGGATTTTAGTAAGTTACTGGAAATCATTGTTCCTGAACATCGCTTCGGTGTAAAGAGAATGTTCTGGTATATGGCACGAGGCCTGAAGGAACAATATCAACTCAGGGTGCAGATGCTGAATAATGGCACCGCTCCTGTCTTCCTGCTTATCAAAGCAGCGCTGGTATACGATGAGAACAAAAAGCCCTTGAATGTTTCCGGTACCTTGCAGGCCATTGAGCAGGAAACAGCAACCGAGCAGGAAAGCCTAAGTTTGCTGGATCAAGTTCCCGCAGCCATAGTAAAGACTGATCCTGAGGGAATGATTCACTATCAGAATGAGCATGCCTATACTTTATTTACTTCCCTGCACGTTCCGGTTAAGGTGAAACAACTACAGGAGGTAATGGGAGAAGAAGTATGGTATAACTTTGTTGAACAGCTCATCGCAGAAAAATTAATAGAGTACTGGTCGTTCTCTCCCGAAGAAAATAAGCAGTGGCACCTCAGCGCGAAATACAGTGACGATGGTATTTTTCTGCTGATCTGGGACGTAAGTGAGCAGGCCAATACCCTAGAAGAACTGCAGCAGGTCAATGTAGATCTGGATAATTTCGTATACCATGCATCTCACGATTTAAGAGCACCTTTGCGTACAGTTTTAGGTATGCTGGGTATCTTAAAGTCAGAAACCAATAAAGAACAACGGAAGAGATGTGTAGACCTGATTGAAGGAAGCATCAAGAGACTGGATACACTGGTAGTAGACCTGTTAAGTATCTCCAGAAATAAGCGATCCACTGATCCACTGGTCAAGATTAATTTTATGGTGGAAGTGAACCTGGCAGTAGCGAACTTTTATCACGTTGGCAATACTAAAAACCTGGAAATTACCACCAAAATCAGTCAGCCGGAATACTTCGTATCTGATCTTACCCGAGTGAGAATCGTACTGAACAACCTAATTTCCAATGCCATCAAATACCGGCGCTACTATCTGGACCGCTCTTTTATAGATATCAGGATATGGGTAGATGAGGAGGCAGCCCATATTGAAGTTGAAGATAATGGAGAAGGCATACCCGAAGACCGACTTCCTTATATTTTTGATATGTTTTATCGTTCCTCTGAAAGGAGTGAGGGTTCAGGGCTTGGCCTGTATATCGTTAAGGATGTGCTCCAGAAACTAGATGGACATATTGAAGTATCCTCTACTTTTGACAAGGGCAGCACCTTTACCGTCACAATTCCCAACCAGTATAAATAAGCTTTCCTTTCGCTTTCGCCTGATTATTGTTGTTCCCTGACAGAAGAGAAGGTAAGTCGGTGTGAAAAAACAACATTCTATTATATATTCGGAATAAAAGAAATCAGCCTTCGTTTATCAAAGTAAACATGTTTATTTTGGGTAAGGTGATTGACTATTCTAGTAAAGAATTTGCCGGCTTCATCATAAAAAGCTGAAAAACAGTTGCCTCAATACCAAATCGGCTGGTGTAGATTACAAGAGCACAATATTAAACGTAAATAGGTAATTTGAAGAGTAAAAGAGTTTTTTGGGTAATTGCTATTCTGCTGTTACTAACGGTAGTTTTATTGTATGTAGAACGTCGGTGGAAACAGGATGAAGAGATTCCACTTTGGTCTATGGTACCGGAGAGCGCAGCGCTGGTATTTGAAACTGCCGAATTACCGGCAAACTGGGAAAAACTGAGTGGCAGCCAGCTTTGGAAAAACCTGCAAAGCATTGAAGCTTACCGTGACATGGAGGAGCAGATGATCCTGATGGATAGCCTGACCAATATCCAGCAGTTTTTTGCGGGAAAGCAGTTACTCATTGGCACTCATGTAATCTCCAAAGACAAGCTTGATTTTACCTATTTTTTCAGACTGGACAATACCAAAGAGCGTAATGCACTGACTCAGGCGCTTAAGCGTTTTCAGGAAGAAGAAAGCATAAGAAGCGAAAGCCGTATGTTCAACGGTTTTAGAATCAGTGAACTTACCGATAAAAGCAGCGGAAGTCAGTTTTCTTACCTTGTCCATCGCGATATTTTTGTGGGCAGCTTTACACCATTTCTCATAGAGGATGTAGTAAGAAATATAGAGACTGAATTTGGGGAATACAGTTTCGTCTATCATAATGCTTCTACTGAGGAAGTGCCCAAAATGGCTAACGATGAGGGTAATCTCTACCTGAACATGAGCAAGCTGCCGCTTCTTTTATCAGTATTTACCACCAATGAGTTTTTGCCTTATCTACAGCCGCTGGCCCAGTTGAGTAATACTGTATTCTTGGATGTAAACCTGACAGATAATCAGCTGTTATTAAATGGGTTTAGCAAAACAGAGCGTAAGGCAGTAGAGACAGGCGCAACACAAAATCAAGAGCCCCCCGTGTGGCTTAGTACTTTTGATGAAGAACAGCCTCAGGCTATAGACTTATACCAATATGTCCCTGAGCGTACTGCGGTGCTTTACCATTTTGGCATACAGGGAGGAGCGGATTGGCTGCAGAAACTGTATCGCCAACAGGAAATGGCAGATCAGAAGCTAGTGAAGCAAACGCTACGCTACCGTAAAAACCTGACTGAGCTATATGACGTCCGGCTGCAAGATCTACTGGGGTGGTTTGAAGGAGAAATTGGACTAATGGTGTTGGAATCCATAGACACTAAGCTGCCCGATAAGGTCTTGCTTATGGAGACCAATGATACTGCGCAAGCGAGTAGTAAGCTGCGCCAACTGGAAACCAAACTGAGCCGTGAGGTAGAAGGCATAAGCTACTCCGAGCAGTTTGCCGGTTATCAGATCGGGGAAATAAGTTATAAAGAGTTTCCAGCATCCATCATGGGCCCCATAGCCTTGGGTTTTGAACAATGTTTTTATATGATCACCGACCGCTATGTGATTTTTGCCAATAGCATACGTGCCCTGAAGCGACTGATTGCTGACCGTGAGGCCGAAAATACCTGGGATAAATCCATACAGGAAGTAAGATTTTTAGAGTCTGCTTTGGATGAGTCAAACGTGAGCGTATTTGTAAATACTTCCCGATGCTGGGATTTGTTGCGCGAACATCTTACACCCAAATGGAAAGCGTTTGCCAACCAGCATGCAGATGTCCTCAAAAGCTTTGATCACCTGGCCATTCAGTTTAGTAGAACAGAAGATGATTTCTACACCAGCATGGCGATAAGTTATGAGCCATTATCTTCCTCAGAAAATAAGTCTGAACAGTTCCGGGATGTGAGCCGTCTGTTTGTAGATTATCCCTTACAGACAAAACCTTTTGTGGTGCGGGATCATACCGACCAGACGCTGGAAGTACTCTTTCAGGATGAAAAAAATCAGCTCTACCTGGCTGAACCGGATGGAGAGATACTGTGGAAAGACTCTCTTCAAAATGCTATTGTTGGAGAAGTTTACCAGATAGATTACTTCAACAATGGTAAGCTACAGTATTTATTTGCTACTGACAGTGCTATCCATGTTATTGACCGTACCGGAGCCTATATTTCCGGTTATCCCTCCTATATGCCGGAAGATGTACGCATCCGGCACCTGAGTCTGATAGATTATGACAACAGCAAAAACTACCGCTTTCTGGTGAGTGATACAGCGGGGAAACTTTGGATGTTTAACAAAGACAGGGAAAGTCTGGAAGGCTGGAATCCTAATGCCACTGTCAATGCTCCGGTGGCTACTGCACCTTTCCATGTAAGGGTAGGTAATAAAGATTTTATCATTGCCATTCAGCAGGATGGTACTATCTATTCGCTCAACAGACGTGGGCAGCCCTATGCAGGTTTTCCCATTAATCTGGATAAACCTATCCGAAGTGTAGCCTATACTGACTTAGGCAGTACTCCGGCCAATACAGTACTGACCACTGTAAGTCTGCATGGGGAAATTATCGCCTTTAATCTCCAGGGAAATATTACCAAAAGAGAGCAGCTTTATCGCCCTTCCACGCAGACCCGTTTTCAGCTAAGTGTAGATGCTTTGGGGAAAACCTTTATTATCGCACGACAGGATGAGCGCTTGTTTGGTGTATTGGACCATGAAGGCAAGCTGATGTTTGAGAAAAACTATATGAGTCCGGCAGCCATGACCTCAGATATGCTGGAAGTACAATATTATGACTTTGGCGCAGGAAATGAAATTTACGCAGTTACTGACAAGGTGCAGGAATTTACGTATCTCTTCAACCGGCAGGGTACTCTTATCAAAGACCGGCCTATTGAAAGCAGGTATCCGGTAGGTATCCTTTTTTATGATAATGAAGACCGTTTTCAGGTTTATAGAAATTTTGAAAACGAGTTCTCTATTCTTTCTTTCTCGCGCTAGTTCAGTGTTATTATTGTAAAGGCGATAAACACTCTTTGCACTTGCTGGTTGATAGAATACGCATTTTTTAACTGCAAAATTCTATCACATGACCTATCAGCAAGCAAAAGTAGCCCACAAAGATGAACTGGCTCCGGGCGAAATGAAACAGGTAAAAGTAGGAGAAACTGAAGTCCTGCTCGCTCGTTATCAGGACAATTTTTTCGCCACTGCCGCCCATTGTACGCATTACGGGGCACCCTTGGCAGACGGATTATTACATGGTAAGCGTATAATATGCCCCTGGCATCATGCCTGTTTTGATGTGACCAACGGTGATCATCTGGAACCGCCGGGTTGCGATAGCCTTCCTAGTTTTGAGGTGGAGATTGATGGAGAAGATATTATCGTGAAAGTCCCTGAGGATGCACCTGCCCAGCGCACCCCCGATATGCAAAGCAGGGATGAAAAAGTATCACAATTGAACCTGATTGTGGGTGCTGGTACTGCTGCCCAGTATGCTGCCGAAGCGATGAGAAGCAGTGGCTACCGGGGCAGAATCCTCATGATTACTTCTGACACAGAAACTCCCTATGACCGGCCTAATTGCAGTAAAGAATATTTACAGGACGAAGCTCCCGCTGAGTGGATGCCTTTGCGCCCTCCTGAGTTTTACGAAGAGCACGATATTGAAATCCTGCATGCAGAAGTCTCTGAACTGGATGCAGCTCAAAAACAGGTGAGCCTCTCTGACGGGCAGAAACTCAAGTATGATAAAGTACTGCTTTGTACAGGAGGAAAGCCCAACAAACCTGATATGCCTGGCGTAAATCTACAGCATGTATTTACGCTACGTTCAATGGCAGACAGCAAGAAAATCATGGAAACTGCCAAAAAAGTAAAGGAAGTAGTAATTGTAGGGGCCTCTTTCATTGGGATGGAAAGTGCCTGGAGTCTCAATAAATTAGGATGTGACGTTACAGTGATTGCGCCTGGAAAACATCCTTTCGCTTCGCTCTGGGGGGAAGAAGTAGGTAAAATGATACAGAGTTTGCATGAGAAAGAAGGTATCAAATTCCAGATGGGTCGTAAAGTAAAAGCGTTGAAAGGTGAGCAGGCAGTAAGCTCAGTGGTATTGGATAATGGGCAAGAGGTAGCAACCAAACTGGTACTATTCGGAATAGGTGTAAAGCCTGCCACTTCCTATATCAAGGGGCTTTCGCTGGCTGAGGATGGGGGAGTTGTAGTAGACAAACATTTTCTCGCAGAAGAAGATGTGTATGCTGCCGGTGATATTGCCCACTTTCCTTACCATGGACAACAGGTACGTATAGAACACTGGAGAGTAGCTTGTCAGCATGGACGCATAGCGGGCAACAATATGGCAGGAGAAAGTGAAGCTTATGAGAGTGTGCCTTTCTTCTGGACAGCCCAACAGGGAGCACAGATCCGTTATGTAGGCTATGTCAAGGCATACGATGATATTATATATGATGGAAAAGTAGCAGAGCAGGAATTTATCGCCTACTATGAAGAAGGTGGAAAACTTAAGGCAGCACTGGGACTTAATCGCGATCAGGAAATGACAATGATAGAAGAACTGTTGAGAATGAAAAAAATGCCATCTCCTGATGAGGTGAAAAAGCCGGGTTTTAAGCTACAGGAGTATTTCAAAACCTTGAAATAGCCAGCTTAAGTTGAAGACATAAATTTTTGCATCAGAACACGGGCTACCTTGGCCGGTGAGGAGGTCCCTTCAACGATCTCCCGCTCACGGGTGGAGAGTTCTTCCTGTACAGCAGGGTGCTGATAGAAAAGTTGCTTCAGTTGCTGGCCTAAAGTGTCGTGCAGCCACTGAAGCCTTTGTTTTTGTCTCTTTCGCTGAAAGTACCCATTAGCCTGTGTTGCGCTGGCATACTTTTGTATCGCTTTCCACACCGCTTCTATACCTTTTTTTTCTAATGAAGAGCAGCTAAGTACTTTGGGTAATACCTGGCTGTCAGGCTCAGGAAAGAGGTGCAGGGCATTTTGATACTCTTTTTTTGCCTGTTTTGCCGGAGCCGCATACGGACCGTCAGCTTTATTGATTACCAGTATATCGGTCATTTCCATGATACCTCTTTTGATGCCCTGCAGTTCATCCCCTGCACCTGCCAGCATGAGCAACATAAAACAATCTACCATCTGATGCACCAGTGTTTCGGATTGACCCACGCCCACGGTCTCTACAAAAATGACATCATATCCTGCTGCTTCGCAGAGTAGCATACTTTCTCTGGTCTTTTGTGCAACTCCTCCCAGGGTATTTCCCGTTGCTGAAGGTCTTATGTAGGCTTGTAAAGATTGGGCCAAATCAGGCATACGGGTTTTATCGCCTAATATGCTTCCCTGGCTTTTTTCACTACTCGGGTCCACCGATAATACCGCTAGTTTGTGCCCCTTATGTATCAAATAAGGACCAATGGCATTGATAAAAGTACTCTTTCCCACTCCGGGAACTCCTGTAATACCTACCCGTACTGATTGGCCGGTATGGGGTAGCAAGGCTTCAAGCACTTCCTCTGCAATTTGTTGATCTGCACTGAGGGTACTTTCAGTTAAGGTAATGGCCTGACTGAGTACAAAGCGTTTTCCTTGCTTAATTCCTTCTACATATTCATGAATGGTAAGCCTTTTTCTGGCCATGAAGAGAGCATGTTTAAGTAATAAATGAGCGAATTTGTTAAATAAAACTAAAAATTATCATCGGATTAATCATGTCTTGAAGAATAGTTTACAATAAGAGTACAATTGGCAAGCTTGGCATTAGTAATGCAGATTTTATCTCCTGATATGAAAAGCAATGATTGGATATTACTTGCCGAGTATTGATTTTGTGCTAAAAAGTAGGGTGATTTATTGCATTATATAAAGAATTTTCAAGCAATTAGGGGCATCTGATAGTGTATATTTTAAATTATAATTATAAATATTTATTTTTGTGTATATTTGATAAATACCATCGGGTTAGTGAGGTTAAAAGTTTCTTACGCTGAAGTTACGATTGTAATTTTTCTCCGCTTAACCGGTTGTATACTTTTTCTCAATGAGTGAATTTAGCATAGCATTTTAGCAGAATACCATACATAGCTCATACTTACGGAAGGAAAAATTATGAAGATCAAAAAAATAGCTTTGAATGCCTCCTTAATGCTGACGCTGATCTTATCAGCAAATCAGCTTCTTTTTGCTCAGGATTATGTTTTTCAGGTTTTGGCATTGGATGGTGAAGCCCTCTATATGAAGGGCGAACAATGGCAGGCCGTAGAGTTGGGACAGTCATTGATGGCTAATGATGTGATAAAGATGGAGGGAAATGCCTATTTAGGCTTAGCTCATCGGAATGGGGAGACCCTTTCTCTCAGAAAAGAAGGTACCTATGAAATAAATCATCTTAGCAGTAAGGTAGGGGATAGAGAAAGAGATGTCGCCAGTAAATATGCTAATTTGTACGTGAAAAGCCTGAAAAATGCCACTAACAAGACCGTCACTGCCTCAACAGAAAGAGGAATGGACCAAAACCGGGTGAAAATTCTCCTTCCTAACTCGGTAGATGTCTTTAACGATGAGGTGATTCTGCGCTGGAAAAATATGGCTTCTATCGGTGAAAAGTATGAGGTAAAACTAAAAAATATGTTCAATGAAGTTATTGCGGTAAAAGAAGTACAGGATACCAAAACAGTTTTGGACTTCAGAGATGAAAAAATTGCCAAGGAGCGTATGATCATTGTTTCTGTGAATAGTACTGAGTTCAAAGATCAGCAGTCTAATGATTATGGTATGAAACATCTTACTCCTGAAGAAGCAGCACCTATTGCTCAGGAGCTAAGAGAACTTAAACTTGAAATCACCGATGAGCAATCAGCACTGGATAAATTGATTCTGGCATCCTTTTATGAGCAAAATAACTTGTTGGCTGACGCTTTGACCAATTATGAGTATGCTATTTCTTTGGCTCCCGAAGTGGAGGCTTTTCGTGTAGCGTATGACCAGTTTATTTTCAGGAATGGATTAGCCAATTAGCTGACCAATTATCACTCAGGCCGTAAATATCACTAGCCGCTTATTAGAAGCGGCTTTTTTTATTTTATATGTTTTGATTCGTCCATATCCTATAGTCCCTCAAAAATACATATGTTGAGGTAGTTTATGAAAATGTAGTCAATCGGAGCCTGGAATTGTACCGATTTGCAGATCAATTACGGGTTTTTTCTGTTAGTAATCATAAATTGCAGCAATTCAATAAGAAGAACTGATTCGCAGAATAATTTATGATTGAAAAATTAGAAGAGCTAGACCGTCAACTGTTCATATATCTCAATAGCCTGAACGCTGAGTGGCTGGATATTTTAATGTACTGGATTACCTACAAATTTACCTGGTATCCATTGTATATATTGCTTATCGTTTTGGTAGTTATCAAATTTAAATGGAAAGGGGCATTAATCATGCTGGTTGTGCTTATCTCCGTAGGACTGGCAGATCAATTAACCTCAGGCTTCATGAAACCTTACTTTGGAAGGCTTAGGCCTTGTCATGAGCCGGAAATCAGTTCTCTTATCAATGTAGTAACGGGATGTGGAGGAAGGTTTGGTTTTGCGTCCTCCCATGCTTCTACCACTTTTGCACTCGCTACTTCTTTATGGCTTTTATTAAAAGACTGGTCGCGCTGGTTTGTTTGGGGGTTCCTGTGGGCTGCTATCGTAGCCTACAGTCGTGTGTATGTGGGCGTACATTATCCAAGTGATATTTTTGTAGGTGCACTGGGAGGTATGGCGGTAGGCTGGATTACTGTTCAACTCTTCCTATGGCTTACAGACCGGTTTCATGGTACACCTATTTCTTCAAAAACATTATTAGAGAAAGAAGAAGAAATGCACTACTGAGGTTTTTGTCGTGCCATAATCTTACTGATATACTTACCGATGATATCAAACTCAAGGTTCACCGAGTCTCCCACTTTGAGCTGATGAAAATTGGTGTGTTCGTAAGTGTAAGGGATGATTGCCACTCTGAAGCTATCGTAAGTAGAATTAAAGCAGGTTAGGCTTACGCCATTAATGGTGATAGAGCCTTTTTCTACCGTCAGATATTCCTGATTTTCTGTCTGGTAAGAAAAGTCAAAAAGCCAGCTACCTTCCTCTTCCTGTATTTGAGTGCACTGCGCTGTCAGGTCTACATGTCCTTGCACTATGTGTCCGTCAAAACGACCATGAGCGGGCATGCATCTTTCCAGATTCACTTTGCTACCTTGAGTAAGTGCTCCAAGATTGCTTCTTTTCAGGGTTTCGTCAATAGCTGTCACCTGATAGGTTTCATCAGTTAATGAAGTCACTGTCAGGCATACTCCATTATGGCATACACTCTGGTCTACCTTGAGTTCAGATGCTAAGTGACTACGAATTTCAAAATGTCGGTTGCTTCCTTCTTCAGTAATGTTTACGATTTCGCCTACGGCTTCTATGATACCTGTGAACATAAAAATAATGCTTAGTAACTGTGGGGTAAACCTAAAGAATATGTCTTATAGTTCGGTATGTAGCAGAAGAAAAATTGCAAGTTTAATGCATAGCCGCCTGTAGGGTTTCTGAAGGTTTGGCTTTCAAAAATTCCAGCAGATCGGCCATTTGTTGATGATTGATCTGTTTTTCCAATCCGGAAGGCATGGCTGAAATTTTCACATCTTTGATCGCCTCAATCTCCTGGCGTTGAATTGTAGTGGTCTGGCCTGCCAGATTAGTAAGCGTAAGCGAGTTCACTGACTCTGCGCTGATAATTCCCGTAAGGGTCCGCTCATTGTTCAGGCTGATTTCCCATAGCTCATACCCGTCAGCAATAGATTTATTAGGCATTAAGATGTCCTCCATGATGGCATTTTTACTACGATTCCTGAGCGTAGATAAGTCCGGACCTATACTTACCCCCAACTGACCTGCAAAAGTATGGCAGCGCGCGCAGTTATTCGTATAGACACTAAGGCCATATTGCGCATTACCTTCCAGAGCCAAAGCGGGCTGGTACAAAGACACTACCTCGGCCTCATTAGGCTTTGAGTCTGCAAGCAGCATACGGGCCTTATTTCTCACTGTTTCATCATCATGATTCATGAGTTCAACGCTGCGTCTCCAACCTATGGTTGAGGGATCTACCTGCTTGTTTGCTACAGCGTCCAATAGTAAAAGCATGCGCTCCTGACTTGTTCCGAAGATATTTATGGCTTCATCTCTAAGTTCGGGCGTCAGACTAGTCCATTTTTCCAAAAGCATACTACAGGGAGCTGTTTCTTTACTTTGACTGAAACTCTGAATGGCAGCTTTTTGCACCAAAACAGGTTCTTGAGGTTGAATAAGCGAGGTGAGCTGACTGATATATTTATCCTGACCGCTCATGGCAATAAAGCGTATAGCATCAGTACGCCATGCCGGGTCTGCATTTTGGGCAGTAAGTGCTTGGGAGGCTCTTTCCAAAGCAGGAGTCATAATTTGAGGACTTTCAGTTGTTCCCAAAGTAGTAAGGAGATGTAAACTTGCTCTGCGCAGCTCCTCCGGGGTTTGTGGAGAAATCAATGTCAATAGGCGCCTTTGATATTCACCTTGAGAAGGTAAGGCATTTGTTTTGGTACTTAGTCCGTCAGCCAATCCTTCCAGGGCAGCAGCCTGCCACCAAACATTATTTTCATTAAGCTTAGTGCTTGTAATAATCAGATCATTAATAGCTTGCTGATTCCCTGAATTAGCAATGGAGGCAGCGAGTTTTTTAAAGAAAGGTGCTGCTTCATATTGGTCTTTATTTCCGAGTTGAGCTATTGCCAAACTGAGCCATTCTTCTTCTGAACCATTGGCTGAAGACAATGCTGCGTACTGTACCCACTCATCGTTAATATCTTTTTCTAATAACTGCCATACAATTTCTCTGGCTTGTTTCTCTTCTATTGCTCCCAGGCTACATATGAGTTGAAACCGTACTTTCGCATCCTCATCACCGGCTAATTTGTACAGACCTGACTTTACCGCAGGCCATTGATCAGTGTATCTTTCAGCAATCTTGATGGCATTTTCCCGTACTCCTGCTTTTTTATCTTTTAGTGCAGCCAGTAAGATTTCTTCCTGCATGATATCCAAACCTTCCAAAGTCCAGAGGGCATGGAGTCTGCCTACCGCTGACGTATCCTGTAGTACCATTTCTTTCAGAGCATTCTCAGCTTCGGTAGCTTTTCTATCCAGAAGTAAACGCTGTGCATGACGCCTCCACCAAAGGTTGGGGTACGATAACTTAGTCACCAGGCTTTTATTGTCCTCATCTCCGAGGTGAATGGTATTCAAAAAATCAATGGCAGCCGCATCTTCCGGTACTATGCGGTAAATCCTGCCCATGTCAGTACCTTCATAGAGTTGCCCTGAATTGTTTACTTCTTCAGACATCCACTCCGGATGTTCAATAATTTTGCGGTAGTAGTCAATCAGATAAAGTGCCCCATCTGGTCCCTGGTAGAAGTTGACGGGACGAAACCAGCTATCGGTGGAAGCAAGAAACTCAGCGTTTTCCAACAGGCGGTCCGCTCTGAAGGTAGCTCCTTTGTCAGTGATGACATCGGCATGTACCAGATTATGAACCGGCTCAGCTACGAAAGTGACCTGCCTAAACTCTTCAGGAAAAAGATCGCCCTGATACCAGTTCACCCCACAGGCAGAAGTAATGGTGCCTACATCCGTTAGCAGTTGATGTTCGGGGTTTTTAGTAATAGGAAATACTTCCACTCCTCTGCCATAAGAGGGAAGATAAGCCGTAGCATCAGGAATAGCCAGGTGGGGGTTCCGTTGAATATAAGGAGCAGCAATCACCTCATGGAAAAGGTGAGTGGCATTGCTGGTGAGTAACTGGTGTCCCCAGCAGTCAAAAGTAATCCCGAACTGAGACTCTCCTGACATAGCTTCCAGTTCATAAGTATCCGGGCGGAAGCGTACATTTCTACCATTCGCATTTCGGGGCAACTTTTTGTCCTCACGCTCAGGAAATATGATTTCACTACCTTCATCACCAAACTTGTCATGGAAAAATTTGGTGGAAACGCTGCTTTCATGAGCGAGGTAAATCCAATTATCTAAGCCATAAATGGGTGTATTGAGGTTATGTTGGGGGTTTGAGCGGGCAAAGCCAGTGAGCATTTTCTTTTTAATGTCTGCTTTGCCATCATCATCGCTGTCTTCAAGGTACCATACATCCGGGGCATCAGTAACTAGTACTCCTTTTTTCCAGCGCATGATGCCGGTGGGCAAGATGAGACCTTCGGCAAAGAGTGTACTTTTATCAGGAAGTCCATCATCATCAGTGTCTTCCAGTAACTTTACCTTTCCGGAGCCCTCAGTATCCAGAGGATACCCATGCATTTCCACAACGTACATGCGTCCGTATTCATCTATTTCCATTGCTACCGGGTCGGCTACCAATGGTTCGGAGGCAACTAACTCTATTCTGAAGCCATCCATAATTTCAAAAGTATTGAGTGCGGACTGAGCCTCGGAAGAAAGGGGAGGAGAAGGCTGATTACAGGCAAACAAAAGAAGTAATGCAGAGAAGATAAAGCTATTTTTCATAGGTCAGGCTAAGGTAATGATAGAGCTTTTGAATTTATGGATTTGCCACTAATGAATCAACTTCTGCATAGCTTATTAAGCGAATCAGGCTTTGACCTTTCTTTTATTTTTTTGACTTCAAAGTATTTATGCAGATCAGCTAGTTGATTTTAATAATTGCCACAACAAAGCTGAACTTATACACGTATTAAACAGTTGTTTAAAAAAAATATTTAACTTTAGATATATATTGTAAGCTCAAAATTAAGTATCTTAAGGCATAAGAGCAGCCTTCCTCAGTGGCCTTAAACCTTTTTAATAGCAATAAATTACTGAAAGCGAAGGTTTACAATAGATTTCACTCACTTGATATTAAATGGAAGAGTTAAGCCAGGAAACTGATAATACGGAAAAGAAAATAAGACAGGTAGCAAAGCGAATCTTTACTGAGCGTGGCTACTCAGGAACAAAAATCAGGGACGTAGCTGAAGAAGCAGGAGTAAACATTGCGTTGCTGAACTACTACTTCAGAAGTAAAGAAAGGCTCTATGAGTCTATTTTGAATGAAAATTTTGAAGAGTATGCCTGTGCTATTAGCGAAAGTCTCAACGCCAAAGACTTACCTCTGGAGACGAGGATTCGCCGCTATGTTTCCCAACTCATAGATCAGCTCAAAGAAAACCCGGATTTGCCTTTTTTTATCATGAGTGAATGTCGTAACAATTCTCAGTTTTGTAAGAACATTCTGACCAAAAAATGGAAGCGGTTTGAAGAGTCAGAGTTAGCCAGGCAGCTTAAAGAAGAAGCCCAAAAGGGAAATATCCACCCAATTGATCCCATCATGTTTGAGCATATCATGAATTCGCAGATTGTAATGCCTTTTTTGGGTATGCCCTTTCTGCAACATATTCATGGCTTTCAATCCGATGATTTTGTACAGTTTATGGAAAAACAAAAAGAGATCATTCCTGATCTCATTATGGCGTATCTAAAAAGATCTTAGTTAGAACCCTGGATTTTTTTTGTTTTTTAATTAAACACACGTTTAAAAAAAATATTTAAAACTTTTGGCTAAAACTGAACCTACTCCTATACCCAGCGTTTAAACAAATGTTTAAAAACGAAATTTAAGACATGCAGAAAAAATATTTGATCACCCTACTGCTAATGATAAGCCTTCTGCCTACCTGGGCGCAAACGCCTTATACTCTGGAGGAAGTATTGGATCAGGCATTAGGAAAAAACCTGAACCTGAAAATCAGTGCGCAAGACCAGGAGCTATTTGCTGAGCAGGTACGTGAGGTAAAAAATAACTTTTTACCCAACATTAATTTAAATGCTACCCATCAGTATTATTTTGATATCCCTACCCAGGTAGCTCCGGCTTCTGCCCTGGGGATGAGTGGTGAGGGCAGCAATGCCTACTTGCCCCTTTCATTTGGGTTACCCCATCAGACCAATGTCTCTTTGCAATTGCAGCAGGTAATCTACAATCCGCAATTGCCGGTGGGAATCAAGGCTGCACAGACCGGTCAGCAGATCGCCGATCTGCAACTGCACCAGACCAAAGAAGAAGTGGTTTACAATGTGTCTAATACCTATTATCAGGCACAGTCGGTAGCGCAGCAGATCAATCTGCTGAAGCAGAATGTCGCTTCCATAGACCGCCTGATAGAGGTAACCCAGCTGCTGTACGAGAATGACCTGGCGAAAGCCACTGATGTAGAACGTTTGCAACTGAATCAGGCTAACCTGACCAATCAGCTTGCTAACCTGAAAGTAACTTTCCAGCAATTGCTAAATGGTCTTAAGTTGATGACCAATACCCCTATTACTGAGCCTTTTGCCATAGATACTACCATTAACCTGGACAGTAAAGAGGTATTTATGCTGGAAGACAGCGTGGAGCGTACAGATGTAGCACTTGCACAAAAGCAGCTTGAAGTACAACAATTAGAAGAGAAGCAGATACAGGCGGGCTACTTACCTTCTCTGTATGCCACCGGAGTATACGGACAGACTGGCTTCGGTGAGTTTGACCAGGACTATTATAAAATTTTCCCGATGAGCTATGTAGGACTTCAATTGTCTGTGCCGCTATTTGATGGAATGAGTAAACGCTCCCAACGTGTGCAGAAGCAAATCCAGCAGAGCCAGACCAGAAGTAAAATCGCCTTACTGGAACAGCAGGTGCAAAATGAAATCGCCAATGCCGCCGCCAGTCTGCAAACACAGCAGCAGGCAGTAGAAATACAGCAGCGTGCGCTCAAACTGGCGGAGAAAGTCTATCAGAATGTACAATTACAATACAAAGAAGGAGTGACCGGCGTAAGCGAGGTGATTGACTCTGAAAATGAGCTAAGACAAACACAAACCGATTATCTGACTGCCTGGGTAAAACTACAGCTGGCAGCACTGGAGATGAAACATGCCACCGGTAACCTTATAGAATAAGAATAAATCAAGTAAGCAATCAAAAAAGAAATATTCATCATATGAAAACCAATACCAATAAAAAAGTATGGAGAGCCTTGGTGGCAGTAGTGCTGTTGGTTTCTCTGGGAGCCTGGACCTACAATACTTTAATGGAAAACAAAGAGAAAGTAGAAGGCCGGGTATACGAAAGAGATTTTACCCGCAGTACGCCAGTGCAGGTGAGCAGTGTGAAGAAAAAGAATTTGTCACAAAGCAAACGCTTGCTGGGTACTTTTGAACCCAATCGTGAGCTGGATATCAAAGTACAGGCCCAGGGAGAAGTGATCAGAGAAGCAATCAGTGAAGGGCAGATGGTTAGTGGTGGAGCACTGATTGCTAAGGTGGATGATGACCAACTCCGCTATCAGTTGATCGCTGCTGAAGCAGATATGGAAGATGCCAGGAGAGCAGTAGACCGGTATAAAAACCTCACTGATAATGATGCTGTAGCCAAAGTCCAGTTGGACAATGCCCAGCTCAGACTCGCCAGTGCTGAAAGCCGCGTCAAAGTACTTCAGAAGCAAATTGCGCAGACAAGTGTTACCGCTCCCTTTGGCGGAGTGATTACCGATAAAATGTTTGAAAAAGGTACGGTAGTAGCTCCTGGTATGCCCCTTGCCCATCTGGTGGAGATTTCTACACTCAAACTTATTGTACAGGTACCGGAAGAAGACCTGCTGTCATTTGAAAAAGGACAACAGATCATCGTGCATGCCGATGTACATCCCGAAGCTGAATACCAGGGGGTAGTAAGCATGGTGGGGGCGCAGGGAGACAAGTCACATAATTTTCCTGTACACATCAGTGTAAAAAATAATGAGGAGTATCCGCTAAGGGCAGGAATGTATGGCACAATTCAGTTTGACCATTCTGCTAATGTTGAAACCTTGGTGATACCTCGTGAGGCGCTGGTAGGTTCTACCCGCGACGCCAATGTGTACAAAGTAGAAGGTGAGAAAGCTTATTTGCAAGCGGTAGTGCTGGGAGCCACTTCAGGAGATGAACTGGAAGTGATTTCAGGCCTGGAGGCTGGTGATCAGGTGGTTGTCAATGGACAGATTAATCTAACAGATGGGACTGAGATTAGCATCCGCTAAGCCTCAAGTTCACTAAAGTATAGCAGCATATGAGTATTTCAGAAATATCAGTAAAGCGCCCTAGCCTGATCATCGTGATGTTTATGGTAACGGTGCTGGCAGGAATCCTGGCTTTCCCCCAGATAGGTTATCAACTGATTCCCGATATCTCGGCACCTACGATCACCATCACCACCATATATCCTGGTGCTTCACCCAGTGAAGTGGAGAATAGTGTAACCCGTGAGATAGAAGATGCGGTAGCAGACCTGGAGAGCATAGATGACATTACTTCAAAATCGCTGGAAAGTGCTTCTTTGATCATTGTGAATTTCAAAGCAGGAACAGACATTGACCAGCGCGTAGAAGAAGCGCAACGGAGTATCAATAAGGTACTGAGTAATTTGCCGGAAGATGCGGAAGCGCCTTCTATCTCCAAAGTGTCGCCCAGCGATCTGCCGATCATGCAGCTCAGTGCGACCTCTTCGCTCAATGGTAAAGTCTTCTACAATGAAATGGAAGACCAGATTGTACCGCAGTTACAACAGATTGAAGGCGTAGCCGCAGTAAATATACTGGGAGGAGAGGAGCGCGAAATCAAGGTAGCGGTAGACCCCGGAAAACTGGAGTACTACGGTGTATCCTTACTTCAGGTGAGTCAGGCTATCAATCAGGCCAATATGGAGTTTCCTACCGGAAGTGTAAAAAATGAAGGGGAAGAAATTACAGTTCGTCTGGCCGGTAAGTTTACGGATCTGGACCAGGTGAGTAATCTGATTATCGCGACCCCGGCATCCGGTAGCCCGATCAGGGTAAGAGATGTTGCCGAAGTCACTGACGGTACCAAAGATACAGAAAGTATTGCCCGTCTGAATGGCAAAAATGCGATTGCGTTACGAGTTCAAAAGCAGAAAGATGCTAACACGGTAGATGTGAGTGAGGCCGTGCAAGCGCAACTGGCTCAGTTGGAAGCACAGTATGCAGGAGAAAATCTTGAATTTACGATTGCTCAGAATGAGGCAGATTTCACCCTGGAAGCTGTAGAAGCGGTATTGCACGATTTGGTCATTGCCATTATTCTGGTGGCGGTGGTGATGCTTTTCTTCCTGCACAGCTTTAGAAATGCCCTCATCGTCATGGTAGCGATTCCGGTATCGTTGATTTCAACCGTAGCTTTTATGTACCTGATGGGCTATACCTTCAACCTGATGACCCTGCTCGCCATGTCTCTGGTGATTGGTATTCTGGTAGATGACTCTATTGTGGTGCTTGAAAATATTTACCGTCACATGGAGATGGGCAAGAAACCCTGGAATGCGGTGCTTGATGGTACCAAAGAGATTGGGCTTACCGCATTGTCCATCACATTGGTGATTGTGATTGTGTTTATCCCGGTGACCATGGTAGAGTCGCTCATTGCCGATATTTTCCGTCAGTTTTCATGGACAGTGGCAATTGCTACGCTCTTCAGTTTGCTAGTATCTTTTACCCTGATTCCCTGGCTGATGTCACGCTTTTCCAAGTTGTCACATCTCAACCCTAAAAATCCTCTGCAATGGGTATTGGTACAGTTTGAAAAAGGGCTGACCAACCTCAATAATTTTTATGAGCAGAGCCTGAAGTGGACGCTCAGCCGCAAGTGGATAGTAGCTGCTGTGGTAGTATTACTCTTTGTATTTACCGGATGGGTAGGAAGTCTGGGAATCATCGGGCAGGAACAGTTCTCTTCCGGAGACAAAGGGGAGTTTATGCTGACGCTGGAGTATAATAAAAGCACCTCCCTGCGAAGTAATAACCTAAATACCTATGAGATTGAACAATGGCTGCTCAACAAAGAAGAGGTAATTTCTGTACTGGCCAACGTAGGTGGGCCCAGTGTAGGAGTAGGAAGTACCGGACTTGGTGACCCTTATGTGTCTGAGCTGACCGTAAAGCTGGTGGATAAAGAAGACCGTGCGCTCAGTACTGAGCAGTACATGATCGCTGTGATGGAAGATGTGAGAGAACAGTTTAGCGGAGTAGAAGTAGGTGCGGCGGTATCCGGTATGGTAGCCTCGGGCAGAGCACCTATAGAGCTTACGCTGAGCGGGGCTGATTACGAAAAACTGGTAGAGAGCGGGCAAAAGCTCAAAACCCTGATTGAACGCACACCCGGTGCCAATGATGTAAATGTGTCAGTAGATGCCGGAAAGCCCGAAGTAGCGGTACAGATTGACCGTGATAAAATGGCAGAGCTGGGACTGAATATTGCTACGGTAGGGGCTACACTACAAAATGCCTTCAGTGGTAATGATGATAGTGAGTACCGGGATGGGGATTATGAATATGATATCCGCATACAGTTGGATGAGTTCAACCGGCAGAACCCTGAAGATGTTAAAAACATCCTGTTTGTAAATAACAGTGGCAATACGGTAAAACTCTCTCAGTTTGCTTCTGTGAGTCAGGCAACCGGGCCATCAGTGCTGGAGCGTAAAGATCGCCGTCCTTCTGTTACGGTTACCTCATTTGCATTAGGCGTACCTTCCGGTACGTTATCGCAGGATATTGAAGCACAAATGCTTCAGGCTGATTTTATGGATGGGATTGATTATGTGTGGGGAGGAGATATTAAGCAGCAAAAAGAAAGCTTTGGTGCATTAGGAGCAGCTTTTGGTATTTCACTGATTCTGATCTACCTCATCCTGGTAGCGCTATACGATAACTTTATCTATCCTTTTGTGGTGCTGTTCTCCATTCCGGTAGCACTGATCGGTTCATTCCTGGCCCTGGCACTTTCTATGTCTACCATGAGTGTATTTGCCATTCTGGGTGTGATCATGTTACTCGGTCTGGTAGCCAAAAACGCAATTCTGATTGTTGACTTTACCGGGCAGCTGAAAGCAGAAGGCTTGCCTACCCGTGAGGCAGTGATCAGAGCCGGCAAAGAGCGTCTGCGTCCTATCCTGATGACTACCCTGGCGATGGTCATCGGTATGTTGCCTATCGCCCTGGCAGATGGTGCTGGTGCTGAGTGGAAAAATGCGATGGCCTGGGTGATCATTGGCGGTTTGGTTTCTTCTCTGGTGCTCACAATCTACGTAGTACCTGTTGCCTACGATTTTGTGGATTGGGTGAAAGAAAAAACCAGTGGTTTTGCTCAGAAAAAGGGGGGGCAAAGAAAAAAACTAGAAAAAGTTTAACAAAAATGGAAGTTAAGGGTAACGTACATCTGCGTTACCCGTATTCTAGAATGGTTAATTTATGTGATTATGACTGATGTATACCAAATAAAAGCAGAGATCGCTATGCAGTATGAGCATGGCTGGATGATCGCCCAGGAAAACTTTAACCGTTATCTGTATGAGCATGGCGGACATGAAAAGCTGGGAAAAAGAGTAAGAAGAAGTTTTTCTTCTACCCATGTAAATAAATGATTTTGTAAGTAGTTAAGTGATCCGATTGAAAAAACGGATGTCTATAGAAAGAGCTTCGGCTCTTTCTTTTCGTTTATATGCCCTCCTTACAAGAATTCTTACTGTTATGACGGACACCGCATTAAAAAAAGAATCTATCCTCATGAGTACCCTGAAGCTGATCAAGCAAAAAGGGGTTATTCATACCACCATGGATATGGTTGCCGCTCAGGCAGGAGTATCTAAAAAGACGCTTTATACTTTCTTTCCCAATAAAAAGATATTGCTTGATGAGTCATTAGAGCTGGAAGGTGTCCTTTTCAGGCAGGAGCTTAATAAACTCAAGCATAACAAAATGTCTCTGACTGACTATTGGTGTAGGACATTGCATATCATAAGTAGCCGCTTAGCTGAATATTCTCCACAATTGATGGGGGAATTTACTGATTATTTTCCTCTGAAGCATTGGGCGGATGAACAAAAAATACTGGTGCTGAACCTAATATTAAAGGACACGGCTAATCTGGCAATCCGGCAAAAAGTGGAGATACTTTTTCGCTCATTTTTAGCGCTGATAGGAAGAAGCATAATCCAAAAAGAGTTTTACTTTGATCAGGAAACACTGAAGGAAAAGGTGATTCCTTTTTATTGTCAGGGAATAGAGTAAACTACTGCTGCCAAACTCATGGTAATGTCCTCTTACTTCATTTTTTTTCCTCTCTACAAGTGAGTAACAAGTACAGTTGAAAACAATCCGCCAAAGATACTTTGTTATATGTTAAAAGAACATTTCAAAGTAAATGACATCTGTACTGACATTAATCATCATTATCTCCATTTCAATATTGGTGACGCGCTTTGCCACCATGTCCTTAATACATACCGGGCTTTCCAAGCAGACTGCCCAGTTTCAGGCACGATCTGCCTTTACCGGCGTGGGGTATACTACCCGGGAGTCAGAGCGATTAGTAGCACACCCTGTTCGTCGCCGTATCATTATGGTGCTGATGTTACTCGGCAACGTAGGGATTGTCTCAGTGCTGGCTACCCTGGTACTGACCTTTGTAGACAATCAGGCAGGGGCTACTGAATGGGTACAAAAAATGGCTGCACTCATTGGAGGTTTGGCGATAATCTGGGGACTTTCCAAAAGTAAATGGGTAGATAGAGGCTTATCCCGACTAATTAACCATTTACTGAACAAGTACACAGACATCAAGGTGAGAGATTATGCCGGTATACTGCACCTTTCCGGAGAGTACGAAATCACTGAAATGCTGGTAGATGTAAACCACTGGATGAGTAGTAAAACATTAAGACAACTCAACCTCCGGCAGGAGGGCTTAAACCTGATAGGAGTTGAACGGGAAGACGGCACCTATATAGGGCTACCTAATGGAGATACTATCATCAAAGAAGGAGATACACTGATCATGTATGGTCGGGAGTCTGCGCTTAAGCTGCTGAGCCAACGAAAAAGAGGTTATGCAGGAGCTAAAAACAGGGAAAAGGCAATTGCAGAAAATAAAATGGCCGAAAGACAGGAAGCTAAGGCTGAGCAGAAAAAAGAGATGCTTCCCAAAGATTAATTTTTTTCAACTAAACATAATAATCATGGAGATTCAAGCAAATAAAGCATACAGCATATCAATTAAAACTTATCTGGCAGCGGGAGGAGTGGCTGCCCTGATAGCTATCATTCTTAATAATATTTATCATTTATCCTATTCTGCCATCACTGGTGTTAAGGTAGAGACAGTGATCAATATACTTACGGTAAGTGTAGCTACCCTAATTCCTTTATTACTGGCATCACTGGTGTATTATGCGCTGGATAAGAATACCAATAAAGGCACTACTATATTTATTGTACTGGCAATTTTTCTAACTATTGTCAGCATGGGAACTATGGCAGTACCGGTCTTTCCTGACAGAGATGCTGTGCCCGATGGATTTTATGGTTTAAGCTTACCTATGCACTTTATAGCCGGAGGCGTTGCTGCGGCAGTTATTCCTGCTTATGTGGCCTACAAAGAAAAGCAAGCGCAGGCTAAAGAGCATGAGCATGCTTAATGCAACTGATCAGTAAGGTCGCTGAGGGGAGAATTGAAAGATTCCCCAAAAATTTCAAAGTGCACTTTATCGCCTATCTCCTCAACGACCCCTGATTTTTCAATTGTTTCCTGATAAGTTTTATAACACATAAGTGCTTGCTTAAACTTTTTCACAGCTTCGTCGGATAACTTGACAATGCAGTCTATTTCTTCTTCAGAAGAGTTTTTCAAACGAAAACCATCCGGTTTTTTAAATTGTGGATCACCATTGTCAGGTATGGTAAAAAAAGCCAGGCGTTTGAGATAATCAGCCCCTTCATCTTTCGTTTGCAGGTATACACGTTTTGCTACGGCGTGCATCACCAGGTGATCATGAAAACCGCTGATGCCATGTACCGGATAGCTCACCAGAATATCGGGCTGTATTTTCCTGATATGAGTTTCTACCACAGTCTCTACTTCCCTGGGGTCTATTTCTTTCAGCTGGTTATCAGGAAGATTGAGTACGGTCATACTACTCAAACCCAGTGTTTTTTCCACTTCCAGCATCTCTCTGTAGCGAATTTCTCCCATTTCTTCCAGACTAACACCCAGCTTATGTCTTTGCCTGGTAGCTTCACCTCGTGTAAGCGTCAGCAAATGCACCTCATGGCCCTGCTGAAGCTGCGTGTACATAGCGCCTGCCGGACCAAAAGATTCATCGTCGGGATGAGGAAAAACGTAGAGAAATTTCATAGGTAGGTTAAAAGTTTAAGGTTAAAAGTAAAAGGGCAGTGTTACCGTATTCGTCCTTAGTCATCCATCATTAATCATTATTAGAAGACTTTGACATACATTTCTTCTTCTTCCTTTTCAATATTGGAGTAGAGGTAAAGAATCTGGTGTACATTTTTATTGATGGTATCGGCTATTGTTCCTGTAGGCAGATCATTGCAGTCCAATCCAAATGGGTCTTCAATTTCTTCTCCTATCAGTTCTACACCAGCCATAGCAAAGAATACAAACATGACCATAGGGATGGTGTAATAACCGAATTCCAATATCAAACCGAAGGGTAAGGTAAGGCAGTAAGCAATGATAAACACTTTGATGTAGACATTGTAAGAGAAAGGTATAGGTGTTTTCTTGATACGCTCACAGGCACCCATCACATCCAGCAGCGCCTGTACCTGAGGTTTCAGGTTGATCATATCTGCTTCAGAAAATATCCCGGCTCTGTACAGTCTCTGTATCCTCTGAAAAATCTGCAAACTGATAAAATTAGGCATGTGCCCCTGATGAGGGTAAATCTTTTTCTCTTCACTGGTAAGCCTGATCAGTTCCTCAATCTTGGTGCCCTTGCGTAAATGCTCTTTTAAAGAAATACAGAAATTAGCAATATGCTTGGCAAAATAAGAGCGGTTTTCCATATCACCTTCGGGCAGCATGGCCTGTAACATTACTGCCAGGGTACGACAGGTATTAACCAGTGTACCCCATTGTTTGCGCCCTTCCCACCAGCGGTCGTATGCGGTATTGGTACGAAACACCAGCAAAATACTCAGCACAATACCCAGCAGAGAAAAGAAACCAGAATGCAGTCTGACCTCCCAGCCTAGTACTTCTATGATGAGAATACACAATACAGCAGTGAATAGACCAACATAGAAAACATAGCGGAGTAAGACCTGTAGGGTATAGCTTTTATAAAAATTGACTAAGTTTTTGAGCCACTCTTTGGAGTTGTAACGTACCATATTTGCAGTTAATTAAACACTGGCGAGATATTCATGCACCATCTTAATGGCCATTGCCCCTTCTCCTACAGCAGAAGCTACCCGGTTCATTGCCCCAGACCGTACATCGCCTGCTGCCAGAATACCGGGAATACTGGTTTCCAGCAGGTAGGGTTCACGCTGTAGTTTCCATATTTTTTTGAAGTAATCATATTTCATTAACTCTCTTCCGGTTTCTATAAAGCCTTTCTCATCTTTGATCACATCTAAGTTGATCCATTCTGTAAAAGGGCGGTTGCCAATAAATATGAATAAAGCAGCAGCGGCAGCTTCTGTTTTCTCTCCACTCTTGATATTTTCAATAGTAATTTCTTCCAGATGTCCATTACCCCTGGCCGCAACTACTTGTGTATAAGGCATTACCTCAATCACAGAAGTCTGGTTGATCTGGTCTATGAGGTACTGCGACATTGAGGAGCTTAGGTCAGCCTTACGGATGAGAATATTTACTTTACAGGCATAATTAGCCAGATACATGGCTGCCTGTCCGGCTGAGTTGCCTCCCCCTACAATGAAAATATCTTTGTCCTGGCAGGCATGAGCCTCGGTAGTGGCGGCTCCGTAGTATACCCCTGCACCCGTAAAAGCGTGTATGCCCTCTGCTTCCAGCTTACGGTAATTTACTCCTGTTGAAATGATGATACTTTTGGTCTTGATCTCACTGCCATCAGAAAGAGTCAGCATTTTGTAATGATCTTGCAGTCGCAGGCTCTTGACCTCCAGGGGGGAGAGAAACTCAGTGCCCAGTCGTTTGGCCTGGGAAATAGCACGACGTGTAAGGTCCGAACCGCTTAGCCCGTTGGGAAAACCCAGGTAATTTTCAATACGTGAGCTGGTACCTGCCTGCCCTCCCGGAGCACGCTTTTCAATAAGCAAAGTTTTTAGTCCTTCCGACCCCCCGTAAACAGCAGCTGCCAGACCTGCCGGCCCTGCCCCGATGATCACCACATCATAAAGCTGCTCAGCCGCCTGCACTTTCATTCCAATCTTCCGGGCGATTTCATTGATCTCCGGCCTTGCCAGTGCCGACTGATCCTCAAAGATCACTGCAGGCAGAAATTTTTCTTCAATCTGGTGTAGCTGTAATAGTTCTTTAGCCTTGTCGCTTCTTTCAATATCCAGCCACTGGTAGGGTACTAAATTGCCTGCCAGAAAATCTTTGATCTCATGGGATTTGGGATTGTACTGGTAACCCAGCACCCGAATGCCCTGGTAGTCAGGAGTGTACTGCATCTGCCAGGCTTCCAGTAGATCGTTGATGATGGGGTATAGTTTCTCTTCCGGCGGGTCCCAGGGTTTGGTAAGGTAGTAATCCAGTTGTACATCATTAATGGCTTTGATGGCAGCATCAATGTCAGAATAAGCAGTAAGCAGTACTTTTTTGGCCTTGGGATAATGCGCTTTGGCTTTCTCCAGCATTTCTACCCCCAGCATATCAGGCATGCGCTGGTCAGTGATAAAAATTGCTACTTCTTCTCCCTTCTTCTTTAGTTCAGGCAAGGCCTCCAGGGCTTCCTGCGGCTTCTCCGTACTCATAATCCGGTAGTCCTGGCGGTACTGCTGACGCAAGTCACGTGCAATGGCACGCAAAACCTGGGGGTCATCATCTACTGCAAAAATGATCGGGCGTTTCATATCAATAAGGCTAGGTTAGGTCAAAAGTAAGGGCTAAAAGTCAAAAAGCATTAAAAATAAGTTTTGTTTAAAAAGGCTTTAATGTACCGGAAAGCTCACTTTAAAGATAGTGGAACCTGGCTTTGAGTCAACATCAATATAAGCCTGATGCTGATCCAGTATTTTTTTTACAATGTCCAATCCCAGACCTGTACCCTGTCCTACACTTTTTGTGGTAAAAAAAGGATCAAAGATGTGGTTTACCAGCTCAGGAGGAATACCAGCACCATCATCCTGTATGGAAACTTCCACTCTTTCACCAATGCTGCGGGTGCCAATAGTAAGCTTTCCGTGCTGCTCCATAGCATCAATGGCATTGTCGATCAGGTTGGTCCAGACCTGGTTCAGCTCACTGACGAAAGCCTTGACTTTAGGTAGGTCCTCAGTATATTTTTTGATGACTTCTATATTTTTTTGCTTCAGCTTATGGCTGAGCATGGTAAGGGTGCTGTCAATGCCAGTATGTACATGAATTAACTCTTTATCCACCGCACGGTCCATATGTGAGTAGGTCTTGACCGACTGTACCAGGTCGGAAATTCTGCTGGAAGCCTGCTCTATTTCGTTGACCAGCCTTTCAGTGTTCAATACATTTTGTATCCAGCCCAGCACCTGAGGTAAGTATTCACCCTTGGTAATTTCTCCCACTTCTTCTATATCAGCTATCGTTAGGCCGAAGGAAACGAATGTTTCGGCCATGTCATAAGCATCTTCAAAGCCCTGATCTTCCAGCCATTCTGCAATCTCATCCTCCTGATTGTTACGTTCCAGCATACTTAACTCAGGAAGCTCCTGCTGATTGATCTTGGCAAAAAGAATATCATTGACTTCATCTACCTGAGCTGGGGTAAGCCGAACGGAAATAATTTGCTTGAAGCTGTCCGGGGTGTTGTGTAAATGTTTTTTCAAAGCAGCTGAGCAGCGGATAATGGCTGAGGCTGGATTGTTCAACTCATGTGCCAGGCCCGCAGAAAGCTTGCCCAGCGCCATCATTTTATCATTTTGCTGTTGCTGCCGGGTATAATCTCTGGCCCGGCTGGTCATGACCGATACCAGAGCCTGTACCATCTCATGACTCTGGTTCTCCATTTCCTGAAAGTACTTTTTATGAAGGCTAAGGAGCATACTTTTGCTGGTCGCTATACCAAAGCCACCAGCTTCTTTCATGCGGGAATAAGGAAGGATACCGGTGATATCTCCTTTCTCCAGCAGGCTCAGATCTCTAAACTGCTTACCCTGGGATACCTTCAACTGTACGCTGCCCTCTAACATGATATACATATAATCGGCAGACTCTCCTTTTCTGAATAAGTAGTCACCTGGCTCCAGAGAAACCAGTTCTCCTTTGTCAGCCAGCCACTTTAGGTGCTGCTCGGCTATGCCTTCAAAGGTAGGGACATCACGTAAGGCTGAAAGTAAATCTATTTCCATTCAGGTTAAAGTTAGGTAGATACTAATCCATAAAGGCTGAAGCTAATTAATCTACAGATAGCTGGTCAATCATCTTTTTCATAACCTTTTTGGCTGATTTTAAATCTTTTTTATCAATATCCTGCGTAGCTTCCTTGGTAGTCTCTTTTACAACTCTGGCTAATTCTTCCTGCAGACTTTTGCCTTCATCAGTAAGGTAGATTCTTTTATTTCTACGGTCTTTGCTATCCGCTTTACGGCTTACCAGCTTTCTTTTTTCAAGGTTGTCAATCAGGTGGGTGATGCTGGCCTTATTTTTACTGACCATATTCGCCAGGGTTTGCTGGCTCTGTCCATCATGTCTCCAGAGACTGGCAAGAATTACCCACTGCTCTACTGTCACATGGTACGCTGCCATGTTTTTGCTGATCTTATTGTTAAGTAAGCGAGAACTAGTACCCATAATGGTAGAAAGCGAATTCTCTACTTTAACTTTTTTGCCCATGGCTTTTTTGTTGGATATTCAACTACCTACTAAATATAGTGCTTCTCATTGAGATGCAAAAAGTTATTTGGTATATTCTGGAAAGCTTAGGAAGCTTTATTTTGCTGCAAAGAACTGTATATTCGCAGCTTCAAGAATAATTCATCAACAAAATGCCTATTGAAGACAACTACAAGCATAAAGGAATGAGAAGGCAACTGGTCAATAAGATCCACAGAAAAGGAATTACTGACCAGAGAGTACTACATGCCGTCAATACTGTGCCCCGTCATGCCTTCCTGGATAATGCTTTTCTGGAGCATGCCTACCAGGACAAAGCTTTTCAGATAGGGGAAGGGCAAACTATTTCTCAGCCTTATACAGTCGCTTTCCAAACACAGCTTTTGCAGGTAAAGGCGGGAGACAAAGTGCTGGAGATTGGAACAGGCTCCGGTTACCAGTGCTCTATACTGCTGGAAATGGGAGCTAAGGTTTACTCTATTGAATATAACTGGCCATTGCACCAAAGGGCAGCTAATCTGCTGAAAAGTCTGGGTTATCAGGCACATCTGTTTCATGGAGATGGGACCAAAGGTATGCCTGCATTCGCGCCTTATGATGGAATCATCGTTACAGCAGGGGCTCCAAACGTACCCATGACTTTGATAGAACAACTGGCTCCCGGTGGAAGATTAGTGATACCGGTAGGAGACAGGAAATCGCAGAAAATGCTTCTGATAACCAAAGAGATAAACGGAAAAATCAGTAAAAAAGAGTTTGACCACTTTAGCTTTGTGCCTTTGCTGGGCCAACATGGCTGGGAGAACCACTAAGCGTTTATATTTTATGAATGAATCAAAAAAAACAGCTAAAGCCTCACTGACTACCATGACCGAGATGGTCTTTCCCAATGATACCAATGGCTTGAATGGTCTTATGGGGGGAAGGTTGCTGTATTGGATGGATATTGTATCAGCCATTGCTGCTCAGAAGCATGCCAACAGCCTGGTGGTTACCGCCTCGGTAGATAATGTTTCTTTCTCGCATCCGATCAAAATCGGGAATGTGGTGACGCTCAAAGCCCAGGTAACCCGGGCTTTTAACACTTCTATGGAAGTGCATATAGAAGTGAAGGCCGAAGATGTACCAAACGGAAGAATCGTGGAAAGCCACCGGGCATTTTTTACTATGGTTGCAGTGGATATGGAAGGCCAGAAGGTAAAAGTAGCGGAAGTGGTGCCGGAGACTGAAGAAGAACAAAAACTCTTTGACAGCGCATTGCGCCGCCGACAGTTGCGTCTGGTACTGGCCGGAAGAATGAAACCGGCAGAAGCGCACGAACTCCGTTCTATATTTGACATCAAAGAAAACGACTAGCTATGCACACGCCTGATGATTTGAATTTTCTCCGTTTTTTTCTTACTGAGCCTATCTACCTGATACCGGAAGCAGAACCTCAGAAGATTGAGCAGCACGAAGAAACTACTGAGTCGGAGGCTAACATTGAAGAGAAGGCAGTACAGGAGGCGAACGGTCAGGAACAAGAAGAGAAAGCCTCAGATACTGAGGTCAAACAAAATGATTCCCTGCCCATTCCTGAGACAGAAGGAGAAAATCAAAAGGGTGTGCTGGTATTATTTTACCAACAGCAGCATAGGTCCTTGAGTAATGAGGAGCGTGATTTTTTAGGAAATATTCTCAAAGCGGTTAATCTTGGCTTCAATGACATTGCCCTTTGTAACTGGGCTCCTCTGGAACAGGCTTATGAGCAGCAGAAGAATATTTTTGAGTCCATTCAACAAATTAAATCTGAAAAGCTGCTGGTATTCGGAGACTTACCATTAGCCTGGTCGCTGAGTCATTTTTTTCAAAAATATCACATTACTGAGGATGCTGAGGGTAGAAAACTACTGCTGGCCGATGATTTGCAGTCAATCGCACAGAACAGGGATTTCAAAGTACAGCTTTGGAATGCACTGAAAAAAATGTTTCAGTAAATGATCGCGAATGAAGCAGCAGGGGATTGAACAATATTTTAAAGTCAATAAAGCTATACTCTGGGGAGCGCTGATCTGCTTTTCCTGTTTCCTGATCTCCGCCCGCTTCTCCACTACTCCTGACTCAGCTACGTCAGCAGAAGCAGCGACAGATAGTTTGCTCTGTGTAGCTTTTCGGCTTGAAGGTACTCCTTACCGCTATGGCGGAAAAAATGAAGCCGGTTTTGACTGTTCAGGCTACATCCGTTTCCTGTACCAACAGTTGGGAATAAGCCTGCCTGCTTCAGCTGCCGCTCAATTCCGGCAGGGAGCAGAGGTGCATGCTGATAGCCTTCAGCAGGGAGATTTGGTCTTTTTTCAGCACAGCAATGGCAGAATCTTTCATGTAGGAATGTATGTAGGGGAAAGGGAAGATAGCCCTGCTTTTATTCATGCTTCCAGTAGCCGGGGAGTGGTGGTAGACGATTTGGATCAGCATTACTTTCGTAAACGCTGGGCCGGAGCAAGACGAATTTTTAGTCCATAAGTAAATAATTTCCCTTGCTAACTTCCAAACTAAATGCTTACTTTGTGCTCCCTTTTGAAAAGAGCAGCTTTTCAAAATTTATGTATGCTGGAGTGGCGGAATTGGTAGACGCGCACGTTTCAGGGGCGTGTGAGTTTTACTCGTGCGGGTTCGACTCCCGCCTCTAGCACATCAGGCCCGGACAATCCGTCCGGGTTTTTTATTTCTATTTCTTCCCTGATTTTTCTCTTTCAATTTAATTTTATCATACTCAGCGCGATACAGGCAAGGAATTTGTCAGTCCATGTGATGAAAAACGACTGCTTTATGAAGCTTTGAGCGAAAAAAGCACACTAGTAACAACTTACTCATTACCAAAGCTTTATAGAGCATAACATTGCAGTACTTTGCAGCATTATTTTAATCTACAATTGCTATGCTGATAGCAGAATCAAAATTGACGGACAGACAAAACTGGCTGAATAATCGCAAGCGGCTGGAGGCTTTGCGCTTCAACCGACTTAGTGAATATGAGCGAGAAAAAGGGCTGGTTACCTGGATAGATTATTTGCTCCCTATTGCCTCGCTGGTGTTCAAGACGAGCGGTATGTACCACATAGGCAAAAAGAATGCGCAAAAGATTCAGGTGAACGAGTTTGAGCTGCACTTTGATCATCTACCTCAAGGCTTTGAGGGTTATAAAGTGTTGCACCTTACAGATTTGCATCTGGATTGCTTGCCAGGAATAGAAGAAGTTATCTCTAAAAAACTGGAAAACCTTCATTACCATAGCTGCTTTATCACTGGCGATTATCGTAAGGATTTGATGGGTGAGTACGACGATAAGGTGCTAAGCCCACTACGGGATGTTATTGCCAGCATACAGGCCGAAGATGGTATTTATGCCACCCTGGGAAATCATGATACCCATCAGGTAGTACAACCTCTGGAAAATATGGGAGTCAGGGTCCTCACTAATGAATCTGTAAAGTTAGAGCGGGGAGGTGATAGTATTTTGCTGACAGGTTTGGATGATCCGCACTTCTATTTTACCCATCATGCTACTACTGCTCTGAACGCAAACCAGCAAGGTTTCAAAATTGCACTGGTGCACTCGCCTGAAATGTATAAGGAAGTGGCCGAACAAAACTATGCAATGTATCTTTGCGGACATACCCATGCCGGGCAAATCTGCCTGCCGGGAGGCTTTCCCTTGATCAGGCATTTAAAAAAGGGAAATAAGTTGTATAAAGGCTTCTGGAATGTAGGGCAAATGCAAGGCTATACTAGCGCGGGTTGTGGTGTTTCCGGCTTGCCGATAAGATTCAACAGCCAGGGAGAGATTACAATTTTTACGCTTAAGAAAAAATAAGTTTAGAAAATCTGCCACCCTGAATAGATTTTAGGGTGGCAGATATAAACTTCCTTAGTCTAAAATACAAAGCTGTTGGGACCCACGCCTACACTATAAGTCTCTAGCAATTCACCTTCACTATCATACTCCAGCACTGTGCCTTCACCCTGAAAAGAGTTACTGTTGCCTATAAAAATATTATTGGTCACCGGGTCGCTGCCAATGGCATAAAAATATTCTCCGCTCACTACTTCTTCAGGGCTGGCGGAAGCACCGTCAATAGCAAGTGAGTAGATCGCTGTGGCAGTAGCAGGCCAGGGCTCAGCTCCGATAAAGTAAATCATGTCCAACTCCTCGTTGATGGTAAATTTACCATTGCTGTTGCTTCCTGCCACTGATACGCTTGCTTCAATACTATTATCATCAGGGTTGATCCTGACAAACTGGGAGGCTGCGCCAGTTACGCTTACCCAAAGATCGTTTTCATAGGTTTCCAGCCATTGAGGGCTGCCATCTAAGGTTATTACTTCCTCAATTTCATCGGTATCTGTATTGATGACAGTAAGCATGTTAGTATAGCTATTGGCGACAAAGATTTTGTCACCTACCGCTTGCACGTCTTCTGCTCCATCTTCGGTGGCGATGTATTTGATGATGCTATAATCATTGAGATCAATCACCGCTACTTTAGATTCGGGAAGCATATAATTCTCATCAAAACTGCCCCAAACCGAGACATACGCTTTATCACCCACCACGTCCATATAACGAGGGCTGATCAGGCTATCAGCTTCAATAGGAGCCTCTATAGCTTCAAAAGTTGCTGCATCTACAATTTCAATTTTATCCGCAGTATTACAGATGATGAAGGCTTCATTGCCCTCAACAGTAACAGATTGTACACTGGCTTCCAGATTGCGGGCTGCATTGGCAGAGGCAAATGCATTATTGCTTACGGTATCCATATCCCGGTCAAGCAGTGTAATGGAGCCATTGCCCTGACCAAAATTTCCTTCATTTATTATAATGATATTGTCTCCTAAGGCCGGTCCTTCCGGTGCATCGTCCTCGCAGGCAAAGGTTCCTAAAAGTAGGGTAGCTAGAAAAAAATACGCTAAAAATTGTTTGGTTAAGTTCATGTGTTTTTAATGAATGATGATTAGTGATTAATGAATAATTGAATTTTTAGTCTGAAAAATGCAGTTGAATACTGAGTTGATAGTTTCTGCCTGGCATGGCTCTGCGAGCCACATTTTGATAGTCAGTATTGAAAATGTTATTGACTCTCAGGCTTACTGAGTTTTGAGTTTTCCACCACTCAAAAGTTTTGCTCAGGCGAAAATTGACTAAGCCGTATCCTTCCAAAGCACTCTCATTGGTGGTAGTCAGGAAGCGCTGGCTGGTCCACTGGCTGAGCAGACCGGCAGACCACTCCCGCCATTCCGCATGCGTATTGAAAGTAAGGCGATGGCGGGGTACATAAGGCAACTGCTTATCTACCGAGCGGTCGTATTCGTTGACCGGCTCTTTATTGAGGGAAGAGGTAAAGGCATAACTGCTGCTAAACCTCAACTTAAGTTGGTTCAACGCAAATTGATATTGTCCACGGCCTTCCAGACCATTGACTACTACATTTCTGAAGTTTTGCGGACTCCAGAATGTCCCCTGGTCCAGCCATACTATCCAGTCTTCTACATCGGAGTGATAGTAGGTGACTTCAGCGTTCAGCTTTTTAGTCCGGTACTGTAAGCCACTCTCGTAACTCCAGCCATTTTCGGCATTGAGCGCAGGGTTACCTCCCGGCTGCCAGTACAAATCATTGAAAGTAGGCACACGATAATTTCTGGCAACCTGACTTTTTAGGCTGAGCTGCTGCGTGTTGTTATTGACTAGTAGAACTTCACTACCCAGGCTGGGAGAGAAAGGCGGATCATAGCCACTGACCCACGACTGACGCAGGTTCAGGCTGAGCTTCCACCAGTCCAGCACCTGATAATTGGCCGAAGCAAAAGCGTCTATTCTGTGTTGAAAGCGGTTTTGTTCATAACTTTCTACATCAGCTTCTACATACCGCCAGTCGCTGCCCAGCTTGATACTGAGCCGTTTGCCCAGATTTTTGTCGTACTGTACCCTGGTCAAAGTATGCTGTGCGATGATAGGAGCCTGCTGGTCATAAATCTGCTGATCACGTACAAAACCGGCAGTAGCCTGCAAATATCCCCAATCCTGCTGCTGCTGATACTGCATAGATATGCGCAGGTGAGTATCTTCTATGCGCTCATAAGTTTCTTCTTTAAGATTGTTGCTCATCAATGGAAGCACACCATTCTCGCTCTCCTCATACCAGGCATTAAAACTTAGCCTACGATTGCTGGCTGGCTGATAGCTGATTTCCTGCATCACACCAAAATTGTGTATATCAGCATTTTCCTGCCTTTCTTCGGGTAAGCCATATTTGGCGGTATTGTCAAAGGGAAAATTATTTTCAGCGGTATTGCGATAGGCGCTGCTTGTCAATTGCCAGTTTTGCAATCCTATATTCGCTTTGAGGCCGGAGAAGAATTGTCCAAAGCTGCCAATCGTCTGATTGGTCTGAATATGTAATCCTTCCTGATCAGGAGCAGCGCTTTGTAAGATAATACTTCCGCCCAGCCCATCGCTGCCGTAGAGTGAACTGCCTCCACCATAATGTACCTGTACGTCATCAAACATGAAAGCAGGCAGGTTGGAGAAGTCCGTTGAGCCCAGGGTAGGAGAGTTGATATTGAGTCCGTTCCACAGCACCGCCGTATGGCTGGAAGATGTACCCCGCATCGTAATGCTGGAGACCATACCATAACCATATTCTTTGAAATATAAAGAGGTTTCCTGTTGTAGCAGGTCCTGCAGGCTGCCCCCGATCTGAGATACCTGGGCTACAGAATCAATGCGTACTATGGAGCTTCCGCTGGCGTATTTGGTAGCAGGAATACCGTAAATTTCCACAGCATCCAGCAATATACTGTCAGCTTCCTGTGCCAGAGCGGTAAGCGAACAGTATGTAAAAAATAATATGGTGAGCAATCGCCTCATTCCTTACTGCTTAATTCTTCTGAAACATAGGATGATTTGCCCTTTAGTTTGCCGAGCAAAGAGGAGAGCGAATGGAACATAATGGCATCGCCCTGCCCCTGGATAATCCAGCTGGGTGTTGGGCTGGTCTGTTGTATTTGTACGGTTAGCTTTGTATCTCCATCTTCTACGATTTTATAGCCTACTCTTTCCAGCGCCTGCCGTGTCCAGTGGGCGAGTATTCCCTCTCCATCTAGCCTGATCGGCTGTGTGGGCTTCCGCCGTATGACAAAGCTGCCTTTCTGCTGGTCAAAGCGGAGGTTTTTGCTTTGGAAACAAGCCTCCACTTTACCTTGTAACACCAAATCTTCCGGTATGCCTGACCAGATATTTTGCTCATGTAAAAGCCATAACTGATCTGCCGATTGTATGACCAGTTCCAGATCGTGGGAACTCATAAGTATGGCTTTTTGCTTTTCCTGGGTAAGCCGGTGCAAAAGCTGCATGATCTCCACCCGATTGGGCAGGTCCAGATGTACGGTAGGCTCATCCAGAATGATGAGGGGCGTATCCTGTGCTAAAGCCCGGGCAATCATGACTTTTTGCTTTTCACCATCACTCAATTCGTAGAAGGGGCGATTGGCAAACTCCAGCGTAGCAGTATCTTCCATCGCCTGATGCATGATCTCACGGTCGGACTGGCTGAGACGACCAAACCAGCCACTGTAGGGGTGGCGTCCCATTGCAATCAGCTCGTGTACCCGTAAATTGGGTGCTATACCTCTTTCAGTAAGTACCAGGCTAAGTTCCTGCGCCAGCCTTCGGGGAGAAATTTTGGAGAGCTGCTTTCCCGCTATACTTACTTCACCTTCCAGCGCAGATTGCATGCCTGCCAGGGTGCGCAGCAAAGTAGATTTACCCGCTCCATTGGTACCTAGCAGGCAGATCAGTTCTCCTCTTTTCACCTTCAGATCCAACTTTCTGATCAGCGGCTTATCGGGAACGTAACCTACGCTTAGCTGATGGGTGCTCAATATGGTTGTATCTTTACTCACTGCTAATGGAAAGCGCTTTGCTGTCTGCGGTTTTTAAGAATGACATAAATGACTACCGGAGAGCCGATCAGCGCGGTAATCGCATTTAGAGGCAGGGTAATACTGCTGCCCGGTACCTGCGCAATCAGGTCGCACCCCAGCAGGGTAATGGCTCCCAGCAGGGCTGAAGCGGGTATTAATATGCTATGACTGGCCGTATGAAAAAGTCCTCTGCTCAGGTGTGGTACAGCGATTCCGATAAAACCAATAGGCCCGCAGAAAGCCGTTACCACCCCCGCCAGTAAGCTGGTAGCGATGATGACGCCAATGCGTAATTGCCTGATGTTGACGCCCAGGCTCTGCGCATAATGTTCGCCCAGTAAAAGCGCGTTGAGCGGTTTACTCAGCAGAAATGTAAGCAGCAAACCCAACGAAACGGCTATCACCATCACCCACAGATGCTTTTGGGTAACGCCATGCAGGCTGCCGAAGGTCCAGAGTAGGTAGTTTTGAATCTGCTCAGGATTACTAAAATACTGCCAGAGGCTAACCAGGGATAAGGTGATATTGCCGATCATGATACCGGCGATCAGCAAGACGACATAATCATTGACTCTGTACGAAATACCCAGCACGATGAACAACACCAGGGCAGCGCCCAGACTGGCAGCTATAGCGACCAGCCAGCTACTGCTGATGCCTAACTGCTGAATCGCATAAATGGTGGTAGCCTGTCCGCTGGAAAGGGTGACCAAAGCTACGCCCAGACTCGCTCCTGAAGTGACACCCAGCACGGATGGACCCGCCAGAGGATTGCGGAAAAGGGTTTGCATTTGCAAGCCACCTACCGATAGCGCAGCGCCTGCCAGTACTGCCGTGATGGCTTTGGGTAGCCTGATTTTCATGATGATATTTTCAAAAGCCTGATTGTCCAGTGTCTGTCCCATAAGCTTGTTGATGACATCAGGCAGAGGAATAGCCACTGAACCCAGGGCAATATCCGCCAGCCAAAGCATTAGGGTTAATGCCAGCAATCCCAGGAGGAGAAGACCGGTACGTGGATAGCGGATCGCTTTGGTAGTATGGTTTTTTTCCAGAGTGGCAGGCATGCTATTCCAGCTTTTGATAGTAGTACAATTGATGGTCGGGTAGCAGGTCCGGATGAAGGATGTGGGTAAGGTCAGCCAGAATGAGGTGAGGGTTGACTACACCACTTTCGTAATAGTCATTGCCCTGCCCGTTGGGCGTCATTCGGCGATTATGGTTGTATACCTTTCCGTTCTGAAAAGCTTTAAAATCCGCGAAGCGCTCGTCCTTGGCCAGCAGTTCATCCAGCGTATTCACCATACCGGGATTGAGCCAGTAATCGGCTTCCAGTCCGTAAGCGTAAATGTTTTCAAAAGCTACGGGTAGGCTGACGTCTTCATTATCACTCCAGGGCCATTGAGCGCCAGCCTGCTCAAACATTTTGCTGCGATAGCTTTTCCCTCCCGGCACATACCATGAGCCCTGAAAAGGAGAGCCGCTGATTACTTCAGGCTTTTCCTCCAGAGAATCCGTTAATTGAGCAATATGCTGAAAGGCCTGTGCAATGGAATCAAATTTGGGATTAGCGATTTCCTCCCGGTTGAGCAAAGCCGCCATTAGCTTTACCCACTCCGCTTTACCCAGGGCGGTATTTTCCATCCACTCAGTATTGATAAGCACCGGAATATCGGAACTGATCAGCGCGTTATATTTTTGCAGATCGGTATTGGGCATGCCGGATACCATGAGCAGATCGGGCTGCAGGGCGAGCACCATTTCCTGATTCAGACTACCTGACTGACCAACGGACGTGACTTCTCCTGCATCTATGCTGGCTCTTACCTCAGGATCGTAGACATAATCCGTATGGTCCAGAGCAACGATGATACTGTCAGCCTCCACAAAGTCTGCCAATGCTACATGGGTAGTAGACAAAGCGACCAGACTGCGGATAGGAATGCGAATGCGCTGCGCCTCAGGATAGGCAGAAGGACGGTCAACGTCTTCTGGCATAAGAATATAATGCGTAGTGTCTGTGCCCTGCATCAGGTGAAGCACTTTATAATCGTATTCATAGCTGATGTCAAAGCCCTGGGCATAGTGTACTTCAGCCTCTTCCGTCCACCTGCTCTGAACTTCAGAAAAGGAGCTTTCCTGTCGCTTACTGGAGCTGTTCTCACAAGCGCTAAGCAGAAGGCATATGAATACAATGCCATTCATGCTTTTATTGCATGTTAGCCCCAAGCGCAATACGATGTGCTTGATCAAGTTTTCCATAAGATAATTAGTGTGTACTCCTGCTCGCTCCAATCCCCGAGAACAAGTGAGTGAAGTACGATGGCAGGTCTTCTGGCTTCTCTTACTTTCCGGCTGTCTTCCCACCCGCTATGAGCGGGCAGTGACTGTGGCAGTGCCGAAAGTATGTTTCCGATTTGTGATCGGAGAAAGAGTTACAGCAGCGAGGACTGCAGCGGATTTGCACCGCTTTCCCTATTTACAGCTTGTCCGTGTAGTCAGCGACGGACGAAGCCACCATAGTACGGGGCAAAGGTAAGGCTTATTTGAGGAAAAGAAAATGTTTGCTGTTTATGTTCGGGTAAAGTATTGTTTTCAACCCCCTATGTTTTCACTCCATAAAAAATCAGCAAATATTGAGTAGCTTAAGGCTATCAAATACCAGATTGAAGTCACTTAAAGCATTATACACAATTTACTCACGCAGACACTATGGAACAGGAAATCTCAGAAGAAGAACTCAAATCCATTGCGGCTCAACTGAGCAGGCCGGAGGGCAAAGAGGGAATAGACATGGCACAGCTCATGCACGAGACCAACATCAATATGACGCTCAGCACCATTCAGCTTTTGGCACTTCAACCTCATGACAGGCTTTTAGAGTTGGGACATGGTAATTGCGCGCATCTCAACGAAATTCTGAAGCAGGCGGAAAACGTGCGCTACTATGGTCTTGAAATTTCGGCAGCGATGAAAGAAGAAGCAGAAAAGATCAATGCGGAGTCAGTAGCCCGGGACTGTGCTGTTTATCATTTGTATGATGGAAATACCATCCCATTTGAAGATGAGTCTTTTGAAAATATTATGACGGTGAACACTATTTATTTCTGGGAACAAGCTGTAGCGCTTTTAAAGGAAATATACAGGGTGTTGAAAAAGGGAGGAAAAGTGTGCATCACCTATGCCCATAAAGACTTTATGCAGAAGCTGCCTTTCACCAGACATGGCTTTGAGCTTTATGATCAGGAGAAAATAGAAAAACTGGTATCACAAACCTCCTTTACGCTGGCGGATGTCGTTCACAAAACTGAGCGGGTAAAGAGCAAAACGGGAGAAATGGTAGAGCGGCATTTTTCTGTGGCCGTGCTGGAGAAATAACCATAAATGGGTAATTTTATAGTACAGTATATTTCCGGTTTGTAAAGACCGCAGCCGCACAAACCCTGCGTTAGCGTAGTATAGCGAAATTTTAACCTCTAAAGCATGCAAAAAATCCAATCACTCCGACCCGATCTGGCGCTCTGGATCGCTATATTTATTACGTTAGCGGTAGGGTTTTCTTTCGGACGTTATACGTTTGATTTACAATTGCATGATACTTATTTTATTTTTGCTCAATGGCAACTGGCTTTACTGTTTTCCTTCTGCATGGGCATCCTGTCGTTGGGCTATTGGGTAGCCATCAGAATGAAAGTAAGTTTAATCAACATCCTAAGCTGGACGCATACTTTGGTCACTACGGTCGCCTGCCTACTTGTTCAGGGCATTTTGCTTTTGTTAAGTTTGAAAATTTCAGCACCTGCAATTTTTTACGGAGATTTTATGAGTCAGGGCTTAAGTGTTTTGATTCTGTTATTTCTCCTGTTTCAGCCTCTCTTCCTATTGAATCTGATCATAGGTTTTAGGAGAAGAGACAGATAAAACTTTTGCTTAATAGAACTTCATAGGGCAATTCCTCGTAACCGGCCTTTTATCAATCTGTATTGATATTAAGGGAGGAGTATAGAATAGCAGAATATTGTAGTAAAATGAGCAAAAGTTAATTTTCTCTGTATTGATTTGACGATGTGATGTTTCCGGGAGGCCTAAACTTGTGTTTGCGGACCCAAATAATCTATCAGGAAAAACTTGTTTTACTACATTTTATCCGGTCTGAATAGCAAGAAAAGTCTGTCCTGACATATCCGACCTGGTCGGAATGGTAGGAAATTTTTTTCTGGCGCTTCCGACCAGGTAAAATGCCTTTGGAAAAGTCTGACTTGCACTTCCGACTAGGTCGGAAAGGCAAAACGGTTTTGACTTATGTCTCAGACCAGGTCAAATGTGTCAAAATGAAGTGAATTTGTGTTTCCGACCGAAAATTGCTGAAGAGATTTTTTGTACACTTACAGATTATCTTACCTGCTGAAGTTGGGTAGGAGAAAAAAATGATTTCTCTCATTAATTTTATTATGATTTTAGCCCTTTATCCTTCTCAGATGATAGAAAATTCTTCAAATTCACGAACTTGCCGCTCCTAAAATGCATTCATTGCTTTGTGCAAAGCACTTATGCTAAACCGATGAATTGATCTTATGCGAGAGGAAGTACAATTACAGGTTTCACCCGAAATAGCTGCCCATGAAGAAGCGCTCAAAAAAGAGGTTTCGCGTAAGCTGGCTATTCCCTCCGCAGAGATCAGGCATCTGGAAGTGCTCAAGCGCTCTATTGATGCCCGCCAGCGTAAGGTGAAAATCAATCTGAAGCTGGCCGCTTTTGTAAGGGAAGAATATGAGGAAGCGCCGTTACAACTACCCGATTATCCCGATGTATCTCAGTCGCAGGAGGTGATTGTAGTGGGCGCAGGTCCGGCAGGTTTGTTTGCCGCCCTCAGGCTTATTGAAAAGGGGTTCAAGCCGATTGTGCTGGAGCGGGGCAAAGATGTGAAAAGCCGTAGGCGCGATCTGGCCGCCATTACCCGTGCTCATATTATCAATGAAGATTCTAACTATTGTTTTGGAGAGGGCGGAGCTGGCACTTACTCTGATGGGAAGCTCTATACCCGATCCAAGAAAAGAGGGGATGTACAGCGCATTTTACATTTGCTGGTAGCCCACGGTGCCCATTCCGATATTATGGTAGATGCGCATCCGCATATCGGTACCAATAAATTGCCACAGATCGTGACCGCTATACGCGAGACCATCATCCGGCAGGGAGGCAAAGTGGTGTTTGACGCAAAGGTCAGCGATATTCTTATTCAAGAGAAAGAGGTGAAAGGTGTAAAATTAGAAAACGGGGATACTATTGAAGCCTTCAAACTTATACTGGCTACCGGTCACTCCGCTAGGGATATTTTTGAGTTATTGCACCAGAAAGGAATCAGGATAGAAGCCAAGCCTTTCGCGCTGGGCGTACGGGTAGAACACAGTCAGACGCTGATAGACAGCATACAGTACAATTGTGAAAGCCGGGGCGATTATCTGCCACCTGCACCTTACAGCATCGTCAGGCAGGTGGAGGGTAGGGGCGTTTATTCTTTTTGTATGTGTCCGGGAGGGATCATCGCACCCTGCGCTACGGCTCCGGGAGAAGTAGTGACCAATGGCTGGTCGCCTTCCAAGAGAAACCAGCCTACTTCCAATTCCGGTATTGTGGTGGAACTGAAGGCTGATGATTTTAAGGAATATCAGAAAATGGGGCCGCTGGCAGGCGTAGCATTTCAAAAGAGCATTGAGCAAAAAGCCTGGGCACTGGCAGGAAAAACACAGAAAGTACCGGCTCAGCGATTGGTAGATTTTACCCAAGGAAAAGTCTCACAGAATATTCCCCCTACCTCTTATCTTCCGGGTACCAGCTCAGTAGAACTAGGAGAAGTGTTGCCCGATTTCATTTATCGTGCGTTGCAGGATGGTTTTCGGCAGTTTGGCAAAGCCATGCGGGGCTATTTAACTAATGAGGCAGTAGTGCATGCTCCCGAATCCCGAACTTCCTCTCCGGTACGGATTCCCCGGGATTACCAAAGCCTGGAACATGTGGAAATCAAAGGCTTATATCCCTGCGGAGAAGGCGCAGGATATGCAGGAGGCATCATTTCCGCTGCCATTGACGGAGAGAAATGTGCCGAACAGTGTGCAATAGCTTTAGGGAAAGCTCAGCGTATTTCTTAGCCATTACCAATGAAGCCGGGATAGAGGGACATGCCCCCATCTACATAAATGGTTTGTCCATTCACATAATCAGACTCATCAGAAGCCAGCCAAACTGCTGCATCACCAATATCTTCCGGTTCGCCCAATCTTTTGTAAGGAATCAGCTCTAAAAGTTCTTTTTGTTGCTCCTCATCTTTCCACACCTCTTCATTAATACGTGTTTTGACAGCACCGGGGCTTAAAGCATTTACCCTGATCTTGTGGTGGGCCAATTCCTGGGCCATTGTTTTCATCATCATCATCACACCACCTTTAGCCGTAGCATAGTTGATATGACCTGCCCAGGGAATGATGTCATGTACCGAACTCATGCAAATGATTTTACCGGCTGCTTTGGAACGATCTTTCACCACCCCTCTTTTGATAAACTCTCTGGCGGCATGTTGTGCACAAAGAAACTGGCCGCTCAGGTTGATTGCAAGTACCTTTTGCCAGTCGTCAAAGCTCATTTCCAGAAAGGGAGCATCCTTCTGAATACCCGAATTATTGACCAGGATATCTATGGTACCAAAACGATCAAAAAACTGGCTGAACATATTAGCTACACTTTCAGGATCACTTACATCCGCCTGAATGATCATGCCCTTGCTGCCTGCTTCTTCTACCTTTTGTAGTGTTTCTTTGGCCCCGTCCTCGCTGCTGGAATAATTAATGCCCACTACAGCTCCTTCTTTTGCCATAGCGATAGCGATGCCTTGGCCTATGCCTGAGCTGGCACCTGTAATCAATGCCGCTTGTCCTTTGAGTCTTTGCATATCAAAAAAATTTGGGCTCTGTCTGTTTAAAATTATGCAGAGCCTGCGCTAGTATAACATGCATATTAACAATGTTTACGGACGGCTGTTTTCTTTAAGAAGATGTAAACTCCAATTTTTTCAAATATGAAAGATTTTTTAGGCGTATTTGTCTTACTGATACTCGTGTTTGGCTCTATGGCATTGTTTGTATACCTGATGTTTTATCTGGACTATGCCTGGTTCGCCTTTTTTCAGATTGTACTCTCTACTGTGATTATTCTGCTTTGTATCAAATATTTTCGTTCTCACCGAGTAAGAAAATAGCTTGGTGATATAAGTGCAATTGCTTAAATTATATTACTAATATTTTTATGAGCATTAGAGATGCACTTTAAAGTTATCAAGCAAAAGATAAGTGTTCGCCACATTGGGAAAACTAACTTTTACCTGGGCATAGGTTTAGGAGTATTTGCCGCGATGACCCTAAGCTTATTTTTTAATTATGGCCGAGAACTCTTCCGTTTTCTGTTCAGTGCTCTGCGAAATTTGGTAGAACTTGAGGCCAATAGGCAAATGTTTTTCAACTACTTCTATGCTGCGCTCTCTGTAAGCCTGGGTACTAATCTGATGTTGTGGGTATGGCAGCAAAGGATGGATGTACGGCATATTTTTAAAAGACGCTACATTCGTCTGGCCCAGCTTTCCGCTATTTTTGTCTTCTGGATGATATTGGAAGTAGTAGTTCGTTTTGGTTCCGCTACTCCCTGGGGCTATGCGGGCTATTTTGGAGATCAGCCTATCCTGGTTTTCACTGGCGAAAGCCATTTGCTTTTTTACCTTCTACCCTTTGTCATCTTTTTGCATGGCTGGCACACTTTCCGGCTTGCTGTTCGCTGTTTTAGCTGGATGGGGTATACATTTGTTGCAGGCTGTATATTGTCCTTTATGCTGGCCCACTCCACTTCGGTAAATAGCGAAGTCATTGAGGATGTAGATGCCAAGCTACACGCAGAATTTTATGCTTACATAGATTCGGCACTGGCTGATGCCGAGCAGAAGTATGACATCAAATTCAGTGAGGAAGAGGTAGACGATATGAAAGAAAGAGGCACTGTGGCCGCCATTGCTCAGGTTAGAAGGATGAAAGAAGCTTTTGCGGATAAAAAACCAGTTTCTCTCAAAACAATTATCCTACAGCGGATTTCGGTGGGAGCCCTCAGACCAAGAGATACTATGGAGAGTTTTAATGATTACTGGCCCTATGCCCGCCCTAAAGACATTCAACGGCAACTGGAAAATTTTTTCCCAGCTTCGGATGAGACGGAAGAACTGATACTTCTTCTCCAAGCTCTGGTAGATCTCTACAATACTCCCAGACCAACTCATTGGGACAATATTGATAGCTGGGAAATCCAAAAGCATACTTACAAACGGAGTTTATTCAGATTACCTTCGTTGGTTGCTTCTTTAGAAAATACCATCCAAACCATCAAGGCTGAGCCTAGATATGCGCAGTATCCTATTGAAGACTTGAATCATGTCCGGTAATTGATTTCTTGAGCTTATGTAGAGCAGATGCCTCCCCACCTCAGAGAATAAAAAATAATCAGGGAAATTAAAGCGGCTGCATGAAGAGTTGATTATTTTATTAAATTTGTTTAAATAATTTAAATGTTCGCATTTTGTGTAATAATTAAATATATAATTTGCGAAATCATTAAACATTTAGCCAGACAGTTTCTTTCATTTTATTAGGTTCAGCATGAAACTGTGGTTCAAGTTACTTGTTTGCATGTGCTGACAAGCTAGGAAATTTACACACCACCATTCTATGGAGACTACGATTGAGCAGGTTGCCCAGAAGCCTCGTCTGAGTTTTTGGCAAATCTGGAATATGAATTTTGGCTTCCTGGGTATACAGTTTGGTTTCGCCCTTCAAAATGCCAATACCAGCCGTATTTTTGAAACCCTGGGTGCCAGTAAAGATGAGATTCCTATACTTTGGCTGGCAGCACCGACTACTGGTTTGCTGGTGCAGCCTATCATCGGTTACTTCAGTGATCGTACCTGGCATCCCAGGCTGGGGAGAAGAAGGCCATATTTCCTGATAGGGGCGATACTTGCCAGCATTGCGCTGGTGTTTATGCCCAACTCGCCTGTGCTTTGGGTAGCCGCCGGCATGCTCTGGATCATGGATGCTTCTATTAACATTTCCATGGAGCCTTTCCGGGCTTTGGTGGCAGATATGTTGCCCTCTATCCAGCGTACTACCGGCTTTGCGGTGCAGACTTTCTTTATCGGAATAGGAGCGGTTGTAGCTTCCGCATTGCCCTATATGATGACCGAATGGTTTGGGGTAAGCAATACGGCACCTGCCGGACAGATTCCTGATTCAGTAAAACTCTCCTTTTATCTGGGCGCTTTTGCTTTCTTTTCAGCAGTCATCTGGTCAGTGATCAAGACCAAAGAGTACCCGCCCAAGGAGTTTAAACGATATAACGGAGATGAGGGAAATGAAGAGCATGACCATGGCATAGGACAGATCTTTATTGATTTTGTGAGAATGCCCAAAACTATGGTTCAGCTGGCATTGGTGCAATTCTTTACCTGGTTCGCACTGTTTTGTATGTGGCTTTATACTACCGCGGCGGTAACTGAACACATATATGGTACCACCGATCCAACTTCGGAACTGTATAATGAAGGAGCCAACTGGGTAGGAATCTGTTTTGCGGTCTATAATGGATTTTCAGCTCTGCTTGCTTTTATGTTGCCTAAATTGGCTTTAAGCATGGGTAGAAAAAAGGTACATGCCCTATCACTTATTGTAGGAGGTTTGAGCCTGATTTCCATTTTCTTTATCAGTGACCCTACCATTTTGTTGCTCTCTATGCTAGGAGTGGGCTTAGCCTGGGCCAGTATACTCACCATGCCTTATGCCATACTAGCTGGTTCATTGCCAGCTTCTAAGATGGGGATTTATATGGGGATTTTTAACTTTTTTATTGTGATTCCTCAGATTATTGCTTCCAGTACGCTGGGCTACATTTCTCGTACTTTCTTTGACAATCATGGAATTTATGTACTGATGCTGGGTGGCGCAGCCATGATACTCGCCGGATTCATGGTCACCTTTGTCAATGATGTGGATGATGTGGTGGAGTAGATAGTGTTATAGTACTAAAGAAATCCTTTTGATAACCCTTTTATTAACTGATGTTACGCATGATTGGATTATAGTTGATTAAAGTTACGATATTAGCCAGAAAGAACCGAGCAGAATTTCAGCC
>NZ_JBBPHP010000020.1:0-119229 GCF_038039535.1 Catalinimonas locisalis | reverse complement strand
ATTTTCGCTTGTGTTAGAGATAACCGGAAATATGAAAAAAACTATATACCGGTGCTTGCTTAATCCATAGAAATCGCGTGCAAACTAAGCTTCAATTAAATGAAAAAAATATAGAGTTACATTAACCTCAAAACCTCAACTATGAGAGCTGTATCAAATCACCAAAAGGCATACTACGGTATTGCGATTTACCTTACTACTTCAATCATGGTAACGAGCTTCCTCTTTCTTATAGACTCAGATGATGGAAAGCTGTTATCCACTGATACCATAATCATGTTAGCCATCTTCGTGTTGCTGTTTACTGCCAGTCAATGCGCTGTCTCTAAAATAGTAAGCAAGAGCCTCTTTGGTATCAACAAAATAATGGTTTCCACCATTGGGGGAATTATGATCATGTTCTCTCTGTATATTCTGATCTACTCAGTATTATTCTGGGTGAAATCCTGAATATAAATCTATACGTGTGCATTTGAGTGCAACGGAAACTTGAGCAGATATTAGTTAATTGAAGGAAATTTAAGCCAGGTAATTGAGGAGATCAGTAGTAGCTACTTAAACAATAAAGATATGTTGAATAAAATATCCTTTTTCGCGCTTATCACAATTATTATGCTGGGGAGCAGTTGCCAGGAAGATGAAAACGATGTCATTATGCTGGATGGAAGCTGGGTGGAGTCGGTAGACAAGGCTGACACCTTAGTATTTAGGAGAGGGGAAAGTTTTTTCTTGTTAAACCGAGGTAAAGAAGAAAGGAATGGCCACCTTTTGCCTAAGTATGGAGCAGGTATGTATGAATATAGCATAGATGATGATACGATTTCTGTTCGTAATCTTGTCTCAAGCTTTTTAGGATTTTACAACACCTTTATCAACATAGAGCAGGATAGATTAATCATCGGTGACTTTTACCAGAAAGATACAACAAGCCAGCAATCCCTGATCTTTGAGAAGATTCAGTAATGTTATCCAAAAAGATGATTAGGGAACTGACCGATAAGGATACAAATGCCTTCTTGAAAATAAGAATGGATAGCTTACGACTTAATCCTGAATCTTTTGGAGCAGCAAGGCTTATTAAGTAAGTTATTAGCAGTAATAGATTAATTTTGTAAATATGTCAAAACTAAAGAAATATACAAGCTTTGAAGCCATGAAATCGGATGAGAAAGCAGACGATAATGCACAGTCAGAGGATAGTATTTTTTTGGAATTTGAAGCTTTTATGAAAAGACTGCGAAGTGAATACTCCAATAAAAAGATGATGAAAACAAATGATGGAAAGCAGTCTGACTGAAAGGATATTGCGTAAAAAATAAAGAAATCGTGACTAAAGATAAAGTATTAGTAGCAGTGAATGAATTACCACAGGAATTTGAGTTAGAAGAGCTTATTGAAAGATTGGTATTCATTGAAAAGGTAGAGAAAGGGCTTCAGCAGTTAGATAAAGGTGAGACCAAATCCCATGAAGAGGCAAAGAGAATCATCAAGTCATGGCAAAAGTAAAATGGACGAACCAACTTGCAATCTTATGAGTAAAATGGAAACGTGTGCAGATCAAGTAATGTCTGTTATTATTCCTTTTGCATAATCCAAATCAATATAATATGGGGATGATAGGGTATCTTATCCGAGTTTCTAATGAGGACTTAAAAAGTTTTAAAGCTGATTCAAGTAAACTTGAGAAGTTGATTGATAATAATGAAAGTTTACATGCAAATTGGTATTTAGACCTAGATAAATCTTGGGAAGCGATACATTTTTTGCTTACAGGAAAAAGCATGGCAGAAACAGAAATGAATGAAGAGCCAAGAAAAATAGTTGAAAATGTCATTTTTAGTAATGATTTCATAGATGAAGAACAAGACCTTGGATATGGCCCGGCATTTTATAATGACTCAGTGCTTGTAAAGAAAATCTCATTTGAACTGAATAATCTCAATGTAGAAGAACTAGAGTCTAAATATGATGGCAATAAACTAAATGAGGCTAACATTTATCCTGAAATTTGGAATGAAGAAGAAGCCAAGCCTTATTTATTTGATAGTCTTAAAGATGTAATACGATTCTACTCTGAAGCAGCTCACAATGATCAAGTAGTGATTGGTTTTATAAGTTAGAATCAATCAATTCACCTAACTTGCTCTTGTATAAGTCCAAAGGAAACACTTGGTTTGGAGAGACCCGGCGGGGAACCTCATGCACACCCTTCAATACCTCAGGAGATACCACATTTCTTCTTTGAATATCTCATCCTCTACCGAAGCGAAGAAACTTAGCGTCCTATATATGAAATGAAACAAAGGTTCGTTTTACCTATACAACTATCAAAGCAGTCCTATGCGCTATTTTACCTCATTTATTTTCTTTGTGGTCTGCTCGGCAGCTATAAGTGCCTGCTATGACGAACCGGAATTTGCCATGCAGCCTCATCTCATTGATTTTGATGGTGAGCAGGGCATACGTTTTGTTGATATTCCCAATACCGTTACCGACTCACTGATCATCAGGGTACAGTTCCGGGATGGTGATGGTGATCTGGGCCTGAGAAGTAATGAAACTGATCCTTTACTAGAGCAGTCATTTACGCCCGTTACAGATAGTGAGGGTAATTATGTGGTTTATGACGAAGCGATACACGGCCCTTATGACTGTACACAGTTCAGTCCTCCACCCAACTACATAGGTCAGGAAGTAATCAATGATACACTTAAAGGTGACTATAATCCTTACTTTTATAATTTTGAGGTAACTGTATTCATCAAAGAGAATACTGAGTTTAACGAATATGACTGGCGTAAGGAGCGGTGCTCTGCTCCTCTGGGAGGTCGTTTTTCTCCTCTGAAAGAAGATTTAAATGATGGAAAACCTCTGGAAGGCGTAATTCAGTACGGATTTGTATCCACCGGAATACAAAGCTTTTTCCGTAACGATACGGTAAAGCTTGCCGTGAAGATCAGAGACCGGGCGCTTAACGAAAGCAACAGCATCATGAGCCGTGCTTTTACCCTTCAGCAGGGAAGTCTGGTTTATGTGGATGAGGAAGACCTATGATAAGGCAAAAGGTGGAAGTGCAAAACTTTATCCCTGGCTGTTTTTAGCTTTTGCGCTTATCCAGAAAGAAGAGGATGAGCACAAACATGAGGATGGCAAAGGCTGCGCCTATATAATACACATACGCAATGCCCAGCCAGCCAAAAAAGAAAGCCATCACTATGGGGCCCATCGTTTGTCCGGCCCTCAACACCATGCCATTAATAGACATAAAGGCCGCGCGATTCTCCAGGGGAGCATAGCCGGTCAGCAAAGTCATAAAGCTGGGCAGGTTCATCCCCTGCGCTACGCCAAAGATCATGACGGGAAGCAGCAGTAACCATAAAGAAGGCATCAGGGGGATAAGTATTAACGCTATTGCATACAACACAAAAGCTACCAGCATAAGCTTGCGTACGGTAAATCTCTCACTCAACCTCCCTGCCTGTGAAGAGGTGAAAGCAGTGGTGAGAGACATAGACGACATCAGCACGCCAATCTCAAAGGAAGAAGCTTCAAAGGACTGGTCGGTAAGAAAAGGAAAATAGGTAATCACCGCGCCATAGAGAATAATGAAGGTGATGATGCTGACGGTAAACAAAATGTAGACCGGCAACTGGTTAACTGCGCGCCAGGTATTGCCCAGGTACTCTTTGAAGTTGATATCATTCTCTGGTTCGGGGTTATCAAGCTTATACAGCACGATCAGTCCCACAGGGATGGAAAGCAGCGGCAGCAGAAAGATGTAATTCCATCCCAGTAAAGCCACTGCTCCACCGATGGCAGGGTACATAGCGGTGCCAATGCTTAGTACACTGGCGTTGAACCCCATGGCAGTAGCTCTTTCTTTGCCTTCGTAGAGGTCGCCGATCAGGGTTACGTTGATAGAACCCAACGCAGCAGCGCCTATGCCCTGAAATGTTCTTAAAATCAGCAAAGTTTGAAAGCTATCGGACAGGAAACAGGCGGCACCGGCTACGCCAAAGAGCAGGAGGGAGGGTACCAGTATCTTTTTTCTGCCATAACGATCGGCCAGCACCCCAAGTATGGGTGTAAGGATCACTCCGGGCACGGTAAAGACTGTAATCAGTAAGCCCACGCGCTGGGCAGAGACATTGAGCACTTCTTCAATCTGAGGAAAAGCGGGAGCAATACTGGAGACGCCCATAACTGCCATTAAAGTAATGCTGAAAATGATTCTCAGGTTAGTTTGCTTCAGAAGTGTACGGGTCACAGCTCTATATTATTCTCTTTTTGTGATCAAAAATTAACAGACAACGCTTGCTTAACCAGACAATCGCCAAAAAGATTAAAATTTGTTAAGAACTTATGGTATCATCAGTTTTGAGATACAAAATGATGAAGGTTTTTCTATCTTCAGGAAGAAATTCTTGTACGTTTTAAGCTGCAAATCTTATGAATCACAAACTTGTCTTAAGCCTGATGTTCGTAATGCTGAGCTTTGCTGCCCAAAGTCAGAGCGAAGTCTATCAAAAGCAGAAAGCAGAGAAGATTGGTGAAGGCTCGGTATTCACCAGGATCATACAGAGGGAAGCACCTGCCGACATAGTGTACGAAGATGAGGATGTTATTGCCTTTAAGCCGCTGCGGCTTCAGGCTCCGGTACATTTGCTGATTGTACCCAAAAAGGAAATCCCTACCATCAATGATATACAGGAAGAAGACGCGGTGGTATTGGGAAAACTCTTTCTGGTAGCCAAAAAACTGGCGAAGGAGAATGGAATAGCTGAAACTGGCTACAGATTGGTAATCAATACCAATGAGGATGCCGGGCAGTCGGTCTTTCACTTACACATGCACCTGCTCGGTGGGCAATCATTAGGCCCGATGGTAAGGCAGTCTGAGGAAGAATAGAACGGTAGAGATTAGATTCAGAGTATTTCACACGTTTTGCTATATATGCAAGTAAAAACAAAAATTAAGGGATCCAATATCCAACACTTAATGCACATCACTTTAGAAATTATGCGTGAAAATTTAGATGCCTGATCATTAATGTTGTGAAATGTTCTTACATTCACATATATATTTAACCATTTACCCTCAAGATGAGAAGGAAGTTTGTTTTAGGCGTTGTAATGTTGCTTATGAGCCAGACAGTCTATGCTCAGAATTTTATTTCTCAGCGGTTTCCGTCATCATCGGAATCTGTTATTGGCATTCATCATATAAGACATGTGAGTAACACTCAAAAAAAATATGATGAATTGACAGGTATTTATGATTTACAGGGAGAGTTTGCGCTTCAGAATAATTGGTTTGTTGGTTTTTCCCTGCCCATAATTCATACCGCAGACAATAGGTACACATATTTTAATCATCAAACAGATATTGGAAATGTAACATTGAATGTTAAAAAGAAAGTAGGTGATTTAGAGAATTCCCTATTATCCTTTAGTGCTTATTTGCCTTTGTATAACCGTTATCCATCGGATGCTTCTCATTACAGTACTCTATTTCATCCCTACGAACAGGCCAAGTATGTACCGGCAACATTTTCTTTTAAACTCAACTATAAATACAAATATGTAGCCACAGAGAACCTTTTGCTTTCATTGGAATTAGGTCCTCAACTATCAACGCCGATGAACTTTGACTACAGTTCAGAGATACTTTTAAACTATAATTTACTTTTGGGTTATACATTTAATAATATAGCTGCTTTTGTAGAAGGAGGAGGAGTCAATATTTTTCATCAACCGGCAGTTGATTTTGAAGAAACCTACTTTTGGAATATCGGATTACAATTTATGGGTTCCAGATTTCAGCCAGGAATATTTTATGGGAATAATTATTATGGTGACACCTTCAATTTCTTTGATTATCACAAACAAAACCCTACGGGCTTCTTAGGAATTAAGCTGGATTATAAGTTTTAAATAATTAAAGAGGAGAGGGTAAGTGGAAGCGTCTCATTGCACTGACTAATTCTGTTGGATTAAAGTATAAAATACAGATGAGCAGTATCTATTCCATAGTATCAGTAAAAAAACTGAAGCTACAGGACTTCAATACCTTTGTTGAAGTCATCAAACTCTTTGAAGAGGTTTTTGAAATGCAGAACTTTAGCATGCCTCCTGCGCAACACCTGCAAAAGCTACTGGGTAAAGAGGACTTTTTTGTGTTTGCGGCTCTGCATAAAGAGAAAGTAGTAGGAGGTTTAACGGCTTATGTGTTGGAGCAATACTATTCGGTAAAGCCATTGGCTTACATTTATGATCTGGCGGTAGACCCGCACTACCAAAGACAGGGCATTGGCAAAAGACTGATTGCTGAGATGAACACTTTCTGTCAGGAGAGAGGCTTTGAAGAAGTATTTGTGCAGGCAGACCAGGATGAAGCTCATGCAGTAAACTTTTATCGTTCTACCAATCCGACTGAAGAAGAAAAGGTGGCACATTTTTACTACACTCTAGACAAAAAGAAATGATTGAGAAGTCAGAAGCGCAGCATAGCAATATTTATATAAAATGAATACTCATGATCATCGTATTTGAACTCATCCTCCGATGCATAGTCTGGTTTTTTGCAGAGATTATTTTTGTGAAAGTCATCATATCTTTTTGGAGACTCGTTGAAAAAGGCTATGAATTTGTCAAATATCGCTGGAAGGGAGAAAATGTAAAGCGGTGGTAACCCCATAAAAACTAAAAAAGCCACCCTCAATGAGGATGGCTCTTCATTTTGATAAGGGAGTTCTTTATAAACTAGCCTCAACCGCTTCTTCTTCCTTGAGGTATTTGTTCAAAAATTCAAGAATCGCCTGATAGCCTTCTATCTGATTGTCTTTCTTGAGAAATCCGTGCCCTTCATCTTCAAAGACAACATATTCTACCGGTACATCATTAGCTTCTACTTTCTCTACAATTTCATCAGATTCGACTTTAAGCACCCGAGGGTCATTGGCCCCCTGCAATACCAGCAAAGGCTTGGTGATCTGGTCGGCAAAGAAGAGGGGAGACTTATTGTACAGCATGGCAGAATCTGTTTCAGGGTTTCCCATCTCATTGTAAAGCGATTCGCGGGCAGCGCCCCACCAGGGTGGAATGCTTTGTAAAGTGCGAAGCCAGTTGGACACCCCAAAGATATCCACGCCTACATCAAATACTTCAGGTTCAAAGGCCAGTGCAGCCAAGGTCATATAGCCGCCATAGCTTCCGCCCATAATTCCGATACGGGTAGAATCAATCATATCCAGGGTAGTCAGGTACGCTTTCCCTTCCACCACATCCTGTAGGTCATCCTGTCCGTGACGCTGATCATCGGCAGCAAAAAAGGTTTTGCCATAGCCCGAAGAACCACGGTTGTTCACCGCAAAAATGGCATAGCCATGATTCACCAGATACTGAATAAGTGCACTGTAGCCCAGGCGTGATTGTCCGCCAGGACCACCATGTATCCACAGCATGGCCGGAGCTTTTTCACCTTCAGCAATTACCTTAGGCTTGTAAAGAATAGCAGGAATTTCCATGCCATCAAAAGAGGCATAGCGTACTACTTCTCCTTCTACCAGGTCAGTTTCATCTATCTCAGGATTCATGGTATCCGTAAGCTGGGTGTACTCTTCAGTTTCAAAATTGTAGACATAAAGATTGTTGGGTGAGGTAGAACTGTTGACATAAAAGGCCATCAGCTTCTCGCTGTCTGATATATTGACAGAAGTGATTTCTGCGTTAGGCATTTCCGGCAGACTCACTGGTTCACCACTTTCTTCTTCATACACTTTGATTTCCGTACGGGCGTCATTGTTGATGCCTACTACCCTATATTTTCCATGCTCAGACAAGTAGGCATACATAATGTCCCAGGGCGCTTCTTCTACTTTGGTAATTTCTCCACTGGCAAGGTCATAGCTGCTCAGATAAGTAAACTCACTGCCTTTGTCAGACAGGAAAAACAGCTTACTGCCATCCTTACTAAAGTACTGCGGGCTATAGGCTACCTCATCCTCAGCATCATTGAGCATGATCGTCTCACCCGTTTCCAGGTTTTGCAGGTACATATTGACTTTCTGGCGGGTAATACTTTCGGTCAGTGCCATGTACTTCTTATCTTCAGAAATGGGTCCGGGATAGAAGCGTCCGTCATTTTCAAACAGCATTTTTGGCTGGTAAGCAGCTACGCTATTCTCCACATCGTCAATCTGGTCAATGCTGAGCTCATAGACATCAAAAGCCTGCGGATTGCGACTGTTGGAAGCATAGAAAAGGCTCTGATTATCCGATGCCCAGCCCATAAACTGTGCCTTGGCAGTAGAGTCAGGCGTAAGATCAGTGACTTCACCATTTAGATTTTTGACAAAAAGATGATTGATCTCATTACCTCCCTGATCGCTGGAGAAAAGGATACGCTCATCCTCAGGAAAATAGGAATAGGCAAATACAGATTCACTTTCAGAATCTGTCAACTGAGTGGGATCTCCGCCACTGACCGGAATTTCATAAGCATTGTAAATCCCTGTCTTTTTGCTGGAGTACATGATCTTGCTTTCGTCAGGCGAGAAGGCACTGCCACCTATCTCCTCAGTGTTCATGAACTGTTCAATGGTGTAGGTTTCTATCTCGTTTTCTTCTTCAGCCATGTCAGCCGGTCTGTCGCAGGCATACATCAGCAGGAGAAGCAGTAAGTAGGAAAGTCGGGTAGTTCTCATAGGGCTTAAACTTTGGTTTAATAAGTGTGCTAGCTTTTATCAAAAATAAGGAATTGTAAGTACTCTTACCTCACACAATATGGGTTAAAAACTCAGGAGTTTTACGATGTTTACTGGCCTGCTCATAGGCATAGGCGATACTGATCAGCTCAGGCTCCGTCCAGGCTTTCCCAAAAATTGAAATTCCAATGGGCAGCCCATGTACAAAACCCGCAGGAACGGTGATGTTAGGATATCCGGCCTGCGCGGCAGGTGAGGAGCTTCCTCCCAGAAAATGATCTCCGGTAATCAGGTCAGTGGGCCAGGCAGGTCCACCAGTAGGAGCGATGATAGCATCAAGATCATGTTCTTCCATACGCTTGTCAATGCCTTCTTTGCCATTCACTCTTTTTACCTTGGCCAGGGCTTCCTGGTATTCTTCAGAATTCAGGTCACCTTTCTCTTGTGCTCTTTCCAGTATTTCCTGTTTAAAGTAAGGCATAGCTCTGGCTTCATTTTCTTTGTTGAATGCAATGACTTCTTCCAGAGATCTGACCGGCGCGCTGGGATGCTGCTGTAGATATTGATTCAGGTCAGCCTTAAATTCGTAGAGCAGTACCTGAAAACCTGCATTACCCAGTGACTCATCCGCCTGTACTTTCTCCACATCAACCAAAGTAGCCCCCTGCTCACGCATAAGTTCAAAAGCATCTTCCTGTAAAGCATCTACCCCTTCATGAAAACCCATAGCTCCTCGCCATATTCCGATACGTTTGCCTGCTAATCCTTTTTTATCCAGATAAGGTGTATAGTCTGTCAGGGCTTTCCGGCCTTCCACTTGGGTGGCGGGATCTTTAGTATCCACTGCGGTCATAGTGCCCAGCATGACAACCGCATCAGCTACAGAGCGGGCCATGGGACCGGCGGTATCCTGGGTATGGGCAATAGGAATGATGCCGGTTCTGCTCAAAAGTCCCAAAGTCGGTTTGATGCCTACTATGCCATTGGTAGAAGAAGGGCAAACGATAGAGCCGTTGGTTTCTGTGCCTATCGCCAAAGCACAGAGATTCGCTGAAACTGCTACGCCCGAACCGGAGCTGCTTCCACAGGGATTACGATTTGTGGAATAGGGATTTTTAGTTTGTCCACCCCGGCTGCTCCATCCGCTGGAGGAACGGGTAGAGCGGAAGTTAGCCCATTCGCTTAGATTGGTTTTTCCTAAAATCACGGCTCCTGCATCTCTAAGCTGCTTGACGATAGCTGCGTCTTCCTGAGCCATATGACCTTCCATAGCCAGCGCTCCGGCAGTAGTTTGCATACGGTCGCCGGTATCAATATTGTCTTTGAGCATCACTGGAATGCCGTGCAGTGGTCCACGAACATTTCCGTTTGCTCTTTCTTCATCCAGTTGTCGTGCGATTTCCAGTGCTTCAGGATTGATCTCAATGACAGCATTGAGGGCAGGGCCATTTTTATCAATGGCTTCTATTCGGTCCAGGTAAAGTTGTGTGATGGCTTCAGCCGTATAATTACCCTTTTCCATACCCTCTTGCAGTTCTGCCACAGTGATTTCATCCAACTTAAAAGAGGGTGTATTTGCATCTGTTTGATTCTGAGACGTTTCAGGGGAAGCTTGTTGATTATCGCAGGAGCTTAAGGAAAGGCTGAGGCCGGAAAGGGTAACGCTGCCAAGTGAAGTATTGAGAAGAAATTTTCTACGGTTCATATGCATGTGTAGTGATGAATAATAGAGTTAAAGCTAATAAATGCTGTTTTACCAACCAATGATGCTTCAGATATGCCAAACATATACAAATAAGAAGAAGCTGAGAAAATAGAGAAAAAGTATTTATGTGCCACTGCCTAGTGATTATTTGTTAGGGAAATATTTAGTCTTACCAGCCTAATACATTGTATTTCTTTTAAAAAATACTTAAGATTAGTAATGCTTTTGCGCTTTTCATAAAAATACAAATGACTGATTCAGAATTATTGAATAACCCCCAAAAGTGCTGGAAGGAATTTCTGGAGGGGAGCCATGTTGCTTTTTCCCAACTTTTTAAGAGTCATTACAATGCACTTTTTCAATATGCCCGCCGTCAATATGGAGAAGAAACGCCTGCTCATGAGTGTGTGCAGCAGCTTTTTTACCAGCTTTGGACAAGACGCGAAAACATCAGTGAGGTCAGCAATGTGAAAGCTTATTTGTTCAAAGCCTTAAGAACTTCACTACAAAAAGAAAAAAAGTATCATCAACGTTTTCTACATCTGGATTCATTTTCTCAACCTATCACTTTTTCCCATGAGGAAATTATGGTGGATGATGAAACCAACGATATTCGTAAGATGAGAGTCGCAGCTTCACTGAATAATTTACCTAAGCGTCAGCGTGAAGTACTTTACCTTAAATATTATGAAAATCTTTCTTACCAACAGATAGCTGAAGTACTAGGCATGAATTATCAGTCCGTAGTAAATTCTGTATTTAGGGCAATACTGCGCTTAAGAGAAGAGAATAAACTTAAGCAACTGGTGCTTCATTCTTCTGTGATAACCGGATTTATAGGCTTATTATGTAGCTTGTTTTAGCTGATAAAACTCAGGATTCAGACTTTCCTTTGTGTATTCTGATGACTCTTAAGTTATCATCATACAGGTACTTAAACTTCCATTCGGCTTCTTCCAGATCAGATTCATTTGTTTCATAAGTACCTTTATTGCCCTGCTCATCTATCCAATCTACTTTCCATGTACTTAGCTTTGTATCCTGCACAGCGTTTTTTTGTTCCCTTTTACTGTAGTCTTTAAACAGCAACCCTCCGGAAAGCTTATGAAGTACATGCAATATTTTTTGAATTCCGTTCATAAACCAGATAAATGAATATTTACAGATCATTTAAAAGAAACTGAACTTCTTTAAAAGACTTAACGATTCACAAGGAATTTGTTATTTCTATTGAAAGATTAAGTTACTTTTTTTACGATTGAAAATTACTAAAAGCTATACTGTTACGCATTTTTTTTGTCTTCAGTGAGTATAAAGAAAGCACATCATGCTCTAGTTAATTATCAAACAAGATAATTGACTTGAAAAATTCTTATACACTTAACGAACTTTTAGAAAGCGAGTCTTTTCAACAGTATGTCAGGCAGCCTGAATCTCAGGATGCTGAACTTTGGAAGCAGTGGTTAGCCCAAAATCCGGAGCAGAAAGAAATTGTTGAGCAGGCCCGGCAAGTGATTATAGGTATTAATTTCAAACGCTCATCCTTATCGCAGGAAGAGATAGAGCAGGCATGGAATACAGTAAATCACCAAATCCAAAAGCATCAGCATCCAAATCCGTCATCACAGCAGAATTTTTACCATGCCATCGCGGCTACCGTTTCCCTATTGATTGTAGCAGCAGCATCCTGGTGGGTTTTCAGTGCATCTTATCAGATAGATATTCAGACTGCCTATGGCGAAACCAAATCATTACGTTTAGCGGACGGATCTGAGGTAACGCTAAACGCTAACTCCCGCTTACGCTTTGATGCCAGAGATCTGAATAGTCCTGAAAGAATCGTGGCTCTGGGAGGGGAAGCTTATTTTCATGTGGTTCAAAAAAACGTGGATAGCATACAATACTCTTTCAGCGTCAATACTGATGAAGGGGGTACAATTGAAGTTCTGGGCACCAGCTTTAATGTGCAAAGCCGGAGAGACCTGACTCAGGTGGTATTAGAAAGTGGAAAGGTAAAGTTTAAAACAGAGAAAGAGGCTACTACTCTCATACCCGGTGAAATGGTGGAGTACTCAAAAGCAACCCAGGAGGTGTCTAAGAAAAATGTTCATGCTGAAATGTACAGTGCCTGGAAGGATCAGAAGCTATTTTTTGATGATACACCACTTTCCACTATTGCCATTGTACTGGAGGATACGTATGGTCTACAGGTTGTATTTGGTGAAGAACAACTGAAAAACAGAAAAATTAGCGGAGCGGTTACTGCCAAGAACCTTAATACTTTACTACAGGCGATGGAAAGGCTTTTTAAAATATCCATCACTCGCCAAGATAATACACTATACTTTGATTCATATGAACCCTAAATGCATACCTAATGAAAACAACCTTCTACAAAAATCTCATTGGCTATAGCCTTGTCATATTGCTGTTTGGCAATACGGGTATAGCCTTAGCTCAAAACCAGGCATTGGCCTCCAATGATAATACCGCTATCCTATGGCAGGAAGATCATTCGGACAGTCAGTATGGCAAAATGCTTGAAGAAGTAATTGAGCAACTGCAGCAAAAGTATGATGCTTCTTTCCTCTATGAGAAGAAGTATGTAAAAGACCTAAAGGTAAAAGTAAAACTGGATTTTGAGAAAGCACTAGAGTACAATCTCAAAAAAATACTGGACAATTCTCCGCTTACTTATGAAAAAATAGACCCCCAGACCTATGTGATTCTTACCCAGGAAGAGAAGGAGAAGAGTATTAATAAAGTGAATCAGCAAAGTATTCAAAACGAAGCTTCTGCCGAACAGGGGTATGAAAAAAGTCAACTTCTTGCTTCCATTTCATCTATGGCTGCTGATTTAGGTGATGATGACTTTGAGCAAAGTATCAGAGGAAAAGTGACTGATGCAGAAAGTCAAAGCCCACTTCCGGGAGTCAATGTGCTGGTAGAAGGTACCAATATAGGAACCGTTACTGATATAGAAGGAAATTATGCATTAAGCGCCCCTGACGATGCAACCACATTAATTTTCTCTCTGGTAGGTTTTATCTCTCAGGATGTTGAAATCAATGGAAGGTCAACGGTCAATGTGGTCATGCGTACAGACGTCACTGAATTAAGTGAAGTAGTGGTCACAGCTCTGGGTATTGAAAAAGATTCCCGTACACTGGGTTATGCTACTGCCACAGTTGATCCTGAAGAGTTTACGATTAACCGTACCCCCAATGTAATGAATGCCCTGCAGGGAAAAATCGCTGGTGTGAATATCTCAAACCTGGGAACTGGCCCGGGTGGTACTTCTAAAATCAGGATAAGAGGACAGTCTTCTATTTCCGGACAGAACAACCCACTTATCGTTGTAAATGGTATACCCATAGACAATACAAACTTTGGTACTAACCCAGGAGGTAATGATCCTAATTCACTAGGAAATAACGGAACTGGACTTACTTCTGATGGAGGTGACGGACTAAGCAGTATCAATCCAGATGATATTGAGAATATGACGGTATTGAAAGGGGCTGCTGCTGCGGCGCTTTACGGCTCACGGGCCAAAGATGGAGTCATCATGATTACTACCAAAAAGGGTAGGGGAGTAACTGGAATAGGTGTTACTTATAATCTGAATTACACCAATGAACAACCGCTGGATTTTACCGACTATCAGTACGAGTACGGTCAGGGAGAAAATGGCGTTCGGCCTACTTCACCCAACCCTACTTCCGGGCAGTGGTCTTTTGGAGAGCGCTTTCAACCGGGCATGACACAAATTTTGTTTGATGGCATAGAAGTACCCTATGTCCCTGTGTATGACCGTGTTGATAAGTTCTTCAGAAACGGACAGAATATTACCAACACCATTTCCCTGGCTGCCGGTAGTGAAAAAGGTGGTTTTAACCTTTCTATTTCCAATTTAAGAAGCTTGGGAATCGTGCCTAACAATACCTTTGAGAGAAGAACCATCAATATGGGGTTTGATTATAGCCTGTCTGATAAGTTTAGCGTCACTGGTAGCTTTAACTATTCTAACGAATACAACAAAAATCCGCCCAACGTAGCCCAGCAGGATAACACCATTCCGGTGGCACTTTACAATATGGCCAACTCCATGCCTCTGGATTTATTGGATGAAAATAAGTACAATGCGGAAGGCAATGAATTTGTCTACTCCCGTTTTAGAAACCGTACTAACCCCTATTTCACACTTGCCGAGCAGTTTCAGAATGTACGCCGTGACAGGGTATTTGGTAATGTAGCGCTCAAATATGATTTTACAGATTGGCTGTATGTGCAGGGACGTATTGGTCAGGATTACTGGTCAAGGGATCAGGATGCCAATAACTTTCCTACGGGGCAGGCTTCTCGTCCTCCGGCACCAGAAGGTTTTGTAAATGGTATTTATACCCAAGAAGCACGCAGATTTAGAGAAATCAACTCTGATATTTTAGTCAATGCCTACAAAGAATTTGGTGACATCGGGGTCAACCTGAGCGTAGGAGGAAACCGAATGTACCGCAGGATGGACCGTAATTTTGTGCAGGTTACTGACTTTGTCATCCGTGATCTGTACACTGTGCAGAATGGCAGGGTAAAAGACCCAACCTATGCTTTATCTGAAAGGGGAGTAAATTCAATTTATGGTTCGGCTGAACTATCTTATAAAGACCGCCTGTTTCTGAACGGTACTTTCCGTAATGACTGGTTCTCAACATTATCTCCTGAAAACCGCAGCATATCATACCCATCAGTATCTGCAAGCTACGTCTTCTCTGAGTCTATGAGTAACACATCAGGATGGTTGAGCTTTGGAAAGCTAAGAGCTGCTTTTGCAGAAGTGGGTAGCGATACTGATGTGCCTCCCTACTCTGATGTTCTTTTTTACGGAGTCAACGCTAACCTTTTTGCCAATCCCTCAGGAGCCATGCAACCAGTGGCCAATATCAATGGTAACACTGTTCCAAACCCAGATCTGCGGCCGATGCGAGCCTCAGAAATAGAGTTTGGAGCAGAACTGAGGTTGTTTGATGATCTGGTAGGCTTAGACTTAGCCGTGTATCAGAAGAATACTACCGACCAGATTGTTACCGCGCAGATTTCTGATGGTTCGGGCTTCGTCAACACGCTACTCAACAGTGGAGAAAGCCAGACACGTGGCCTGGAAATGCTATTCAATATCACGCCGGTTCAGACCAATAATTTTGAGTGGAATTTTACCTTCAATGGTTCTTACAATATTACCGAAGTGCTGAGGCTTCAGACTGATTCCATAGGTGAGACCATTACAGTCGGCCAACATGTGTTTAACGGGTTTTTACAACAGATCGTGGGTGAAGAGATGGGTCAGTTAGCTGGTTTTGGTTACAAAAGAGATGAACAGGGCCGCAAGGTATTTGGAGCAAATGGTGTAGCCCTTCGTACCGATAATCTGATTACCTTTGGAAGTGCATTACCCAAATGGGTGGGTGGATTTACCAATTCATTCAACTATAGAGGAATCAATTTCTCCTTCCTGATAGACTTCAAACTAGGCAATCAAATGATGTCTGGTACCAATTTCAATGCTACTCGTCATGGATTGCATAAAATGACCCTGGAAGGTCGTGAAGGAGGAGTGATTGGAGATGGTGTAAACGAACAGGGTGAGCCAAATACAGTGGCTGCCGATCCGCAGACCTATTGGGAAGTGGTACGCTCTCAACAACTGGTAGAGCCTATTGTCTACAATGGTGGCTACTGGAAGCTGCGTCAGGTTACATTAGGTTACGACTTCTCCCGCTTCCTGCCTGATAATTTCCCTGCCAAAGCGGTAAGACTCAATTTTGTGGCCAACAATGTGCTGATGCTGAAAAAGTGGGTGCCTAACATTGACCCGGAGTCTTTTGGCTTTTCTTCAGACAATCTTGTAGGGCTTGAGTCAACAGGATTGCCTACTACTCGCGGCATTGGGTTTAATTTGAATGTGAAATTTTAGAAATCAATCACTATGAATAAGCTATTAATATTTCGTTTCCTTCCCTTGGTATTTATGCTTCTCATATCCTGTGATGAAGGTTTTGACGAACTCAATACCAACGAGACTGAGGCTACCAACGTTGATCCAGCCTTTCAGCTCAACAGTGCTATCATCAATATGTCTTACCCCGGTTCTGTACTGGTATACGATATGGGTATTGTGCAACAGGTTATTTCTCCTAACTCAGGGGTGCTGACCGGTGCTAATTTTAACCAGGATAACCGGGAGTCAACAGAAGACATGTGGGAAAATTATTATCGCAACGTCATCCGTTCTACCCGTGATATTATCAGTCGTATTGAAGATGTTCCTGAAAGAAATAATCTGCTTCAGATGACAAGAATTCTTCAGGCTCATGCGTTCATGTTACTAACGGATTCTTATGGCGACATTCCTTATTTTGAAGGAGGGAAAGCGTTTCTGGAGCAGAACTTCTATCCTGCATACGATCCTCAGTCGGAAATATATCCTGATATCATCAATGAACTGAGTCAGGCCACTGCTGCCTTAAACGAATCCGGAACGATAGAAACTGCTGATGTCCTCTATGGTGGTGATATTGATTTATGGAAAAAGTATGGTAACTCTTTACTCCTAAGAGCAGGGATGCACCTCAGTAAAGTAGAGCCCTCCACAGCTCAGCAGGTTGTACAACAGGCTTATCAGGCAGGAGTGATTACTTCTAATGATGAGAACGCAGTGATACGCCATGATGCAAATTATGTAAACGGTCCGGGACGAACACTAAATGCTACGGAAGCCAATAATTATTATTTAGCTGCTCCATTTGTTGACTATTTACAGGAAAATGATGATCCACGTCTGTCAGCGATCGCTGTCAGGTATGTAGGGGCAGCCTCCGGCCCTGAGCAGGTACCGGCAAGGGCATCTTCAGATCCGGATCTACAGATTGGTATGCCTATGGGAAATAATGATGAGACTGCCCGACAGGTGGCTGAAGAGCTTGGTCTGGCCAGCTTTTATGAGTTTTCTCAGGCTGACCGTAATCGAGTAGCGCAGCAGACTTCCCCTATGTTTTTAGTGACTGCTGCCCAGACCCAATTGTTACTTGCCGAGGCTGCTTCAAGAGACTGGATTTCAGGTTCTGCCCAGGAATTTTATAATCAGGGTGTAAGAGCACATATGGAACAAATGGCTTTATATTCAGATGATTCAGCAATTCCCGAGGCTGAGATTGATGCGTATCTTGCCGCTAACCCTTTTGATGAAGCCAATGCTCTTGAACAAATCAATACTCAGTACTGGGTTGCCTCCTTCCTGAATGGTCCTGAAGCTTTTGCTAACTTCAGAAGAAGTGGATATCCTGACCTGGACCCCAATCCTTTCCCTAACCAGGATATTTCAGGTGACTTTATTCGCAGGCTTACATATCCTTCAGATGAAATTATAGTAAATACAGAAAACGTAAATGCTGCGATTTCACGTATGGGAGCAGATAATCTTGACACCAGAGTCTGGTGGGATGTTGAATAGTGAAAATGATTTGTATATTTAGAGGATAGGCTGGAAATAAAGTCCAGCCTATCTTATGAATTGAAAGATACTACTATGAAAAAAAACAATCTATGGATGAGCATACTGCTCATTAGTCTTATCCTAATGCAGTTTGGTGCAAAAGCTCAGACTATTAGCAGAGAACAAATGTTGCTTTACACCCCTCTCTGGGAAGGTGAGCGTTTTGAAGATGGTCGTCCCAAAGTCCCGGATGAAATTCTTGAGCGGATGAAGCTGGTTACCCATGAAGAAGCCTGGGCAGTAATGAAAAACGAAGGGTTTCAGCATCAGTATGAAGAGGACTGGCTTAGCATACATCCCGAGCAGGTATTGGTAGGTAGAGCCTATACAGCACTCTTTATGCCTGGCAGACCTGATGTGTATAAATCTACCCTTGACAAAGGGCATGAAGAAGGACGGATCAAAGGGCAGAACTCCTGGCCGGTAGACGAGCTTCAACCCGGAGATGTATATGTGGCCGATCAGTTTGGAGCTCATAAGGACGGCCCTACAATAGGAGACAATCTCGCCAACGCCATTTATGCAAATTCTGGCAACGGTATCGTCTATAATGGTGCGATCCGGGATATTGAAGGACTCAAAGAATTACCCGAGTTCACTTCTTTTGTCAGAAGCTACCACCCTTCCCATCATAATCCTTCCTATGGTCAGAATACCACTCTCATCGGTATGAATGTGCCTATCAATCTGGGTAGTGTTATGGTAGTGCCCGGCGATGTGATTCTGGGTAAAGAAGGAGGAGTAAGTGTGATTCCTGCTCATCTGGCAGAAAAAGTAGTGAAAACCTCCGAAATCGTGAGGCTGAGAGATATGTTTGGTCATCAGCGTCTGCGAGAGAAAAAATATACCGCAGGTCAGATTGACACCCGCTGGTCTGACGAGATTGAAAAAGACTTTTCGCAATGGCTGGAAGCCAACGTTGACGAACTTCCAGTTCCTCCTGAGCAGATTCAGGAAATATTGAAAAACCGTACCTGGTAAATCTGGGGTTGGGGATTAAGTTTTAGAAATTATAAAACCTATCCCGATTACTAATCCCTAATTAATCAACATCTAAAACCTAAAAACCAATGACCAATAACTACTCAAGACGTTCATTCTTGTCCAAAGGTACTGCGGGAGCAGTTGGGCTATCGCTTTTTGCTAATTTTGCTAACGACCTTTTCGCAGCCGTTCAAAAACAATCACTCTACTCAGCCCCTTCTGATTTACAGATCACAGATGTTAAATGTGCCTACATTCGTGGAGGTCATAGCCTGTTTGTAAAAGTTTATAGCAATCAGGATATCGTCGGACACGGAGAAGCAGTGGATGCTACACCCGGAACCTATCATCTGGTGAAAATGATGGGAGCGCGCATCAAAGGACAGAATCCTCTTAATATGCACCGTATTTTTGAGGATGTGCGTCGCAGGGGATTTTTTGAAGGCGCACAGTCCGGTATGTATGTAGCCACACTTACTGCTATAGAAACTGCACTCTGGGATATGGCAGGGAAAGCGCTGAACATGCCCGTTTATCAATTGCTGGGAGGTAAATTCAGAGATAAAGTCAGAGTGTATATGGATACTGCGCTTTACCAGAACCAGTTGCCTTCTCCTCAGGATTTTGCTGATGCAGCCACTGAAGCAGTGAACATGGGTATGACTGCGGTTAAGTTTGATCTGGATCAGGCTAATGACCCCAACAAGTACGACAGGTACAACTGGACTGCCAGCCCTGCTGAGCTGCAAAGGATGTATGATCAGGTGGCAGCGGCCCGGGAGGCGGTTGGCCCCAACATAGATATTTGCTGTGATATGCACGGACGCTACGATTTACCCACTGGTATGAAGGTTGCCAAGATGCTGGAGCCCCTTAATTTGATGTGGCTGGAAGAGCCTATCCCTGCGGAAAATCTGGAAGCTTACCGCCTCATCACCGAATCTACTTCTACCCCTATTTGTACCGGAGAAAATCTATACCTGGCCCATCCATTTCGCAGACTATTGGAAATTGGAGGAGTAGACATCATCATGCCTGATCTGCAAAAAGCAGGTGGCCTGGGTGAGGCACAGAGAATTGCCAACCTGGCGAATCTCTATTATGTTCCATTTGCTCCGCATATGGTAGCTTCTTATCTGGGGGCGATGGCTTCCAGCCATGTCTGTGCTTCAGTACCAAACTTTATGATACTGGAGTGGCAGATTTATTTTCACAAAAATCCCATGTTCAAGGAGATTGTAGACTTTGAGGGAGAGATGGTGGTAGACGGATATATACCTCTTTTGGATAAGCCCGGTATAGGTGTGGAGATCAATGAGGAAGGCTTGAGAAAGTATGCTGACGAAAACGTGCCTTTCTTTGCCTAAACAAGCATTGCTTTTTTCCTTGTTAATTTAAAGCAGGGTTCCTAAGTTCAAACCTTCATTTCTCAACATTAAAGATTTTTGTAAAATCACTTGTACTACCAATTTTAAAAAGAAAAATAATGAAACGTAACTACCTGATTTTTTTCATCTTGTCTGGCTTGCTTATTACCGGATTTCCTTCTGTTGCGCAGCATGTGACCATGAGTAAGGAAGAAATGCTGGAGCTAACTTCTGACTGGGAAGGAGAGCGTTATCCTGACGGTCGTCCGAAAGTGCCTCAAGAATTGCTGGATAGAGCTAAAAATATTTCAATTGAAGAAGCCTGGGGAGTACTTCGTAATAAGGGATATAATAACCAGTTTGAAGGAGGATGGGAAATGCTACATCAGGACCAACCTTTTGCTGGCCGTGCCCTTACCGCCCAATACATGCCATCCCGCCCTGATGTGAATGATGATATCAAGGCGCAGGGTGAAAAAGATGGAAGAATTGGAGGTTCTAATTCATGGCCTATTGATGAACTTCAGATGGGTGATGTGTACGTTGCCGATGGCTTTGGTAAAATAGTAGATGGCACGCTCATCGGAGATAATCTAGGTAATTCTATCTATGCGAAATCTGGTAATGGTGTTGTCTTTGACGGTTCATCCAGAGATATGGAAGGACTTGCCAAAATAGAAGGTTTTAATGCTTATGTGCGCGGATGGGACCCTTCTTTTATTCAGGGTATGATGCTTACCGGAATTAACAAACCTATCAGAATTGGTCGGGCTACAGTAATGCCGGGCGACGTAGTCTTAGCCAAAAGAGAAGGAGTGATTTTTATTCCTGCCCATTTGGCTGAAGAAGTAATTACCAATGCTGAGTTTATCGCGCTTCGTGACCAATTTGGCCATCAGATGCTTAGAGAGGGTACATATACTCCCGGCCAGATAGATTCTCGCTGGACGGATGAAATCAAACAGGCATTCCTTGGCTGGTTGGATGATAACCCTGATAAGCTGCCTATGTCAAGAGCGGAACTGGACGAATTTTTAGAAGGGCGTACCTGGTAAAAAAAATCACACTACTAATACACAACCTTGTTATATGAAAAACCAAAAAGATTGGATAAAGAGACTTTTGCGTCCTGATCATAATGGAAAAGCAAATTCCTCAAACAATAGCAGGCGCGACTTTATGCAGAAAGCAGGCCTGGGAGGGTTAGCGGTAGGTTCATCATTTCTGGGAAAACCCATAGAAGAGACTTTAGAATACACCACACAAAAGGTTAACAGAAATTCTGCTCCAACCGATCTGCAAATCACCGACATGCGGATTGCACAGTATGGCAATGTGCCTCTGGTTAGAATTGATACTAATCAAGGTATATATGGGCTGGGAGATGTGAGAGATGGTGCAGATAAACGTTATGCTTTGTTTTTAAAGAGCCGTATTCTGGGAGACAACCCCTGCAATGTGGAGCGTGTCTTCCGTAAGATCAAGCAATTTGGCTGGCATGGACGTCAGGGTGGAGGAGTTTCCGGAGTGGAGATGGCCCTATGGGACCTGGCAGGAAAAGCCTATGGTGTACCGGTATATCAGCTTTTTGGTGGCAAGTACCGTGACAAAGTGAGGATTTATGTAGATACTCCAACCGTTCGTGACCCTGATCAGTTTGCCCAGCGCATGAAAGATCGGGTAGATAAAGGCTTTACCATCCTTAAAATGGATGTAGGGATTGGCCTGATCAAAGATATACCAGGTACTTTGGTAAATACTGAACCCTGGGGGGAGATGCGGGGCTGGACTGATCGTGATGTCACCAGTTATACGCAGACCAAACACCCGCTTACCCGTGTTCAAATCACTGATAAAGGGGTTGAGTTACTCACGGAGTACATTGCCAAAACAAGAGAGTTGGTTGGCTACGAAGTACCTTTGGGCATTGACCATCTTGGTCACATGGGAGTCAACAGCATGATCAGACTGGGTAAAGCATTTGAGCCTTACACACTTTCCTGGCTGGAAGATATGGTGCCCTGGCAGAATACGGAAGACTGGAAAACCATTTCCGAGGCTCTGGATACACCTACCATGACCGGTGAAGATATTTACCACAAAGAAAATTTTCGGGACCTGATTGTAAACAAAGCAGTAGATATTGTGCATCCTGACCCGGGAAGTGCCGGAGGTCTGTTACAAACCAAGCTCATTGGAGATATGGCAGAAGAATATGGCGTAGCGATGGCGGTGCACCATGCCGCATCTCCGGTTTCTTTTATGGGAAGTGTACATGCCATAGCAGCTACTTATAACTTTATTGCTCTGGAGCATCACTCAGTAGACAATGAATGGTGGGAAGATCTGGTGACAGGTATTGAAAAACCTATCGTTCAGGATGGCTACGTTAATGTGCCCGAGAAACCTGGAATAGGCGTAGAACTCAATGAAGATGTGGTGAAAGAGCATCTTGCCAAAGGAGAGAAGTACTTTGCGCCAACAGAGGAGTGGAACGAAATACGCTCCTGGGATCGCTTGTGGAGTTAATTTTAATATTTTTATCCAACAATCTAAAACCTATGAACACTAAAAAGATACAGGAATTATTGAAAATGCCTGCCAAAAAAGTTGAGGCAAAGCAGGACCCAGTAAAGCATTCTTCAACTAATGGAAGACGTGAATTTTTCCAGAAAGCCGGACTTGGCGGACTAGCTTTGGGCGGGTTTATGAACAGGTCTATTGAAGAAACTTTGGAGTTCTCTACTCAAAAAGTTAACAAAAATTCCAGTCCTAGCGATCTGAAAATTACCGACATGCGCGTGGTGGAAATCGCCAATGCACCTATGCCCTGCCCGGTGATCAGAATTGATACCAATCAGGGGATCTATGGCTTGGGCGAAGTGCGCGACCATGCCAGCCCTAAGTACGCACTTTTCCTTAAAAGCCGTATTCTGGGAGAAAATCCTTGCAATGTGGATCGGATCTTCAAGAAGATCAAGCAGTTTGGCGGACATTCCCGCCAGGCAGGTGGTGTATGTGCGGTAGAAATGGCACTTTGGGATTTGGCGGGCAAGGCTTATAATGTACCAGCCTATCAAATGGTAGGAGGGAAATTCCGCGACAAAGTTCGCCTCTACTGCGATACTGCCGGTTCTCCCGACCCTATCACCTATGCCGAGCGTATGAAGGAAAGAGTAGATCAGGGCTTCACCTTCCTTAAAATGGACTTCGGTATCCAGATGCTGAAGGATGAAGAGAATATGGTCATCAACAGTAATATGTATGACATCGGGCAGCAGTGGAGTCGTGAATACGGAAGCTATGGTACTACCGCTCACCCGTTTACCAGAATTCAAATTACTGACGAAGGTTTGGAAAAAGTGGCTGAATATGTAAAGCAGGTAAGGGATGTAGTAGGCTACGAAATTCCGTTGGCAGCGGATCATTTTGGTCACTTTGATACCAATGAAGCAATACGCTTGGGTAGAGTCCTGGAACCTTACCGTCTGGCTTACCTGGAAGATTTGGTGCCCTGGCAGTATACGGATAAGTGGAAGGAAATTACCAATAACATCACAACGCCTACGCTCACCGGAGAAGATATCTTCCTCAAAGAAGAATTTATCAAATTGATTGATGCCCGTGCAGTGGATATGATTCACCCTGACCTCGCCTCATCAGGTGGAATTCTGGAAACCAAAAAGATTGGAGATTATGCTGAGGAAAATGGTATTCCGATGATGATGCACTTTGCTGGAACTCCGGTATCTATGATGGCCAATGTACATTGTGCAGCTGCTACCCAGAATTTTATTGCGCTGGAGCATCACTCCGTGGATATAGACTGGTGGGAAGATCTGGTAACTGGTATAGAAAAACCGATCGTACAGGATGGGCATATAGTAGTGCCGGAAAAACCCGGGCTAGGGGTAGAGTTAAATGAAGATGTGGTAAAAGAACATATGAAAAAAGGTACTAAATACTTTGCACCGACTCCTGAGTGGGATACTATAGATTCCGCCGATAGACTCTGGAGTTAATGGCTTTTTTTAAAATGCCAGGCTTTAAAATGAGTCTGGCATTTTCTTTTTTGTTAATTTGAGCTGTACTAATACACAAATATGAAGCAGACTAAAACGATTTATCAAATTATGCTGGGGCTTGCAGGAGCTTGTGTACTGGCAGTAGTCATTCTGTTAATTATGGGACTGGAAAGCGGGATAGGACTTTTACTAACCGCCTTCTTTCTTTTTCTGGCCATAGGTTTTCGGGGATTTTCTTTTCTGAGAGGCTTTTCTTTCACAGTAATTATTTTTGCCTCAGTCACCGTTGCCATGTTTTATCCGTCCTATTTTCAGGAGGTCAACGGATTTGATCTGAAAAACTTATTTACGCCTTTGCTACAGATCATTATGTTTGGTATGGGTACAGCCATGAGTATCAAGGATTTTGCCGGAGTAGTAAAAATGCCCAAAGGTGTTCTCTTAGGAATGTTCTTCCAATTTACCATCATGCCCTTTGTGGGTTTTGGCCTGGCTAATTTACTTGGGGTAGAACCAGAAATAGCCGCAGGTATTATACTCATAGGTGCATCTCCCAGTGGATTGGCATCTAATGTTATGGCTTATCTGGCAAAGGCTAATTTAGCCTTATCCGTTACACTCACTGCTTTTGCTACCCTGCTGGCACCCTTTGTCACGCCTAATATGATGGCCTGGCTGGGAGGAGAATTTGTGCAGGTAGATGTCTTGGGTATGATGTGGAGCATGGTCAAAATTGTAGTCATCCCGGTAACGGCTGGTTTGATTTTTAATCACTTTTTCCATGGCAAGCTTAAGTGGCTGGATGATGCCATGCCGATCATTTCAATGTTTGGAATCGCTTATATCATTACTATCATTACCGCTGCCGGTCGTGATGAATTACTGAATGTAGGTATGGTACTGATTGTTGCAGGATTTTTTCATAACATATCCGGATATTTCCTGGGGTACTGGGGAGCTCGCGTGTTCAAAATGGCCGAGCGGGACTGCCGTACCATTGCGCTGGAGGTAGGGATGCAAAATGGAGGACTCGCTTCTGCACTTGCCAATGAAATGGGAAAAGTAGCCACCGTTGGTTTGGCTCCTGCGATCTTCGGTCCTGTGATGAACATCACAGGTTCTTCTCTGGCCACTTACTGGAGAGGTAAGCCGGTGGATGAAGACGAGGATAAGTTGAAAAAAGACGAAAAGGAGAAAACCAAACTGGAACACGATAAAGCAGCTACCTGAACCCTAAAATGAAATATACCGGCTTACTCTTTTTCCTGCTAGTCTCCATAATTGCCTGCCAACCAGTTGCTGAGGATAATTCAGAAGGTACTGAGACAGTGATGGACTTTACTGATGAAATCCGTTTTGAATTGGAGGACAATCTCCTGAAGGTTTGGTATCCCCGAACCATTGATAGTACTATGGGAGGATTTCTGACCAATTTTACCTACGATTGGCAACAAATGGACAGGCAGGAAAAAATGATTGTTACCCAGGCCCGCCATGTATGGACTCTCTCCAAAGCAGCACAGCTTTTTCCTGAAGATAGCATGTATAGCAATGCTGCTCGTCATGGATATGAATTTCTGAAAAGTAAGATGTGGGATCAGGAGTATGGTGGCTTTTACTGGCTGGTGGATCGTTCCGGAGAGCCTATCATGGACAATGTAAATAATCAGCTGAAGAGGGTCTACGGCAATGCTTTTGGAATATATGCCTTGGCAGCATACTATGAATTGTCGGAAGATAAAGAAGTACTGGATTTTGCCCGTCAGGCTTTTCAATGGATGGACGAGCATGCTCATGATCCGGAACTACTAGGATATCACCCTACCCTTACGCGTGAAGGAGAGGTGATAGATAGTCTCATGTTTCAGCAGGAATTCCCTACACAAACTTACTTCTACAAAGACCAGAATACCAGTATCCATGTGCTGGAAGCTCTGACAGAACTCTATCATGTTTGGCCGGATGATACTTTGGAAGCCCGCCTTAAAGAAATGTTCCATTTGGTAAGGGATAAAATGGTTTCTGACAAAGGTTATCTGCGCTTATTCTTTTACGATGATTGGACCCCGGTTTCTTACCTGGATTCTGCCGAAGCGGTTCGTGAAGCTAATTATGGAATAGATCATGTGTCTTTTGGACATGATATAGAAACAGCTTATCTGCTGCTGGAAGCTTCAGAGGCTCTGGAAGAATATGAATACAAGCAGACCTTAGACAGAGCAAAGCTGATGGTGGATCATACACTTGCTACCGGTTTTGACCCGGAAAATAGCGGCATTCTGGAAAGAGGATACTACCTTCCCGGTGATGAAAAACTTACAATCATAGATGACCGAAAGAACTGGTGGTCTCAGTCAGAAGGGCTTAACTCCCTGTATCTGTTCTCTACCTTTTATCCACAGGATAGTATTTACCAAAAAGAGTTTGATCGCCTGTGGACTTATACTAAAAACTACATCATTGACCATGAGCATGGTGGCTGGTATACCAATGGATTAGATACTCACCCTTCCTCCAAAAATGACCAGAAGGCACAGATATGGAAAGGAAATTATCATAATGCCCGTTCTCTTTTTAATTTGCTGAGAATGTCACAGAATAGAAATATCTGAAACATTCTTAGTAGTAATAACCACTTTTCTTGAAATTTTGGTAATACTTTACATCCGTTGAGATGCATTGAATTTGTGCGGTTCTGTATACTCACGCCGTCGTAGATTGTGAGGGTATTCAAAACCCTAAGCGATGCAGCTCTTAACGGAAAGGCTAGTCTTCCAGAAAATTAGTAAGTATTATACCCTCATTGCCCTTTGTGCTATTCTGTTTTTGATAGTACTAATGCACTTTATCTCAGAAAAAATATATTCCATATCTCAGGAAAATGCAAAGCTAACTGAGCTGATCAGTACGCAAAAGTCACTTTTTCACCAGATGCATCATTACGCATCATATGCAGGTGAGCACGAGAATGGATTAGAGGTTGATCTCAAAAGAATTGCATTACTGAATGAGCAGTGGTCACAAAATCATTTTGCCATACAATTTGGTATTGGGAATGCACAGTCTGAAAAAAATAAGCTGATTGAAGAAAAGTTTAACGAAATACAGCCTTATAAAGATAACATTTCAGATGCTATAAAGGAGTTTTTGCTAGTAGTAAATAATGATCGCCTGCGAAATGAGATGATCAAAAAAATATGTGCGCAAGAGGCTTCTTTTTTAGTGTTAATGGATGATATTGAAGATGCCTACCTACAGGAAAACGACGGTATTATTGCTTTACTGCAAAAATTAAATGTAAGTATTTTCATCATCACTTTAGCTTTAGTTGTTCTTCTTGTATTTCAGCAGATCAAAACAAGATTGCAGTTTGCCCTGCCCGCTGCCATGAGAAGCTTTTTCAGTGATACTCTGGTAGAAGAATACATGCAAATGCAACCTACAGCCACGAAGATTTTGGCTGAGAAAGAAATAATTAATCTAGCGGACACAAAAAAAAGCATACAGCGAGCTGAAAAATTACACCTTTTGATCATTAAGGACTCTAAGATTCCAATTGATTATATCGCCTGGTTTTTAAACAAATGTTCATTGGAGTTTATCATAGCCAAAGATATAGATGCTGCACAAAAAGCCGTCCTCAATGCACATTTTGATGTAATATTGATGAGCGAAGCTATGAGAAGAAGCTTGAAATATGAAGCTCATAATACAGCTATCAACATTATCACTCAGCTACCAGTGGTATTATTAGAAGCTTCGGATATAAGTGAAATTCATGCGCAAATTCATAAAGATGAATCTATAAATCCTATAAGTTCATCCTTTGAAAAGGTAGCACTCTATCAAAAAATTCTGGAGAAGCTTTCTCATAAGGAAATAAGTCATGATTAGGTTTTTTGTGGCATGGGTAAGGGATTACTTTGGTTTTTCAAGAACAGAAACCAGAGGTCTTTTCTTTTTACTCTCATTGGTTACAATCGCTATTTTTACAACTATTTATATTGAGAAAACAGCCACCGCTAACTATCAGGATAGGGCAACAGATTTAATAATACTGGATTCTTTGCTTAGTGAGCTGGAAATCGTCACTCAGCCCCACATTGTCCACCAGGAAAATGTAGATGTACATAAAGATCTTTTTCTTTTCAATCCCAATGACGCATCTTTTGAAACTTTTAGACAACTTGGTATTAATGAAAAATTAGCAGCTCGTATCTTAAGCTATCGCAATAAGGGCGGTAGGTTTTATGAAGCTAAGGATTTGTTGAAAATATATGATTTCCCTGTCTCTTTATACCAAACATTGGAAGCTTATATTGATATCCCGCAGATGAAGACTGAGGTAAGGTCAGTATCTTTTGAAAAAATCAATGAAGCTACAAAAGCTGAGTGGGAAGATGTAGAGGTGGAGTCACCGAAGACTGAGAAGCTTTATCTGGATATCAACCAGGCAGATTCACTGGAACTGATGCGGTTAAAAGGAGTTGGAACAGTACTTTCTTCTCGTATTGTAAAGTACCGGGAGCAGCTGGGTGGTTTTCATAGCCTTGATCAACTAAAAGAAGTCTATCATATTAGTGAGGAAGCAATGCACTCTTTGGAAGAGTCTAGTTTTATTCAAGATGATTTTGAAACAAAAAAGATAAAAATCAATGAGGTTGATTTTAAATCTTTACTCAAGCATCCTTATATTGATTATGATTTGGCCAAGGCAATTATGAATCATCGTAGAATATATGGCAACTTTTCTTCTACAGACCAATTAAGGGAGGTGTACTATATCAAAGAAGAATTACTTGTAAAACTTTTACCCTATATAGTTATTTAATAACGCATGAGAGATATGCCTCAGCGTACACTTTACCCTGAAACGATTCATCCATCTATCAACTATGCACAAAATATTACAATCCTATCTTAGGAGACTGACAAACATCACCAGTAATAATCGTTCGCTGTATTTAGCTCGCCTTGTAGCGAAGCAGTTTGTAGATGTGCATAAATTTGATTTTCTCAACAACTTTTCGTCATACAAGATTATTGAGTGGCTCATTGCCGGAGGTGAACATGACCTGGAAGGTATCAAGGGAAAAAAAATGCCCCTCTGTGCAGTACTGGATAGTAGAGATGAGAGCAGCAATAAAATGAGTCAGCAGCTCAAAAAATTGTCACGTACCGAAAAGTTTATCTTTGAAGAGCAAGGCTCTAAAGACCTTTATGTAGGTTGGCCCTTTGTTAAGGGTAAGTTTGCAGATGGTACCATCGTGCGCTGTCCTCTAATGTTTTTTCCGGTAAATCTGGAGCAGGAGCAAAGCGAGCAATATGGCCTGCAATGGGTACTAAGTGTGAGGGATGAAGTAAGTGTGGCGCTCAACAAGACTTTTTTACTTGCCTACGCCTACTACAATCAGCTTCCGTTTGATGAAAATCTGGCTGAAAAAGGATTTGATGACTTTGATACCGATAGCAGGATTTTTCGCACTTCGCTCTATCAACTCTTTAAGGAAAGTGAATTTACCATAAACTTTAATCAGGAGATTTTTGTAGATAAGCTTCAGTCTTTTCGGGAGTATACCAAAGAAGAACTGGCCCAGGATGAAAAAGATGGTGAGCTGAAATTATATCCTGAAGCAGTTTTGGGGATATTTCCTCAGGCAGGATCTTATCTTGTCCCTGATTATCTGAAGCTGATTGAAAACCAGTTTCTGCCAGATATTGAGGATTTTTTTTCCAAAAGAGCAACTACCGAGAAAATTGTCTACTCAAACCTTGAGGGTTTGCAGATGGATCTGAAAGAAAAGCTGAGCAAAGAGTATATTGACTATGCCAGCCGTATTAAAGAAGAGCAGATTTTTTGTCCTTTCCAGATGGATGCCTATCAGGAGAAGGCGATCAGAACTGTAAAAAGAGGAAACTCGCTGGTAGTACAAGGCCCTCCCGGAACAGGAAAATCTCAGATGATTACCAATCTGATTGGTGATTATATTGCGCAAGGAAAAAGAGTGTTGGTTGTTTGTCAAAAGAGAGCAGCTTTGGATGTGGTGTATAAACGACTCGCAGAAAAAGATGTGGACCCTTTTATTGCCCTGGTTCACGATTTTAAAAATGACCGGAAAGAGATTTATGCTCAGATTAATAAGCAGATAGATTCTCTTTACGAGTACCAGCACAAAAATAATAGCCTGGATACCATATATCTGGAAAGGAATTTTCTACAATATAGCCGTCGGATAGAACAGATCTGTGATGAGTTGGATGAATTCAAGCGCGCATTATTTGATGAGAGTGAGGCAGGTATTTCCATCAAAGAACTGTATCTGACTTCCGATATCAATAAGCCTTCTGTTAATATGAAGCAGGAATATCGGCAATTTTATATTCCTGAGATGCATGACTTTATCAAAAGGCTACGCACCTTCACTGCCTATTCCAACCAGTTTGAAAAAGAAAGTTATCCCCTTTACAGCAGAAAGCCTTTTATAGATTACTCAGTAGAAGACTTAAAGCAAATCAGAGAAATTATTAAAGATGTACCTGAGTTTAAGCAGCAGATAGAAAAAGATACACAGAATATCCTGAAGACAGAGGTTGACTTTGTAATCTGCGAAAACTTACAACAGCGTACTGAAGACATCTCCAGTTTCATAAGCTATTTGGGTGAAGAACAAGCTTATACGTTCTTTACCCATATGGTCCCCAATATTGAAAAAGATGCGGATCCTCTATGGCTTTCCAATATTGAGCGGGTGGTAATGGAGTGCTATCATGGGCATGGACCAGAAACTAATCTGCCTTCAGAAGAACTCGGTCAATGTCAAAGGATAATTTCTGAAGCAGAGGAGGCTAGAAATGGTGTGTTCAGCTGGATGTGGTGGAAGCTATTTTCAAAGGATAAAGCTTACGTGGAAAGAATCCTGGAGCAGAATGAACTTGGTCCTGATAAAAAAGGCTTCCAGATCATTGCAGAAAAAATAGATAACCGCTTAAATCTGGAACATAACCTCTCCAAGCTGAGAGATAAAAAATGGTTGATTGAAGTACCAGACAAAGAGTCATCAAATAATTTCAATAAAGAACTCATTCAGGAATGGTTTGATTATCAGGAAAAGGCTTTGAATGCTACCCTGATTTTCCGCTCTCTGCGAAATTTTAATGAGTATTTCAATATTAAAACTATTGCTTATAAAGACTTACTTCAAAGAACAGAGGCTTTGGTGGGTGTGCTGGATAGAATTGCTCCCAGAATTAAACAGTGGGAAAGTTATTTAACTCCTGCCCAACATAGCAAACTGATCACCCAGGAACACAGTGAAGCTTTGCTTAAAGTGCTGGATCGTGATTTTGACGGACTGTGTGATTTTGACACTTTAAATCATAATCTGGAGCTACACGAGAAAGCAGTGATCAACCGCCTGCTGGAAGAGAGCGAAGATAGGGCTGAAGATGCCATCACTGCGCTTTTTCAGAACAGTGTCAGATTAGCCTGGATTGATCATCTGGAAGCTAAGTTTCCTCAACTTCGTATGGTTTCATCCCGGCAGATGACAGATATGGAAGAAGAGCTGCAACAGTGCATTGAAGAGAAACTTAATATCAGTCAGGAAATTTTGCACTTGAAGCTTAGAGAACGTACTTATTATGACGTTGAGTACAACCGACTCAACAATATGGTGACGTACCGGGATTTGAATCATCAAATCAGTAAGAAACGTAAAATATGGCCTCTGAGAAAAGTAATAGGCACTTTTGAAGATGAAGTATTTAATCTGATCCCCTGTTGGTTGGCTTCACCGGAAACTGTGTCAGCCATATTTCCTCTCAATGAGAAGCCCATGTTTGATCTGGTGATTTTTGATGAAGCTTCGCAATGTTTTGCAGAAAAGGGAATACCCGCTATGTACCGTGGGCAGCAGGTAGTTATCGCTGGTGACAGTCAGCAATTGAGCCCTAATGATTTGTATCAGGCTCGTTGGGAAGATGAAGAAACTGAAAATGTAGATGAAGCATTGGCTCTAGAGGCTACTTCCTTACTGGAATTAGCGCAGGGTTACTTACAAAGTCTTCAGCTCAAAGGTCATTATCGGAGCAGTACTTTGGACCTGATAGATTTTTCAAATCATCATTTTTACGATGACAAACTTCGTTTGCTACCTGATTTTTATGATGCTAACAGCGGACAGCCGGCAATTCAATACATCAAGGTAGAAGGCATCTGGCAAAAGCAGTCCAATGTAGTGGAAAGCCAGGAAGTGGTGAAACTGGTGCATAAGCTCCTCAAAGAGTATCCTGACAAGACAATTGGTGTGATCTGCTTTAATGTTAAACAGCAGGAGCTTATACAGGACGAACTGGAGGCTAAAGCTTTAGCGCAGAATTTTCTGATCCCTGAGCATTTGTTTGTTAAGAATATTGAAAATGTGCAGGGCGATGAACGGGATATTATCATTTTTTCTACCGCTTATGCACCCAATGAGCAGGGTAAGCTGATGCTTCAGTTTGGTAGCCTTAACCAGGCCAAAGGAGAGAATCGTTTAAATGTGGCAATTACCCGAGCCAAAGAAAAGATATATCTGGTGACCAGTATTATGCCCCAGCAGATGGATGTTTCTAATTCCAAAAATGAAGGGCCAAAACTGCTGAAAAAATATCTTGAATACGCATGGGAGGTTTCCCATAAAAAATATATTCCGACTTTACCCGAGCTAGGAGATCATCATATTGAGTGGTTCCTGGCAAATAAACTGAAACAATGGACTGAAAAAGAACTTAATAACCATCAGGCTATCCGTGAGTTACCTTTTGCAGACCTTAGCATCAAAAACAGCGAGGGTAAGTACATCGGGTTAATCAATACTGATGATGATATCTATTATCAAAGTGAATCTGCTAAAGATATTCATGCTTATCGTCCGTTCTTGCTCAGCGAAAAGAACTGGAAGTTCAGGAATATTTATAGCAGACAGTTTTGGCAGCAGAATGAACAAGCCAAGGAAGATATCAACCGTTTCATTTTTACTGAGGAGCAGAAGAGTTAAGCAATTTTAGCAATAAATTCTGCTAATTGCTCCAGGTAAGTCTGGTCGGTGTGATCAAAGTCATTTAATGCCGAGCTATCAATATCCAAAATCATGATCACTTCATTGTTTTTGATTATTGGTACTACTATTTCTGACTTTGAGTCAGCACTACAGGCAATATGTCCGGGAAATTGCTCCACATCAGGTACGAGTATCGTATTTTTCTTTGCAAAGGCAGTACCGCATACTCCTTTGCCAAAAGGTATCCTGGTACATGCTACCGGCCCCTGGAAAGGACCTAATACTAGTTCATTGTTTTCTACCAGATAGAAACCAACCCACCAAAAACTAAAGGTTTGTTTTAGTGCAGCTGAAATATTGGATAAATTGGCAATAACATTATTTTCTCCTTCAGCCAGCGCTTTGATCTGAGGTAGTAACTCCTGGTACTTTTGTTCTTTAGTAGCGTTGCTTGCGATCTTAAGGTCTTCAGCCATAATTTTATGTTTTCAGTGAAATCTGACGACTTCAGGGTTTAGTTTTTTACAATGCATTATTTTTGCTAAGCTTAACTTATGTGCATTATAAACAAATAACTACAACAGATATGAAGAACGTCATTATTGTTGTTTTCGTTGGTTTTTTTTCTGGTATAGGTGGAGCTTTTACCTATCATCAATTTTTTTTTCCAGAAAATAATATCGTCAAACCTACTGATTTTCAAATCAAGCCCAAGAAGAAAACAGATGTAAAATTAGCTTTTAATGCATTGGCAGAGGAAGCGGAAACAGAGGTAGTAAATCCCTCACGCTCGGCATTGATAGGTGATGATTTTGCTGAGGCCTCCATTAAGAGTACACCTAGCGTAGTGTACATCAAAACAGTTTCGGAGAACGAATACAGTGGTAGCAGTTGGTTGGAATTATTTTTTGAAGGAAGAACAAATCAACAGGTAAGTAGTGGGTCAGGAGTAATCTATACGCGAGATGGATTTATCATCACCAACAATCACGTGATTGACAATGCCAATCAGATAGAAGTGATGCATAACAAGCGCACCTACACTGCTCAGGTAGTAGGTACTGATCCTTCTACAGATTTGGCAGTCTTAAAAATAGAGGGGGAAGATTTACCAGCTATCAACATAGGCAACTCCAGAAATCTGCAAGTAGGAGAGTGGGTACTGGCTGTAGGGAATCCTTTTAACCTTAATTCTACTGTAACTGCCGGTATCGTGAGTGCCAAGGGTAGAGAAATCAATATTCTTCAAAGTAAATTTCCTATAGAATCTTTTATCCAGACAGATGCTGCGATTAACCCGGGAAATAGCGGGGGAGCATTGGTAGACCGTAATGGTGATTTAGTGGGGATTAATACTGCCATTCTTTCAAGAACAGGTTCATATGCTGGTTATGGTTTTGCTGTACCAGTAGATATTGTGACCAAAGTTGCTGACGATATTATTGAGTATGGAGAAGTGCAGAAAGCATTTTTTGGAGCGGAAGTAGTAGATATCAATTCAGAAATTGCAGATCAACTGAATACCAAAGAGCTTAATGGTGTAGTGATCAGCTATTTACAGCGATATGGTGCTGCTGAGAAATCCGGCTTACAAAAAGGCGATATTATCCTGAAGATTGACCAGGAAAGTGTGCAATCCAGAAGTGATTTTGAAGAGCTTATCTCTTACCATAGTCCAGGGGATGTAATTAATGTAGTATACAAGCGAAATAACAAAGTCGGGACCATAAAACTTGAGCTTACCAACCGGGAAGGTACAACCAGCCTGATCACACGCGATGTATATCTATCCGAAAGGTTGGGTGCAGAACTGGAAACTGTATCTAGAGTAGAGTCTGATCTCCTTGGAATTGAAGGGGGAGTAAAGATTAATAAAGTCAATAAAGGCCTAATTCGCCGTTTGGGAATTGAAGAAGGTTTTGTAGTAACTGCTATTAATCAATATCCGGTTAATAGTCCAAAAGAAGTGGAAGAAATACTTACCAAGATCCGGGGTAGAGTCAGAGTAGAGGGAGTAAACAGCAAAGGGGTCAGAGGCTACTATTCATTTCATTTTTAGCATGCCAAATATTATTTGGTTTAAAGAGAAAAAAGAAGCAGTATGAAGTTAATCAATGACAGAAATAATCAGAATTAAATTTTGTCATGTATGTCTTCCTCAGTATTTTCTACTTCCTTGAAGCTAAAAATATATAATACCATTATGAGTATTATTAAAGGAAGGATATGTAGCAAAAATGGGCGATTTGACTCTAATAATAATGTTAAGTCGTCAATAAAGTGAAAATCTAACCATTCCATAATTAAAAATTTAAAATACTCTTTGTTTATATTAAAGAAAAAAATTATGAAATGTTTCACTTAAGAAATAAAAAAGCTCAGCGATTAGCTGAGCTTAGTACTTTATTTTCAAAATCAGAAGTTTTTATTCTTTACCTGGCTTAGAGTATCTGTACATAATTCTGAAAATATATTTTATCTTATCGCTCTTCTTTTATTTCAATTACTTCACTTAGTATTTTTCAGAATTTTCAGCAAGCTTATCCTCCATAGTCAATACTAAATTTTCTATTTCTGAATTAATCTAACTGTCATATTCTTCTCTTTGATCTGCCCAATCGCTACTGCTTTGAATCACGCTTTCAATGGACTTCCTTTTTCTTTCCACAGTTTCATACTTGCCACAACGGCTGCGAGTGTATGGGGTAATGTCGAAACTTTTCAGCTGATATTTATATCTCTGATCTTTGAATTCCACAAATAACTGATATTTAATCTCGGCATACGGAATATGTGGAAGTATGCCCTTGTCAAGTAGTGTAAAGCTTTTAGCTGTGCGGATGTTTTTATAGGGGAGATAACTTATTAGTCTAAGAATGTACCCATATAATCAGCAGTGATTGGATTTGAGGGTAAGCATATAGGAAACGTAAAGGAAACCTGGAAGGCGCCATACTCCTGAATTTTCAGCAGAACCCGCATTCCTTGGCCTAAATGTTACTTCACCTACAAAGCTGACTTTGCCCAGCTCCTGAGAGAGAACAATATTAATCATCTAAATTGAAAGAGAGCTTTGTTGGTCTGCAAAACTGCTAGGAATATTAGTAATTCCACTTTCAGACTCAACACCTTAAAATCATATTTATAGTAAGTGTCTACAGATCTTGATATTTGCAGTACATTTTTTTCTGCTTCCTGAGTTTACAATTCGGTAGATAAGAATATCATAGAAAGAGTAAATAAATTGTTTTGATTTTCATTTTGCAAGAATGGATAGATTGTACAAGACTTTGGCAAATGCAACAAGATCTTGATTAAACCGGGATTTAAAAAAATCCCGGTTATTATATTGTTGATTAAATAAGTTGCAAAATTGAATTCAAAGAAAAAAAGTAGGCTATTCGTAAATGATGGTATAACCTCTGATACCATGCTCGTGGCTGTCCAGCCCTTCTTTTTCATGCTCAGCAGATACTCTAAGTCCCAGAGCTTTGTCAAGCACAAAGAATATGATAAGGGCACTAGAGAAAGCGGCAGCACCGCAGGCAAGAACACTTACTACCTGAATGATGAACTGCTCCATACTCGCCATAGAACCGAAAATTCCAACTGCCAAAGTGCCAAAAATTCCACAAGTAAGGTGGACGGAGACAGCACCAACACAGTCATCCAATTTAAGCTTGTCCAGCAGGATAACAGAAAGCACTACTATACCACCTGCCAACAGACCGATCACCATAGCTTCGTAGGCGCTCATCAGGTCAGCACCAGCAGTAATACCCACCAGGCCAGCCAGGATACCATTAAGTACCATACCAAGGTCTAACCTCTTGAATGTAAAGTAAGCCATGATATAGCCACCAATAGCACCACAAGCAGCAGCCAGTGAGGTAGTTACTAGTACTTTAGAAACCGTTTCAGGCTCTGCTGATAATACTGATCCGCCATTAAATCCGAACCAGCCAAACCATAGTAAAAATACTCCGAGAGTAGCCAAAGGTACACTTGAACCAGGAAAGTCATTTACTTTTCCATTGGCATATTTTCCAATCCGTGGCCCAAGAATGATGATACCAGCTAAAGCACCCCATCCACCTACTGAGTGTACTAAGGTTGAGCCCGCAAAGTCGTAAAAGCCGTAGGTACTCAAGAATCCGCCGCCCCATTGCCAGCTGCCGATAATTGGGTAAACAAGACCAACAAAGATAATGGTGAAAATAAGGTAACCGTTGATTTTGATTCTTTCAGCAACTGCCCCTGATACAATAGTAGCAGCAGTAGCAGCAAACATACCCTGGAAAAGGAAATCTGTCCAGTAAGTGTAGTTACCATCAGCATAAGTAAGTGAATCATAATCAGCAGCAGGGCCTAGATTAAATCCTGCAAAACCAAAGACGAAGCCTTCGCCACCTGGGTACATAAGATTAAAACCAATCAAGGCATAGGTGATCAAGCCAATAGCTGGAGTAAGCGTATTCTTGAAAAGAATGTTTACAGTATTTTTCGCTTGAGTAAAACCTGCTTCAACCCCCGCGAAACCTAGGTGCATGATGAAAACCAAAAAGGTAGCTACCATCATCCATACGTTGTTAGTAGTGAGGAGCGTTTGGGAAATTTGAGTTCCTAAGTCTACGGTATCCTGAGTTTCTGCCATAGAATTAAGGAGTAATACGTAGTTTTCCATAGTTATTAATTAGTTGATCGTTATAATTGCAGAATTAAATTTTAATTTAAGAAATTAAGGCGAATTTTTATTCTTACGCAAATAAGATCCGTAATAAAAAATGGTACTTAGTTATGAAATGCGAATAATATATTGCATTAAATAAGTTATATTCTTAAATATTCTAATAATATAAATGAATAAAAAATACTGATCTATTTGAAAATGCTTATTGAAATTAACTATGGATCAGACTAAAATTCTCCTCTTACAATAAAAAAGTTGGCTGCATAGAAAAATACAATGTTATATTCTAAGAAATACTATAACAATTGGATGCAAACACAGAAGATCTGTTTGATATCCAGCCTTCCTCCTGTGCTTTCTGTACCATATCTTTAGACTTATTGATCCCCATCTTTTTCATAATCTCAAATCGGAAGGTTTTAATAGCTTTAATACTGTTATTGAGCTGATTAGCAATTTCGGTATTAGGAAATTTCTGCATTATAAGCTTCAGTACATTCTTTTCGGTTTTGGTAAGTTGGTAAGAATTCTGAAGCGTTTTTTGGGAGTGCAAATTGTGCAGATAACCGTCTATGATAATATTGGATACACTGCTACTAAATACTTGTTTCCAGCATGAATAGTCCGAATAGTTGTAATGAGTTCATCCTTTGAGGCATCCTTTAAAATATACCCTGATGCCCCAGAGTGGGTAGATTGGAGTACGAAATCTTCCTGAGCATACATAGATAAAACAAGGGAGCGAGTTTTTGTTGGTGTTTAATTGATTTTACTAAGCGTTTTCGAGCCATTTAATTCAGGCATTCTTACATCCAAAAGCACTATATCTGGTTCTAGCTCTTTAATCTTTTTGATGGCTTCCACTTCATTTTTGGCTTCTCCAACCACATTTATATCTTCTTCATTTTCCAAGAGTAATTTAAGTCCTTTCTTACCACTGAGGGGTCATCAACTAACAATACCATTACCATATATAAAGTGCTTGTTATTGTTTAATGGAAGCTTAATTTACAACTTTGAGCCAGCCGCCATCAACGTAGTAGCTGCCGCCAACGCAATAACTGGCCAGGGGAGAACATAAGAAAACAAAAAAGTGAGCTAGCTCATCAGTACTGGCAAACCGCCCGATGGGCGTATTCTCTTCTGCAACCTGTTTCAAAAAGTCATCAGCACTTATCCCTTGCTTTTGTCCCTCATCAATAGCTGCCTGTTCCCATGCTTCGGTACGAATCAGCCCGGGATTGATGGTATTTACACGTATTTTGTCTTTAATAACTTCTTCCGACAGGCACTTACTAAACATAACTAATGCTGCCTTGGTGGTATTATAAATAGGTTCGTAGTACAAAGGCTGTTTCGCGCAGATAGAAGCATTGTTTAGGATAACCCCTCCGCCTCTTGTTTTCATCGCCGGAAGGATCGCTCTGCTCAGGCGGATGGCGGCCATTACATGTAAATCCCAATGGTAATACCATTTGTCATCTTCAGCTTCAGCAATCTTTTCATTGGTTCCGGTACCTGCATTGTTGATGAGTATGTCAATTCCACCGAATTTTTCAAGGGTAAATTTAACCAGCTTTTTAATGTCTGAGGTCTGTGTCATATCAGCGGCAAAGGTTTCCACTTTTACAGGGTAGGCCATTAGTTCTTCTTTCGCTTGAGTCAGTCGTTTTTGGTCTCTGGCAGTTAGAATCAGGTGTACACCTTCTTTCGCCAAAGCTTTGGCCACTGCCAGACCTATACCCCTACTTCCTCCGGTGATTAGTGCTACTTTATCACTAAGTTGTAAATCCATATAAATTTGCTAAAATGAAATGTTAGTTTGGTCTATCAAGAATATGTGTAGGCTCATGATTAAGATGGGTATTTTTCTTTTAAGTACTGGATCGATTGGCTTATCAGCTCTTTGAGCACATTCAAATCTATTTCCGACAGTTTTTTGATATAGAGACATGATTTGCCAGTTTTATATTTACCCAGTTTCTCCATCAGGTTGTCATAGCGTTCAAAGCCTGGCATGATGTATAAGCTAAGGTTTTGTTTGCGAGGTGAGAAGCCGGTAAGAAACCAATCTCCTTCTCTACCACTATCATAACGGTAATGATACGTGCCATAGCCAACAATGCTGTCTCCCCACATTTTTGGTGAGTGATGAGTCCATTCTTCAAACAATTTCAGTAGGGCTAAACTATCTGCTTTTTTCTTCTGATCTTCTATTCCATTTAAAAATGCTTCTACACTACTGCTATTAGGTTGCGTCTTTAAGGTGGCCATATGTAGTTGAAATAAAGTGATTTCTACTTAGCTTACAAACACTTTAACTTAGTGCTTATGATAAAAATTAATCATTACATAACCTATTTTGCAAACAAAATTACTTCCTTTGCATTAACACCATACTGTTGAATGAAATAGAGATTTGAAAAAGTATGTATACGAATGCCTGTCAGAAGGATATGGTACTATATAATGCAAACAAAAGCGTATCATGATTTTACAAATTGTTTTTTTGGTAATTGCATCTATCCCCATCATTGCCACCATCGCTACCCTACTCAAATTTGATCAGTGGTGGATAAGAGTTTTTGATTTTCCCCGCCTACAGATTTCCACGCTTAACATCACTGCACTTGTAGGATTATCATATACTTTTTCATTTGAACAAACATGGCATTATGGCCTGATTGCAGTTTTACTTTATTGTCTGGTATATCAGAGTGTTAAGATTTTCCCTTATACCCGACTTGCCAAAAAACAGGTAATCCGGTTTAGAGGTAGAGACTCAGATAACATATGCTCCATTATGGTAAGCAACGTACTTACCACCAATCGTAAGTATCAGAAACTGATCAAACTAGTAAATAAAAAGAATCCTGATATACTGCTTACGCTGGAAACTGACAAACAATGGGAAGAAGCATTGAGTGTTCTGGAAGATGAATTCCCTTACACTGTAAAAATTCCTTTGGATAATCTGTACGGTATGCATCTCTACTCCAAGTTGGAACTGATTGATGCTGAGGTTCGTCATCTCGTGGAGGAGGATATTCCTTCTATCAGAACCTGGGTAAAATTACCTTCAGGTTTGAAAGTTCGTTTATACTGTCTTCATCCTACTCCTCCCAGCCCTACAGAACGAGACACATCTACAAACAGAGATGCGGAACTTCTCATGGCTGGAAAGGAAATTGAAGCTCATGATCATACCGCAATAGTAATTGGTGATCTTAATGATGTGGCCTGGTCTCGTACTACCAATCTTTTTAAGAAAATCTCAGGACTTCTGGATCCCAGAATTGGCAGAGGGTTTTTTAACACTTTTCACGCGTCATATCCATTACTCCGCTGGCCACTGGATCATATTTTTCATTCCGACGATTTTACTTTAGTAGAAATTGAACGGCTATCCCATATTGGTTCAGATCATTTTCCCATCTATATATCGCTAAATTATGAGCCTAGGGCAGAAAATGTGCAGGAAGAGGAGGAAGCAGAAATAGAAGAAGAAGAGTGGGCAGATGAAAAAATTGAAAAAGCAGAACCGGTTCAAAAGGTAGTCGCCAAAAGCTATACTTCCTAAATTGGACTTATCAACTGGTTAGCCCTGAAAATTTTGCTTCAGGTATTCCGGAAGCTGTCTTATACCTGATAGTTCATCATACTGGATATGCTCCACTCTTTGATGAGAGATTTGCTCCAGCACCCAGGTGGTATGAAATGGAATATGAACAGCTCTGCCTCCCAGTTCACAGATGGGAAGTATATCTGACTTCAGCGAATTGCCTACCATTAGCAGTTCTCTGACATCAATTTCATTTCTTAGCATTACTCTTCCGTAGCTTGACTTATCCTTTTCGCTAATGATCTCTATACGATTGAAAAAGCCAGCCAGACCCGAGCGTGCAATTTTGCTTTCCTGGTCAAACAAATCTCCTTTAGTGATGATCATAAGCTCAAATTCTTCGGAAAGTAAGCGAATGGTTTCCTCTACCTGGTCCAGTAATCGTACTGGATGTGCGATCATCTCTTTCCCCAAATCTATGATTTCCTGGATTTCAGGAGCTGTAATCCTTCCTTCAGACAGCTGAATTGCTGTTTCAATCATGGAGAGCATGAAGCCCTTGATTCCATAGCCAAAATGTTTCAGGTTATGTCTTTCAGTTTCGTAGAGCTTTTCTTCCATAAATTCAGGAGAAATGTAGCGAGCCAGTAGCGCTTTGCATTTGTCTTGGGTAGAGGTAAAAATAGTTTCATTTACCCAAAGGGTATCGTCAGCGTCAAAGGCAATTATTTTTGGCTTGTTCATTACAATTATTGATCAGTCTACAAATATAAGTGTTTGAGCTGGCGTATCCTCATAGCTTTTTGTACCCAACATGAATAGATAATGATTCGCTCAAATTTTATAGCAAAAGTTTAGCGCACAAATCATGATGCAGCCTTCTCCAATATTTACTGTTTTCATCATTACAGATTTGGAAAAGCTATTGAAATTTTTTCACCGGAGATAAGTTAACTCACCTTCTATTTGTCCAGCCTCAGCTCCATATGGAGAAGGGGGTAGGGTTTACCCAGACTGTCTCTTTCTGAGCGGCTATGCGTTACAAAGCCCATTTTCTCATAAAAGCCCACTGCCTGCACATTCTGCTCATTTACATCCACATATTTGGCTTGTAAAGTATGGATAGCATGATGAAGGAGAAGCTTGCCGGCTCCCAAACCTCTATGATCTGGATGAATAAATAACATTTCTATGCTGTCATCTACTATTCCCAGAAACCCAACTATCTTTTTTTGCTGATCCAATGCCACCCACAGGTCCACTGCATCAAGGTATTCATGAAGAATTAAGGGTTTGAAATATAGTATATCTTCTTCTGAAAGAAAGTGATGAGTAGCTCGGACGGAAGCTTCCCACACATCAACTATTTCAGGAAAATCTTCCAGCTCGCCTTTTTCAATAGTATAAGCAGCTTGTTGCCTGGTATGCGTCTCCATAAGCACGAATAGTAATAAAGAATTTGAATACTAGCGAATTTAGTTTATCAATTTATAGAAAAGTGCTTAATCTTGAAAAGATTAGTTATAAGCGCATTGTCAAATTCTTAAATCTGTTGCTACAAATAGGGGTAAAAAAGAGATAAATCATACTACTCTTTATCATGAGCAAAGAATAGGCAACAGTTCACTATCCTTAGTGATTTATTTATTTCTTCTTCTGATTTTATCAATGATCAGCAGTATAGCTATGATTAAAAAAAATGCATACCATAAAATAATCAAAATATTATAAAGCATGCTGAAATGAATTGATAGATCCTAAGTTATTGCTTACTAGCGTTGGGTTAGCTGTACTACCCTTCAATCTGAATCCTATTCATATTAAAGGTTAAGACTTACCGATTATAAGTATTTAGACGTACATAAAATTGAGAGGTCACAATAAAGCAGAAAAAAATGATCAGCACTTATGTGCATAAGTTGTCATTCACTTCATTTTAATAATTCAAGCAATGATTAAGACTAAGGTGGAAGACGCCAGGATATTTTCAGGAAAGGATGATTCACATAGAACAAGTATATAAAGTGTTATATGTTAGTAATTTAAGTGTAGGTACGGTGAAATTTAAAAATAAATTAATCGTCATTTTTCACTAAATTCTATGAGATTTAGCTTTTTCTTTTTTTCTTGTCCCTTGGAATTTTTACTTACGTATGCGCTGGAAAAAAATCAGAAAAAAAGTCAAGTACACTGTCTTGTACAAATTCATTAAGCTACTTTTCTGGCTGGCAGACAGCTTTCCAAGAAAGTGGATACTGGCTATTTATCAACAGCTTGGTGTGTTGGCATTTCATCTAATGAAGCCAGTACGGAAGTTGATCGCCCAACACCTTCAGCATGCTTATGGTACAGATTTAAGCCACTCGGAGATCAGGTCATTTTCCAGAAAAATGTTTGTGAATATGGCTAAGAATGCAGCTGACATTTTTATTGCACGGGCTTATAGGACTAAGGAAGACATTGATAAAGTAGTTGACTACCAGGGTTTGCAACATCTGGAAAATGCCATCCAGAAAAATCAAGGCGTAATCGCATTGACCTGTCATTTGGGGGCATTTGAGCTAGTGGGTCAGTTTTTGTCATTTCGCTTTCCTACCAGTGCAGTTGGTAAGAGAATGCATAACCCTAAAATGAATAAACTGCTTATGGATTTCAGGTTGGGTTATGGGGCAAAAGTAGTTTACAGCGATGAAGGATTGCTCAAGCCTCTCAGGATACTGCAAAGAGGTGAGGTATTCATCATCTTGATTGATCAGGATATACCCAAGGGTAAAGGTACATTTGTTGACTTTTTTGGAAAACCAGCTTACACGCCTATCGGTGCCGCCTGGCTGGCACTCAAATCTAATGCTGCTGTTATTCCTTTAGCAATTCATCGTTTGCCCAACGAAAGGCATCTTGTGACAATTCTGCCGGAAGTAGAAGTAAGTCGTAGTGGTAATAATGAGCAGGATATTCAGGAAAATACCCAGCGCTTTACCAATGCTTTAGAATATCTGATACGTCAGGAACCCAGCCAGTGGGTATGGATGCACAAACGCTGGAAGACACAACCCAGTGCCAAGGCCGAGCCAGTAACTTCTTAGTCCTCTTTTTTTTTCAACAAATTTGACCTGAGTTTTTAAAGAAAGGTGATTGCCTCTCTATAATTATGAGGTTTTAACCTATCATTTCACTTACAGTAGGGCTTAAATAAATCATTGAAAAGCTGAAATATTCTTCGGCTTTTTGTATTTTCCTTAAAATGATTCGGCAATGCACTACTACCTCACCCTGTTATTCCTGCTGGGAATACAGCTCTGCATGGCTACACCCTACCCCTCTGACACTGTAGCCATTATTCAGCGATATATTGCCAGGGCAAACCAATACAAATCCAATGGAGCGTATGAACTGGCTATTCAAGAGTATGAGTCTGTCAAAGCAGAACTTGTTAAGCAGCAGGATGATGTGTACTTAGTATATGTGCTGAACCAACTTGCTTCTCTCTATAGCTCCGATTCCGCTACCTGGAAAGAAGCACAAGCCTATCTGGATACCGCTGAGCTAATTCTGGAGAAAAAACTCTATGAAAACGATACCCTCCGAATACACAGTTGGATAACTATAGCAGAGCTGAATTTTGCGCAGAGGAAATTTAATACTGCGATTGAATACTACCAAAAAGTTTTGGAAAGAAGAAAAGCTATGTTTGGAGAAACACATCTGAAAATAGCCGACTTATATTCAAAAATAGGTGAGATATATCTGTATGATCTGCAAAACCCTTTTACTGCAAAAACTTATTATGAAGAGTTCATAAAAATCAGAGAAGATTTGAATGAATTGGGAAGACATTATATCAATGGGTATTATAGTTTGGCATCTGCCAACCGGCAGCAGGGAGATTATGAAAAAGCATTAGCATATGGGCATTTGGTAAAACAAGGTTATGATAGTTTAGAGGATGTTAATGCTTTTGACTTGGTAATTTCTAATAGTTTGCTGGCAAATATTTACTATGACATAGATAGCATTGCTAAAGCATTAAATTATAATAGAAATGCAATCACATCAGCCACAATAGGGCAGTTTTCACCAAAGCATGTGACCACTGTTCTTTATGCCAATCAGGCAAGGTTCTACTTTCGTGCTGATAACTATGACAGCACAATTTATTATGCAAATTTAGCACTAAATGATCATGCCAGTCAGGATATACGAGGCAAGGCTTATCAGTTTTTGGGAAATGCTTACTGGAAAAAAAACATGTTGGATAAAGCATTCCATTTTTATCAAAAAAGTAGGAGAGTAAAAGAGGGTTTGTATGGGAATCAGCATACCCAATTGGCAACTTTATATGTTGATATTGCTCGTGCCTATGCTACAACTGAGCAAACGGATAGTGCTTTTCTGTATTTTCAGAAAGGTTTATCAAACGCAAAAATCAGTGAAGATGAAGAGAGTAATCAGTTAGATTCAAGTATTCAAGCTGGTGATGATTTGGAAACCATACAAGAAGCCTTGGATGGTGTAACCAATCTACTATACGATGCCTATCAGCGAGGTGATGAGCAAAAACATCTGGAGAAGTCTCTTCCGTATTATCAGCTTTTTGACCGCTTTATGGATTTAAGCCGAACCAACTTTTCATCGGAAGGTTCAAAGCTGATCTTATCGGGAAATTTTAAGACAACTTATGAGAAAGCCTTAGCCACCTGCTATGCATTGTACGAAACTAATCACTCAGACTCGCTGCTGGATTGCATTTTTCGGTTTATGGAAAAAAGTAAGGCTATGGTGCTATTGGAGTCCATCCACAAGGGAAAAAGATACCAGAGCATTTTACCTGACTCACTTATTGTGAAAGAGAATGCTTTAAGAGCCCAATTGGCTTTTATTAATAAAGAAATTGCTGATATAGAAAAAAAAGAGAGTGAGTTGTTGAGCATCAGTGACTTACAAACGCAAAAAGCAGGAGTGTTAAGAGAACTTGAAGAGCTCAATCAGCATATCAGGTCTAACTATCCAAACTTTTATCAGCTTACAAACCGTGAATCTACAGTAGATATTGATAGTCTGCAGTCCAGAATTTCCGAAAGTCAATCCTTGCTGTCTTATTATTGGGGAGACTCAAGTGTATATGTTTTAATGATTTCTAAAGACACTGTTTTGCTGCATCAAATTGATGATTTGACTTCGCTACAGAATGACATTTCTAAATATATGGATGTCTTAATTAATGATGATATCCACGCAGCGTCGTACACAAATTTTCAAAAATATCAGGAAAGTGCCCATGCACTTTATCAGTTATTATTAGAACCCCTACTTAAGAAAAACAGTACTGAACATTTGGTCATTGTGCCGGATGGTGCTTTGACTACTATTCCTTTTGAAAGTTTAATAAAATCAAAAATTAAGTCACAGAAAGGATTAGTGAGTTACGAAAAATTACATTACCTGTTAAATGATTATGAAATTTCATACGAGTTTTCAGCGAGTATAACGTTTTGGGAAGAGCGTTATGCCAAATCTTCAGCAGAGGAGGATAATTTCAGTGTAGTAGCTTTTGGTATTAAAGATTTTGAAAGTATTCAGGGAAGCTTCCCCCCCTTAGGAGGTGCAGAAAGAGAGGTACTCTTTCTAAAGGAAAAATTCCCTGAGGCTTCAGTTTTCCTCAATCATGATGCTACGGAAAAGAAGTTCAAGCAGAATGCCCCTCATGCTGAGATACTGCATATTGCTACACATGGCATTGCCAATATGGAAAACCCCTTTGCCTCACATTTAATCTTTTTTCCTGAAGAAAAAGAAGACGGTACTTTCAATCTTTACGAATTGTACGATTTGCGTTTACACACCAAGCTTTTGCTATTGAGTGCCTGTGAGTCAGGAGTGGGCAAACATTTTGCAGGTGAAGGTAACTTTAGTATGGCCAGAAGCTTTGTTTATGCAGGCTGCCAATCCGTACTGATGTCTTTGTGGCAGGTGGATGATTTTCAAACCGAACAATTGATTTATAAAGTCTATGAGCACCTCGCTCAGGAGCCTACAGTAAGTAAGGTAATCAGAAAAGCCAAGCTGGACCTGATACAAGGAGGAACCTTTTCCCATCCTCAAATCTGGGCAGGAATGGTTCCATTAGGTAATGCTAACATTACATACAATGATAAATCTTACCAATTATACTATATTATGGGGGGTATCAGCTTCAGTCTCCTGATGATCTTTTTTATCGTAAAACGATATAAATAAACCGCTGATTTACCGTGCATGAAGTTATAATTCCAATGGTCTGAAGGTAGGCATACTCTCCGGATACTCTTTTACACTAATTACTTCCACAAATTCTACCACCGCCGGTATGGTATCATCACTTAAATCAATATCACCCACGATGTTATTATTTTCATCTCTTTTGTGTAATATGATCTCACAAACACCCTGGGGTTCATCAGTAAAATTAACTCTACTACCCTCTATGATTTTTTCCAGCATGCCTTTACCCACCACATCTTCTTTTGCAATAAAGTAACGTAGGTTTCCGGTCTTGTTATCAATAACAATTCCATCTATGTGAGGTATTTTTTCGCTGTTTTCCTTTTTTGTGAAATATAGTTTAGAGTGTTGTTTATTGTTGGTGGGAATGGCAAAAATATTCTTAATATCATCCTTCGGACTATTTAGCTTGGTCCCTTCTTTTGGTAGTTCACCCTCATCTAAGAATTTAATTCTTTCGTCAAAAGTATTTTTTGGGTACTTTTTTCCATCTTTTTCAGTTTCGTAAAAGCGAATCCTTTTCAAGGTTCGGGGTCTAATGTCGGTTACGCGTCCATCTCCCATAGCAGTGGTGGTTTAAGGTTAGTTAATAGATTCTAATATATCTTTGGCTTCTGCACCATATTCATCGGTATCCAGTATGATCTCCAAGTGCTTTGCCGCTTCTTCTTCCTGATTCAGCTTGAGATGGGCCAACCCCAGGTACCAGTGGGTACGCCACTGCGTTTTGTGGTCTACCTCTGAGTAAGTCAGCACCTTTTCTAAAGCTTGTACAGCCTTTTGAGGCTCTGCCTTATCATTTTCATCATGCCCAAGATAGGCGTTGCCCAGATACAGCCAAATGTATGGCCGGTCTTCCTGGGTACTGGCCTGAAGAAATAATGTTCTGGCTTTAGAATAATCTTCATTATAGTAAGCCTCAAAAGCTTGAGGAAGTACAAACTCATCCTCTGTGCTTTCTCCACGAGTAGTTCCGCCTAATACTGCATAAGGCTTAAATTTGTTGTTGAACAGACGCGCATTACGCACTTCATCCTGCTGCCAGTAAATAGGAAATCCAATGATGAGTAATAATAACGATGCAGCAACTCCCCGGTATAGCCAATTTGTCATAATGGAATGCTGCTTATCTACGTGCATTGCTGCTTTAGCTTCTAGCTCCCGTACCTTTTGTCGGGCCTCCCTTTCGCCATGATACCGTATACCTTCCACGATCAACTGGTATTCTTCTACACGCTCTCGCAAGGAGTCCATGTGCTGTAGCCTCATTTCAAAATCCATTTTTTCATCCTCATCCATCTCATCATCAAGATAACGCTGGATCATCATATCGTCCACATTATTGATCATTTGCTTTGACTTTGTTTTCCAACATTTTTCTCAGGCGGCACATGCATTTGCATTTCTGGTTTTTTGCAGTATCCGCATTTTTATAATCCAATTTTTGAGCTATTTCTTCCATGCTGCGTCCTTCGTAGTAATACAGGTACAAGATGCTTTTGCAAGGGTTTCCCAGCTTTTGCATCGCTTTTTCTATGGCTTCATATTTATTTTCCTTTTCCTGCTTTTGCTGCTTTGCTTCCCCATTGTCATGTACTTTCATTTCATCAATATTGTGGTCAAACCGCCTATCTTCCCGCTGCTGCTGATAAAGTTTGTTTTTTCCGATACCAAATAAATAAGTCTTCATTGAGGCTGTAATATAACTGAGCTTTCCACTTCTGATCTGGTCATATAAGGTGGTGAAAGCCAACTGGTAAAGCTCAATTGCATCGCTTTCGCCACAACGGTATTTTTTCATTACCCATCGTGTAAAAGGCTTGCGGTATTTTGTGTAGGTTTGGGAAATCACCCGATCATCACCTTCTCGGATATTTGCTATGATGTCATTGTCAGTCATAGATTGCGTTGGTAGTACTGTTAGTGATTTGCAGGGAAGAAGGTAACCTTCATAATGATAATTTACTCATTTTTTTGAATATAATGATGTTTATTTTACGTCTTCTCCGGTATCCATCATCTAATCTATATCTGACAGTCCTGGGGTAATAATTTTGGAACCACAGCCAGAAATTCTCATTTTTGGTCATTGTGAAACTTAAACTAACCTAAATATGCATTGGACACCAGCGCAGGATCGCTACGAAAAAATGAAGTACAACTACTGTGGCAAAAGTGGTTTAAAATTACCTTTAATCTCACTAGGCTTATGGCATAATTTCGGTGATGATGTGGCTCATGCCAATAAACAGGCAATTTGCAGAAAAGCTTTTGACCTGGGCATTACTCATTTTGACCTTGCCAATAATTATGGTCCCCCTCCCGGCACCGCTGAAATGGCTTTTGGTCGTATTTTAAAAGAAGACTTTGCCGGTTACCGTGACGAACTGATCATCTCCTCAAAAGCGGGTTATGATATGTGGCCTGGTCCTTATGGTGAGTGGGGGAGTCGCAAATACGTAATTGCCAGCTGTGATCAAAGTTTAAAGCGTATGGGCCTGGATTATGTGGATATCTTTTACTCACATCGCTTTGACCCTAACACGCCATTGGAAGAAACGATGATGGCCCTGGATCATATTGTACGTTCTGGCAGGGCGCAATATGTGGGTATTTCGTCTTATAATGCGCAACGTACGCGCGAAGCGGCTGCTATCCTCAAAGAATTAGGAACACCCTGCCTGATCCATCAGCCTAGTTATTCTATGCTCAACCGGTGGATAGAAGATGACGGGCTGATAGATACTTTAGAAGATTTGGGAATAGGCTCTATTGTATTTTCTCCATTGGCACAGGGCATGCTTACTGATAAATACCTGAAGGGTATCCCTGAAGGAAGCAGAGCAAGTCAGGAAAAGTCGTTGAAGACCAATTTTCTTAGCGATGAAAACCTTTCCAGAATTCGCTCGCTGAACGAGATCGCACAAAAGCGGGGACAAAGTCTGGCGCAGATGGCTATTGCCTGGGTATTCAGAGAAAAAAGAATTACTACAGCGCTGATCGGAGCCAGCAAACCTTCGCAGGTAGAAGATTGTGTAAAGGCAATTGGCAAACTGGATTTTACAGCGCAGGAACTGTCTGAAATTGATCAATATGCTAAAGAGGGGGATATTAACTTATGGGCTCAGTCGGCAGAGCTTGATTGATCAGAATCATTAGGATTTGTGTTGAGATTCGCCTCATTTAGGCCTTTTTACTAAGAATAAAAAAAGACCAGCTTCAATATAATGAGCTGGTCTTTCTTATGATTAGTAATGTAGGATTAACCTACGGCTTCGCTACCTTCCTCAGCATAAGGCTGGTTGTACATGCGCTTGCCGGTAGCTTTGTATAAAGCATTGGCCAAAGCTGCCATGATAGGCGGTAAAGAAGGCTCACCCAGTCCGGTAGGGTCAATACCATTATCTACAAAGAAAGTTTCCACTTCTGTTGGCGCTTCGCTATTTCTGATGAGGCGGTATTTGTTGAAGTTTTGCTGTTCAGGCACTCCTTCTTTAAAGGTAAGGGTACCGTACATCGCATGGCCGATGCCATCCACGATTCCACCTTCCACCTGGTTGCGGGCACCTTCAGGGTTGACTACGATACCACAGTCTACTGCACACCACACTTTTTTCACTTTGGGTTTGCCTTCGCTCATTACCATATCCACTACCTGGGCAACGTAAGAGTTGTGGCAGTAATAAGCGGATACACCCCGGTATACTCCAGGCATGTCTTTACCCCAGCCTGACTTTTCTTTTACAAGCCTGAGTACACCTGCATATCGTTCAGGATCGTAATCATTATCTTCACCAACAGGACTTTTAATCGCCTTATCAAAAAGCTCCAGTCTGAATTCTATAGGATCTTTTCCAGCAGCTTCTGCTACCTCGTCAATGAAAGACTGCTCTGCTCCGGCAACGAAGTTTGAGCGAGGCGCTCTCCAGGCACCGGTTGAGATATTAGAATTTACATCCACATTCTCTGCCAGGTAGTTGCTCACTGTTCCGGCAGGGAAACGGTTGGCAAATACTGGTCCTCCATGAATACCTGCACCTCTGACATGGAAGCCAATGAGTTCATTGTTTTTGTCCAGGGCAGCACGATATTTCATTTTGTAAGCAGGACGGTAAGTACCTTGCGTCATATCATCTTCACGAGTATAGATGAGCTTGATGGGCGCTTTGGCTTTTTTGGAGATCGCAGCCGCTTCCAGCCCGAAATTACCATAAAGTCTCCTACCAAATCCACCACCCATTCTGGTCATGTCCACCATGATCTTTTCTTCGGGCATGCCTAGCAGGCTGGCAACACTTTTACGCATATTTTCAGGCGTCTGGATTGGCCCTACCAGTTCGGCTTTTTCATCTGTGACATGGGCAAAGAAATTCATCGGCTCCATGGTATTGTGCGGCAAAAAAGGAGCTTCAAATGACTTTTCAATTACTTTTTCAGCATTAGCAAAGGCAGTTTCCGGATCGCCATCTCTACGAGAGGCCTCTTCAGGAGCAGATTCAACAGCTTTGTCAAGAGCTGCCCGGTAATCATCGGTGCTTTCTGCCGGAGTCACAGTTTCCCAAGAAATATCCAATGCTTTTTTGGCTTTCATCACCTGCCAGGTGGAATCTCCCACCACAGCTACCAACTCAGGAAAAGCATTGATATCCGACCAGGTCTGCTCGGGTGGGGCAGTTTGTACAGTAAATACATCTTTGATACCCGGCATTGCCTTTGCCTTGCTGGCATCCAGTGATTTGACTTTCATACCAAAGGCTGGCGGATGCGTAATCATAGCGATAAGCATTCCCTCTTTCTTATAATCCAGCCCAAAAAGCGGCTGACCAGTCACTATCTTTTTGGCATCTACATTTTTGGTAGGCTTACCGATGAGCTTGAAGTCTTTAGGATCTTTCAGCTCTATTTCTTCCGGTACTTCTATGCCGGAAGCTTTGGTAGCTACATCTCCATAGCTAACAGATTTACCAGATTTTTTGTGGGTGATCATACCTTTGGAAGTGCTCAGTTCGCTGACAGGCACATTCCATTCCTGGGCGGCGGCTTCCATCAGCACCCGACGGGCAGCAGCACCAGCCATTCTCAGGCCTTGCCATCCCTGCCGGATAGACTGACTTCCCCCGGCTATCTGGCGGGAAAACTTTTCGGTGTCCAAGGGAGCCTGCTCTACCACCACATTATTCCAGTCTACATCCAGTTCTTCAGCCACAATCATGGGCATGGCGGTCTTCACGTTCTGACCGATTTCAGGATTAGGTGACATGATAGTTACCAGGCCATTCTCTCCAATCTTGATATAGGCATTAACATCAAACCATTCTTTTGGGATAGCATCCAGCGCATTGGAAGCGGGTTTGGCGGATACCATCCAGTTAAAACCTAATATCATGCCTCCACCAGCAGCAGATGACACTTTAAGAAAAGATCTTCTATTAAATTTTGTTTTGATTAAGGTCATGACTCTTTAATTAAAAGTGTTAATTCATCTTTTGTGAAGCAGTCTTGATCGCAGCTTTGATGCGCAGATAAGTGCCACATCGGCATAAATTGCCATCCATAGCATCTTCTATTTCCTGATCACTGGGATTAGGATTTTTAGCAAGTAGCGAAGCTGCGTTCATAATCTGTCCAGCCTGGCAGTATCCACACTGAGGAACATCATGTTCAAGCCAGGCAGTCTGTACGGCATGAGTGGCATCTTCGGAGAGGCCTTCAATCGTGGTGATTTCAGAATTTCCTACACTGCTGATAGGAAGAGAGCAGGAGCGGACAGCTGTACCATTAAAATGTACTGTACAAGCTCCGCATTGAGCGATGCCGCAACCAAATTTAGTACCTACTAAGTTCAGGTGATCTCGGAGTACCCAAAGGATGGGGGTATCCGCTTCAACATCAAGCTGATGCTGTTTTCCATTGACTTTAATAGTAAAAGCAGCCATATTTTTAGGATTATGTAGTTTTTTAGTTCTCCCTAATATACCAAAATTTATCTGCTAATGAAGAGCATGGGGCATATTTGGAACAGACGGGAACGAATTTTTAAAGGTTCTAAATGCCACAGAAAACTTCCTCGTAAAAGAATTCAAATTATTCTATAATTTCTTCATTTTCATTTTTGAAAAAGATATTTTGAGTGTTGTAAGAATGATAATAATTTGTAAAAAGCAATCACGGGATTGAGAAGAGTAGTAAAGCGCACTTAATGAAAAAAGTAAGGTGCCTAATTCACACCAATGCCTTTTTTTATAGCTCATGAAAGCCTTAATTTTAAATTAAACGAATACAACAACCCCCTAAAAGATGAAACTCAGCAGAAGAAAATTTTTACAGAACACTTCACTTTCTGCTACCAGCTTAGTGCTGGCCAGCAATGCGTTATACGCCAGTGATCCATTATCTAAGCATTCTCCTCAGTCCGCCAATGAAACAATAAATATAGGGTTGATTGGATGCAACAATATGGGGTGGCATAACCTAAATTCAATGTTGAAAAATAATGGAGCGCAATGCATAGCTCTTTGTGATGTAGACAGTAATGTTTTGAACAAGCGGGCTGCTGAGCTGCAACAGAAAACTGGTAGTAAAGCTAAATTATATGATGACTACAGAAAACTTTTAGACAATAAAGATATTGATGCCGTCATCATTGGTACGCCTGACCATTGGCATTGTCTACAGATGATTCATGCCTGCGAAGCTGGTAAAGATGTATATGTAGAGAAACCAATCGCAAATTCTATAGAGGAGTGCAACCTGATGGTAGCCGCGGCAAAACGCTACAACAGAGTGGTACAGGTAGGACAGTGGCAGCGCAGTGATGCTCACTGGAGTACTGCTCTGGAATATCTTCAGACTGGAAAACTGGGTAAAATACGCTCAGTTAAAACCTGGGCCTGCACCAATTATGGAAGGAGTTTTCCTGTCAAAGCGGATGAGGCTGCACCCGAGGGTGTAAATTACGATATGTGGCTGGGACCAGCCCCGGTCAGGCCCTTTAACTCCAATCGTTTTCATGGAAGCTTTCGCTATTTCTGGGATTATGCGGGTGGGCTGATGACCGACTGGGGTGTCCATATGATAGATATGGCACTTGCCGGAATGAAAGTCTCCACACCACTTTCTGTGGCGGCAGTGGGCGGTAAGTATGCCTATCCGGATAGCGCTGCCGAAACACCCGATACGCTACAGGTTATTTATGATTTCGGTGATTTTTCTATGTTTTGGGAACAGACCCTGGGTACGGCAGTTAGTCCGTACAATCGTAATCGTCCGGGAGTAGCTTTCATTGGCACCGAGGGAACTTTGGTCGTTGACAGAAGTCAATGGGAGGTGTTATCCGAAATAGAAAATGGTAAGTACTTGATGGATGCGTTACCTGTGCAGTCAAGTAATGGCAATGGGCTTGATGCACATACCCTTAATTTTTTGGATTGCATCAAAAGTCGTCAGCAGAACAACTGTACTATTGAAATGGGGAGGGCAGCGGCAATCAATGCAGAGTTGGGCAACATCGCTTACAGAAGTGGTAAAAAGGTCTTTTGGGATGAAAAAACCAACACTGTGCAACATGACGAAGAAGTTGAAAAACTGACTAAAGCCCACTACAGACTTCCCTGGAAACTGCCTGAAGTTTAAGTGGTGTTGATAGAAATCTATTTTCGTCCAAATGTGCATGTTAATAATGATGGTTTCATGCTTCAGTAACCAAACAATTTAAAGTGCAGGTGTCTTCAAGAATATATGACTGTAAATAAAGTATTAAAGAGAACTAAAAGGTTTCCCCTTCGTGGCTGGATTGGTTTGGTACTTATGCTGGTCTTCTGGTACATCAACTGGCATTTAGAGGGATTAAGAACTCATATTGGTTTTTTTCCATTGTGGCTGGGCTATTGCCTCTTTATAGATGCGCTTACCTATATGGGAAAAGGAAATTCATTGATCAGCCGTAGTCTGTCTGCTTATTTTTCTTTGTTCATTATTTCAGCCCCGGCCTGGTGGTTATTTGAATTGCTCAACGAAAAAGCACAATATTGGCATTATACCCATAGACAACAGTTCTCAGATGTAGCCTACTTTTTATATGCCAGTCTAAGCTTTTCTACTGTGATACCAGCGGTATTTGGTACTGCAGAGTGGGTGGGGACATTTCGCTGGCTGCAAAAACTGGTTAAGGGACCACGGATAGGCAACAGCCGCAGAAGCATTCTTATCATGCTGCTATTAGGCCTTATGATGTTTGCCTTTCTCTTTATATATCCACAATACTCAGCGGCATTCATCTGGATGTCACTCTACCTGATATTAGACCCTTTGAATCATCGCATAGGTCACAGGACATTGATTCAGCGCACTGCTCAACGAGATTGGAGAGAAGTAGTAGCACTTTGGGTAGCCTCACTGATTTGTGGGTTTTTCTGGGAAATGTGGAATATTTATTCTAGCCCTAAATGGTACTATACCGTACCCTACGTTGACTTCTGGCATGTATTTGAGATGCCTCTCTTAGGCTATTTGGGCTATCTTCCTTTCGCATTGGAGTTATTTGCACTATACCATCTAGTGATAGGTGTTTTTTCGTTCTCTAAATGGCAAAGCTATTTGCAGATACTTCCTGAAAATCAGGAAGGTAGTAAGTTTCAGTAATGGAGAAGGCTGGTTTAAAATTTTCTGTGTTAGTCTATATATTTAGAAAAGTCATGTCAACTTAACTGTACTTAACCAAAAACTTTAAACTTTTAGAGAAGGTGATAGAATCCAAATTTTTTTATGATATTCAATGTTGGCAAGCAAAAGTGATGATCCTTTTACACACTATTAGACTACACAACATGAGAAAAGTTACGCTGCTCGCGCTGAGTTTTTTCCTGCTCACTCAGGCATATGCTCAACGCTCTCAGCAGGAAAGAGACAGCCTTAACAACTTAAGCAAACAGGATCATCAGCTCATGATGAAGAAATTAGGCATCAGCGAGCTGAGACCCGGACCCTCCGGTAACCCTGATGCACCCAATGCTGCCAATACCGATGAGTCCAAAGCCTCTCCTTATTCCAGCTTACCTGATCCGCTGATTTTTGACGATGGTAGTGCAGTTACCACTCCTCAGCAGTGGGAAAAGCGTAGACAAGAGATTATGGAAGATTTTTCCAGGGAAATCTATGGCCAAGTACCTGAAAACACTCCTGATGTCAGTTGGGAAGTGGTGAGCGAAAAAGATAGTGTAATAGGGGAGTATCCTGTACTTGTACAAGAACTGCTGGGACATGTTGACAACAGTAGCTATCCGGCTATAGAAGTAGCGATTGAAATGACGCTCACCACACCTGCTAAAATTACCTCTCCTGTACCTCTTGTTTTGGAATTTGGCTGGAATTTTCCTGCCAACTGGCCAAGGCCAAAGCCAGATGGTCCCAGCTGGCAGGAGCAACTGCTGGCCGAAGGATTGGGTTTTGCCGTCATGATTCCTACCAGTTTTCAGGCTGACCATGGAGCAGGCCTTAGGGAAGGTATCATCGGCCTTATGAATAAAGGTCAAGCCCGAGAGCTTGATGATTGGGGCACCTTAAGAGCCTGGGCCTGGGGAGCCAGCCGCGCGATGGACTATTTTGAAACTGTAAATGAAGTAGATGAAAAACGAGTTGCCATTGAAGGGCTTTCCCGCTATGGAAAGGCAGCCCTGGTAGCACTGGCCTATGAACAACGCTTCGCTATGGGGTTGATAGGTTCTTCGGGAGCTGGAGGAGCAAAAATCCTAAGAAGAGTATTCGGAGAACAGGTAGAAAACCTGGCTTCATCCGCAGAATACCACTGGTTTGCTCCAAATTTTATCAAATATGCCGGTCCATTAACCCCTAATGATCTACCAGTTGACGCTCATGAAATGATTGCGCTCTGCGCTCCCCGACCCCTGTTTATTAGTGTTGGAGCACCCGATGTGGAAGGACAGTGGATTGATGCCAGAGGAATGTTTATAGCCGGAGTGCATGCCAGCCCGGTGTATGAACTGCTGGGCAAGGATGGTTTGGAGTCAAAAACGTTTCCTCCCCAGGAAACGGCTTTACTGGCAGGAGATATTGCCTTCAGGCAGCACGAGGGTGGGCATACAGTCGGACCCAACTGGCCTTACTTTATTCAGTTTGCAAAAAGATATTTTGATACCGGGGCAAGTGCCACTAAAGAATAGACATACATATGAATTTCCTCCATACCTTATCTAAAAACCGCATCAGCATTCTGGTAATAATATTATTTCTGAGTCCACTAATGGCTTCAGGACAGCTTAGTTTACCCAGGCTAGTCTCGGATGGAATGGTCTTGCAGAGAGATGCTGAAATAAAAATCTGGGGGCGGGCTTCTTCAGGAGAAAAAGTAGCTGTCAGCTTTATGGGGCATACTTATCAGACCGAAGCCAATAGCGAAGGAGAGTGGGAGCTCAAACTGCCAGAAATGAAAGCGGGTGGACCCTACACCATGACGCTCAAAGCCAGCAATACCATTACCTTGAGCGATATTCTGATAGGTGATGTCTGGCTTTGTTCAGGACAATCCAATATGGAACTGCCCATGCGGAGGGTGAGGCCATTGTACGAAGATGAAATTACCCATGCTGAAAATAATTTTATCCGCTATTTTGAAGTCCCCAAGCAATATGATTTCAATGAAGTACATGAAGATTTACCCTCGGGGCAATGGGAAAAAACGAATCCTGAAAACGTGCTTCACTTTTCGGCAGTCTCCTATTTTTTTGCTAAAAATTTATACGAAAAGTATCAGGTGCCCATCGGATTGATCAACAGTGCATTGGGTGGCTCACCGGTAGAAGCATGGATGAGTGAAGAAGCACTCCATGCATTTCCTGAGCATTTGCAAGAGGCACAACGTTTCAAAGACAGTACGTTGATTCAACAGATTGAGCAAAAGGATCAGGAAAGAATCAGCGCATGGTATCAGCAGTTGAACCAAAAAGATCAGGCCTATGATGATCCTCAAAAGGTATGGTATGAACCTGATTTAAATACCTCTGATTGGGCCAGTATGCAAATTCCCGGCTATTGGGCAGATAACTCTTTGGGATCGGTTAATGGGGTAGTCTGGTTTAGAAAAGAGATTGAAATTCCTGCTGAGAAGGCCGGAAAAGCAGCAGACCTCAATCTGGGGAGAATTGTAGATGCTGATTCTGTTTTTGTCAACGGAAAGTTCGTAGGCTCAACCGGCTATCAGTATCCACCCCGCTGGTATACGATTCCTGCCGGTCTGCTCAAAGAAGGTAAAAATATCCTTGCGGTCAGGGTGATCAACCAGAGCGGAAAGGGAGGCTTTGTACCTGATAAACCTTATTACCTGGCTGTGGATGCAGATACCATTAACCTTACTGGCAACTGGAAATATAAACTTGGTGCAGAAATGGAGCCTCTGGCCAGTCAGACCTTTATCCGCTGGAAACCTCTGGGTTTATATCAGGCCATGATTGCTCCGTTGCTCAATTATCGGATCAAAGGTGTGATCTGGTATCAAGGGGAGTCTAATGCAGATCAGCCGGAGGAATATGCTGAACTTTTTCCGGCAATGATTAAGGACTGGAGAATGCAGTGGGATCAGGGTGATTTTCCTTTTCTTTTTGTTCAACTGGCAAATTTCATGGAAGCTAAAGACCAGCCGGTTGAAAGTAACTGGGCCATGCTGAGAGAAGCACAACGTCAGGCATTATCTCTCCCCGAAACTGCTATGGCGGTGGCGATAGACTTAGGGGAGTGGAACGATATTCATCCTCTGAACAAAAAAGATGTGGGTACCAGACTGGCTCTGGCGGCGCAGAAAGTAGCCTACGGTGATGATATGGTTTTTTCGGGTCCAATGTATGAGTCAATGAAAATAGAAAATGATAAAATTATATTAACATTTGAAAATATTGGCGGTGGCTTAATAAGTGAAGGAGGTGACTTGGAGGGCTTCGCCATTGCAGGAAAGGATAGAAACTACGTTTGGGCGGATGCCCGGATAGAAGGAAACAAAGTGATTGTCTGGAGTGATGAAGTATCCCGGCCAGTTGCTGTCCGCTATGCCTGGGCTGATAATCCAGAGAAGGCTAACCTCTACAATCAGGAAGGGTTGCCTGCTGCGCCTTTCCAGACAGATACCGGAGCAATTCCTTAAGGCTTAAAAATTTACAGTGAGATACACCTAAATCTCAGCTCCCTGTAACGAAGAGTTAAAATAAACTTGGAAAGTGCTAAATGGAAAAAACAAAACAGGAGGAAAACTTAAATTCCTCCTGTTGGCGATCTAATCCCGATACTTATCAAACCAGGCCAGGATGTGATCAATTTTGGTGATCAACTGGCTGGGTCGGTTGGCAATGTTGTGGTAAGAGCCAGGTATTTCTACCAGAGCAGTTTCTATCTTTCTGATTTTTAGCGCATGATAGAGCTGCTTGGCTTCCGAAAGAGGCGTGCGTAAATCTGCCGTACCTACCATCACCAAAGTCGGGGTTTCAATATTACCGACCAGAGAGACTGGAGAGTACTTCATGTAAGTCTCAATATTCTCCCAGGGCTGACCGGGAAAACGGGAGTTTGCGTAGCCATAATAATTATCCGCAGTGAGGGTCTTGCTGATCCAGTTCATCACTGGCTTGACCACCGCAGCGGCCCGGAAGCGATTATTTTTACCGATGATCCAGGCAGACATAATGCCTCCCGCGCTCCCTCCGGTCACAAATAGGCTGTCTTCTGAAATGAATTCCTGCTCAATCATGGTATCCACACCGTCCATCACATCATGGTAGTCATCTCCGGGATAATCATGGTACAGCAGGTTACCGAACTCTTCTCCGTAGCTGGTACTTCCTCTTGGGTTAGGATAAAAGACTACATAACCATCAGCAGCCATCAATTGCATTTCAGGAGAGAAGCGGTCACCGTAGTTGGAAATAGGCCCACCGTGATTTTCTACCAGCAGCGGATACTTTTTGTTAGGGTCAAATGATGGAGGCTTCACCATCCAGCCCTGTATGTCGCGATCATCTACGGTAGATTTGTACCAGATTTCTTCCACTTCGCCCAACTGACGATAATCCAGTAGGTCCTGATTAAGATGGGTGAGCAGTTCTGCCTCGCTGCCTCTTTTCACCATAGCCAGTTCGGAAGGATGGTAAGGTGTAGTATGGGTAAAAACGATGCTTCCGTTTTCAGATACAGCATAAGATCCTCCACCATAAGGACGTCCAATGGAAGTGCCTCCCAGGTTACCGGTGACCACACTCGTATTTCCGTTAAGTGTTGAATAGCCAATTTTAGTATTTCCCTTATCATCATACTGAAAGTAAAAGCCTCTGCCATCTGCGCTCCATACCGGACTGGATATGCTACGGTCCAGTTTGACGGGAACTTCCTTTTTGTTGGTGCCATCGGCATCCATCACATATACTTTGCTTACCTGGTAGGTCTGCACTTTGTCATCAAAACCTACATAAAGAATCTGCCTGCCATCCGGTGACAAAGCAGGGCTTTCGTCGGGTCCGTTTCTGTCTGTAAGGGCGGTTATCTCACCATCAGAGATATTCACTTTATAGATTTCAGAATTGCGGAAGTCATACTCCCAGTCTTCGTTCAGGTTTGAAGAAAAAATCAGGGCATCACCCTCATTAGTCCAGACCGGCTCACCTCTGTGCATGCGATCTCCCTGGGTAATCTGCCGGGCGGTGCCTCCTTCCGCAGGTATCACAAAATAGTGATGATATCCCGGTTCTATGTAACCCGATCCATCCGACTCATGCTTTAGTCGGGTAGTGACGCGAGGATGTTCGGCCCACTCAGCTCCTTTAGGTTTGGATGGAGCGTTTACCAGTATAGGTGCTTTCTCAGGAACAAGCATGGAAAAGGCCAGTTGTGTACCATCAGGTGACCATTTGAGGTTAGAAGGAGAACGTTCCAGTTGGGTAAGACGAGCCAGCTTGTTATGCTCCATCCAGTACACATAAATCTCCGAGCCATGCTCAGTAGTGCTGGTAAAAACAATACGACTGCCATCGGGCGACCACTGCGGGTTAGACTCATTGACATCCCGCTCAGTAAGTTTGTAATGGGCTTGCCCATCGGCACTGATCAGCCAGAGACGAGAGGTACTGCGGTCTTTCATAATGTCAAACCCCCTTCGTTCGTACACGATCATGTTACCATTGGGGGAGATTTGTGGAGAAGTGACCCACTCCAGTTCAAAGACATCCATACGAGAAAAGGCGGGCTTAGCCGATTGCGCCAGAACTGTCATATGGATCAGGCATGCTGCGGCAAAGCATACTAAAAAAGATTTTTTTATCATCAGCTTAGGTCTACTATAGGTTAGAAATACTGTAAATCGTGCACAATTTACAATATTTTTGATAGGGTGGGAGAGAATATACGTTTATCATATTCTGTATACTTCACAGCAAGATTAGTTTTAAATGAAAGTAGTTTTATGCTAAAAGTCGGGTCATATTTTATGAAGATGAGGCTTCTATATAGGTCATTGAAACTGTAATCATGGTCTTTCACTTCCTGCTTCTAACTTTCAGAAAACCCACTGTTGTTTTGTCTTACACTTTCCGCCATTAGCGAAAGCAGGTTAAAACGAGTTGAATAAAATAATAGAGAGTGTAGAGAGGAGATTGGGCTGAACGGTACGACTGATTCAAGCTTTAACTCAATTTGAATATCAGATGGATTTTTTGCGCTCATAAATAAATGATTCAACAACTATTTTGATGACAGAAATAATGAGTGCTTGCTCTTTCTCAGGCGTAAGCTGATATCTCAACAAGTTTCAGCGGCACTAAAATACGGCAGAATGGTAATCCTGGTAGCTACACGAATGATGATGTGTATTCTAAAGAGAAAGCTCAGTAAAAGTTTGATCAATTTCTGCAATTCCTGAGAAGGCTTACGCATAGAAAAAAAGCCCTGCCAATGACAAGACTTTTTTCAACAACTAAAACGCACTATTTAAGTGCGCGTGTAAATTAGTCAGGTTATCGGCTTGGATAAAAAAGAATCGTTGAACAACCATTCTTTGGGGGTAAACAACATACTTAAATTTCTCAGCTAAGAAATCTCTCTGTAAAATCATCTTTAAAAGCCCTGCCGATTGGTACGACAGACTCATTGCTCATGTACAACTGATTACCCATGACTTTGACGATCTTAGAAGCATTGACGATATACGATTTATGTACTCTGGTAAACTGCTGATTATCCAGCACTTCCAGCCATTTTCTCAGTGGCTCTGAAGATAGATGCTTTTTGCCAGGTAGGAATATCTCACTATAATCAGCATCTGATTTGATGTAAATGACTTCGTCTACCGTAATCCTAATGTGCTCATAACCTGATTTGATAAAGATCTCATTGCGACCTTGAGGCGGACTGACAGTAGTATCTAATTGCTTATGTATTACTTTTTTTACAGGTACCTTGGAAATAGCTTTGACAAACCGCTGAAAGGAAAAAGGTTTCAGAAGATAATCCACCACATCAAATTCATAACTCTCCAGCGCATAATCTGAATAAGCAGTCGTCAGGATTACCGGGGGTAGGTGAGGCATACTTTTGAGCAGGTCAATGCCGGATATTTTGGGTAAGTGAATATCCAGAAAGATCAGGTCTACGGACTCAGTTTTGAGAAATTCCAAAGCCTGAACCGCATCGGTGAAAGTGGCTTTCAGTTGTAAAGAACCTACATCTTCAATATACTTTTTGAGAATGCGCTGGGCCGGTGGCTGGTCTTCAATGATGATACAATGCATAAGAAGTAACTTGTGTGGTCTGTTGTAACTGCATGGATAGATGTACTTCGTAGTAATTGTCAGATTGCTGAATATCCAGGTGATGCGCGTTAGGATACAGCAGTTGCAATCTCTTTTTTACATTCTCTAAACCTATTCCCCGGGAGGCATCTTGCGCATTGGTTTCGGTATGGAAATTATTCTTGCAATAAAACTCCAGCTTACCGTCTTCTGATAGCCGGACATCAATAGCAATGCTAATGTTGCTGGATTGACTGGACTGGCTGTGCTTGAAGGCATTTTCAATAAAGACAATCAGTATCAGCGGTGCGATCTGATAGTCGGGACGGATATTATGGGTAGTAAAGTTTACCATGCCCCTTTCCTCAATTTGCAGCTCACTCAGTTGGGTAAAGTTCTTCAGCTGTTCTATTTCTTTAGCCAGAGATACATATTTTTCCCTGCACTCATACAGCATGTAGCGCAGCACTGAGCTTAGCTCCAGAATGATGGCAGGTGTTTTAGGAGAGTTCTCTATGGCATAAGAATACAGATTATTCAGATTGTTGAACAAAAAATGAGGGTTGATCTGGGATTTTAGAAACTGTAGCTCACTTTCTTTGATGATAGCTTTCAGCTCATCCAGTTCTCTTTGCTTGGTTAGTGCATCCCAGGCAAATTTAAAGCCTGTAAGAATAACAATGATGGGGAGGACCTGACCGATACTGAATAATACCCCTGGAAAGCTCATGCCTCGGGAGTCTGGGAAGTATATCTTTTCCAGCACGAATTCCTCTATGGAGATCACCAATGCAATGATCAGTAGGGTAGCGATAAAAAACTGCCAATACTTTTTTTGGTAGAAGAATTTTTGCAAAAGAAAATAGCTGATAAATGCATTGGCTAAGGTATAGTTGAAAAAGAATACAAAATGGTACGTTCTGAGATGGAATTCAACATGGGGGTGATCATTGTCAAATACATAAAAGCTAAACACCAAAGCGTGAAGCACCAGTTGGAAAAAAAACTCTCGTGAGGAGATAAAAGCAGTTTTTATTCTTTGCACCATTATCCTAAGGTAGTCAATTAAGCGAACTTGATAAAAATAAAACGGTTCAACGACATATATTCTCCCCTCAACGACTTAGATCCTTCTTTAGACTGTAGGAATGTCGTTTACAGGAAAAGATGTGCTGTTCAAAGAAGTTATTTTCTCAAATCAAAAAAGAGTACCTTCTTTGTTCCATCAAATCAATAAATCTATTGCGTTATGAAAGTCGCTCCTATTTTGTTACTGATGCTTTTTGTCAACTTCCAATCCATGATGGCTCAGAATAAGCCTGTCAACATTACAGGGAAGGTGGTAGAAAGTGCAAGTCAGCAACCCCTTGAATATAGCACTGTCAAACTTATGGATACTCAGACTGACCAACTGATCACCGGTACCACAACCGCTGCGGATGGTTCTTTCAGCCTGGAAACAGAAGCTGCAGATTTTTATCTGGAAGTGGGGTTTATTGGTTTTGTGAAGCAGACTATTACTGAGCTTAATATTGTCAACGGAAAGGTAAATTTGGGAGCCATTGCCCTGTCTGAGGATACCGAAACACTGGACGAAGTAGTAGTGCAGGGAGAAAAATCACAGACGGTGTTCAAACTGGACAAGCGAGTTTTTAATGTGGGGCAGGACCTCAGCAGTACCGGAGCCAGTGCGTTGGAAGTACTTAATAACGTACCTTCGGTGGCTGTAAATATTGAGGGCCAGATACGTTTAAGGGGTAGTACCGGCGTACAGATATTGATCAATGGTAAACCTTCTGTACTGACCAGCGAGGGAGGAAACGCACTTGGCACCCTTACCGCCGATATGATTGAGAGCATTGAGGTGATCACCAACCCCTCCGCCAAATATGAAGCTTCCGGTACCTCGGGTATCATCAATATTATTCTCAAAAAAGAAGAGAAAAGAGGACTCAATGGCTCCGTAACCCTTAATACCGGTGTGCCCAACAATCATAGCTTAGGCTTCAGTCTTAACAATCGGACTGAAAAATTTAACCTCTTCAGTCAGTTAGGTATAGGGCATCGTACATTTCCGGAAGAGTTTGAGACCATCAATCGCAACCTGGAAAACGATACTACTGTCAGTAGTGTGGGTGACAGCGAAAAGAACGAAAAGTTTGTGAATGTGATTCTGGGTACGGATTATCATATCAATCCTCAAAACGTCCTTTCGCTCACCGGTAGCTTTGCCTATGAATTTGAAACGGAATATTCCAATGCTTTATTCAGCGAGTTTGACGCTGAGAATAGCTTGAGTTCTCGCTGGAGCAGAAACGAAGTCACCGAGGCCACCAATCCCAAATACCAGTACGAGCTGCAGTATAAGAAAAACTTTAAGCGCCATGAAGATCAGGCGCTACTGTTCAGCGCCTTAGGAAGTTTCTTTGGCAAAGATCAGTCTTCCGAGTTTGAAAATACAGCAATACTGGGTAATGAAAGCCTAAACGAAAGACAGCAGACGGTCAATAATTTCCATCAGGGAGAATATACCTTCAAGCTGGATTACACCCATCCGTTCAGCGACAGGATTACGCTGGAAAGCGGAGCGCAGTACGTTATTAACGATGTGTCCAATGACTATGCTATAAGCGAGTGGGCAGATATCCGCTGGGTTGAAATCCCGGAATTAAGTAATCTGTTTATTTATAATCAGAAAGTACTGGGCGTTTATAGTACCGGAGCGTATGAAGGAGATAAGTTTGGTGTCAAACTGGGGCTAAGAGTAGAGAATACCGACTTAAGAACAGAATTGCAGGATACAGAGGAATCCAATCAGCAGTTGTTTACCGATTTTTTTCCTTCGGTCCATACGTCTTATAAAGTGCTGGACAATTTCTCACTGCAGGGAGGTTATTCAAGAAGAATCTCCAGGCCTAGATTATGGGATTTGAATCCGTTTTTCAATATCCGTAACAACTTTAATATCAGTACGGGTAATCCTGAGCTCATGCCTGAGTATACTGACTCATATGAAGTAAATGGTATTTTTGATCAGGGGCCGGTTTCTTTGAACGCAGCAATTTACTATCGTTATACGACCGATGTGGTAGAAGATGTAGCTACCTTTGAAAATAATGTGAGCATTACCCGCCCTGAGAATATAGGTACCAACAAAGCGACCGGAGTGGAATTTAACGCCAAATATGACCCTGCCAACTGGTGGTCGCTCAATGGTGATTTTAATTACAACTACTTTCAACGGGAAGGTAGTTTTGAGGCCACATCCTTTGATTTCAATGCAGATCAATGGTCGGCCCGTATGACTTCAAAATTTGGCTTGCCCGCTGATTTTGATGTTGAAATTACTGCTAACTATCAATCCAGCTATCAGACCTTTCAGCGCGAGATGTCCGGTTATATGTTTGCTGACCTGGGTGTCCGTAAGAAGATCATGAAAGGCAAAACGATTGTAAACTTAAGTGTGAGGGATGTGTTTGCCAGCCGAATTTTTGAATCAGAAACCCGCCAGTCTTCCTTTTACCTCTACGACTACCGTTTGAGAGGTCGTTTCATTACCCTGGGTGTGAGCTACGGCTTTGGCAAAGGAGAAGCTATGGAGTTTAGTGGGCAGAAAAGATTTTAGCCCCAGAAACATGGAAAAAGTAATAGCAAATCTACAATCACATATTAAATTTAGTATAATGTAGGCTAACGCTAAGAGAAAAGCATTTATATTGATAATGCCACTATTATTTTAATGCAACCTATAAGATATGATCAGAACTTTTATTTTACTGTTGGTAATTTGTTACAGTAATGCAATAGCACAGGGCACTTATGAGTTTCAACCTGCTATTGAAGCCCGCACTGTTGAAATATTGCATGTGGATCAGTTGGAGTTTAAAGACCTTAATAAAAATGGAAAACTTGATGCTTATGAAGACTGGCGACAGGCTTTAGATAGTCGTGTTGAAAACCTCTTAAGCCAGATGAACCTGGAAGAAAAAGTAGGAATGATGCTCATCAATACCCTGAATGCTGAAGAGAAAGGTAAATTAAGTGAACGTGCGGTTGAATTTATTGAAGATGAGAAAATGACCCGCTTCATTTTCAGAAATACCATTACTGAAAACCCTGTTAATAGTGGTTATGTAGGAGGGAATCCCTTCAGAAGTGCACAGGTCACACCTTTTGAAGCAGCTCAGTTTATGAATGCGGTGCAGGAACTTGCCGAGAATACCCGGCTTGGCATCCCGCTCATGTTTAAGTCCAACGCCAGAAACCATATGGATTATGATGCACGGGCGGGTATTAATGTTGAATCTGGTGCACTTTCAGCCTGGCCCAAAGAAAATGGTTTGGCTGCTACACGGGACATGGAGCTTATTGCTGGTTTTGCTAATATTATGCGACAGGAATGGACATCAATCGGGCTGAGAGGTATGTACGGTTATATGGCGGATCTTTCTACTGAACCACGTTGGTACCGCGTTCATGAGACCTTTACTGAAGACAGCGAGCTTGCTTCAGACATTATTAGCACGCTTGTCAGTAATTTACAAGGTGACAAGTTGCACTCAGGAAGTGTTGCCCTGACAATCAAGCATTTTCCCGGGGGAGGACCTCAGGAAGGGGGAGGCGATCCACATTATGCATATGGTAAAAACCAGACTTATCCGGCAGATAACTTTGATTACCATCTCGCTCCTTTTGAAGCAGCAGTGAATGCCGGAGCTTCATCCATTATGGCTTATTACGGTATTCCGGTAGATCAGCCTTATATGCCCAACAATGTTGGCATGGCCTTTTCCAAAGGTATTCTCACCGATTTACTAAGGAATAAGCTGGGATTCAAAGGATATATCAATTCGGATACCGGCATTATCGGAGATAGAGCCTGGGGGCTGGAAGACAAAAGCGAGGAAGAGCAGATTCTTATTGCCATACAAGCAGGAACAGATATTCTTTCCGGTTTTAACAATAACCAGCAACTACTTGATTTAGTGAAATCAGGCAAGCTTTCCGAAGATAGAGTAGATCTATCTGTGAGGAGGTTGTTGAAAGAACAGTTTGAATTGGGCTTGTTTGAAAACCCTTACGTGAATCCGAATCGTGCTGCTTATGTAATAGGTAACCCATCATTTCAAAGAAAGGCAGATATTGCTCAGCGAAAATCAATTGTACTGCTCCAGAACAATTTGGGCCTTCCGATCAGCATACCAGGAGAAGATGATTCACTGCAAATATTTACGATGGGTGTAGATACCTCTATATTTAACGATGATGAGTGGGCAGGTATTCAAGCTATATCAGGTGACTATGATCCCGGCCAGGGAAAAACCATGCCTTCTATCAGCGAAGATACCGATTATGCTGTCATCAGAGTGCATGTATCTAATGACAGAAGTGGTGGGCGTATGTTTGGAGGGGCAAGCCCGGATGAACTGGATTTGTTAGCTTTCTCTGATATGGCTAAATCCAAATCATGGCAAATGACACCTTCCTTAGAGGATATTCAGACTGTTATGAATAAAGTAGGAGCAGACAAAACAATTCTGTCCATAGACTTTCGTCAACCTTACGTCCTGGATGAAGACAGTGGGTTCCTGAATGCAGGCGTCATTTTAGCAACCTTTGGAGTAAGTGACGCTGCAGTGATGGACATTCTAACCGGAAAGTTTAAACCCAGTGGAAAACTTCCTTTTGCTTTGGCAAATAAGGCTGAAGCCATTGTTGAACAGGAACCTGATGCTCCAGGTTATGCTGAGGAAGATACCCTTTTTCCCTTTGGTCACGGACTTACTTATTAATGACTGATTTCGGTCATATTCTTCTCCATTTGGTCTTTTTACATAAACCATTTAAGACTGTCGTATAAAAAACAGAATTTGTCTATTTCGCCGGATAATGCTTGTTGGATGAATCAAATACTGGTACATTTAATGTGATAGTAAAATGTCCTGTCAGGTTATTTACATGAAAACGCATTATGGCAACCTATAAAGGTTTCATAAATGCTTAAAGAAAATTAATATTTTAGTCATGTTCATGAAACATAAATAACCAATACGCTTATTATCCTAAATACTTATACTATGAATAGCAACCTAAAAACGCAATTATCCCGCCGTCGCTTTATAGGAACTACCGCCTCCCTGGTGGCTGGTGTTGCTGCCGCTCCTTCGCTGATTGCTGCACCCAATATTATCAGGCGTTACAATAAGCCGAGCTCCCTTATCAATGATGTACAGATTGGCGTCATCACTTATTCTTATCGCAGCATGCCCGACCAGAGTGCCGAGGCTACTTTGCAGTATGTGTTGGATTCCGGCATCAGCGCCATTGAACTTATGGGTGATCCGGCTGAAACTTATGCCGGCAAGCCTGAAAACCCGGTAGACCGCAGAGCCTTCTATCAATTGTACAGGAAACAGCGTGATGGCGAAGCATTAACTGAAGATGAGCAAAAGGAATTGGCCGATATGCAGGCGCAGATGGAGGCCAACAATAAAGAAGTAGCAGCCTGGCGGCAGAAAGTGTCTATGGATAAATTTAGCCAGGTGAAAAAAATGTACAACGATGCTGGCGTCACCATATACGCTTTTAAACCTAATGCCTTTGGGAAAGACAATACTGATGCGGAAATTGATTATGGTATGAAGGCAGCTAAAGCGTTGGGAGCCAGCCATGTCACGCTGGAGCATCCTAGCGATGACGCGCATACCCAACGCCTGGGAAAACTGGCTAAGAAGCATAAAATGTATGTGGCTTATCACGGTCATACGCAGGAAACACCTACTTTCTGGGATACTGCGCTGGAACAGTCTAAATATAATGCTATGAACCTGGACCTTGGACATTATGTGGCAGCCGGTAACCCTGATCCTTTAGAATTGATCAATGCCAAGCATGACAGGATTATGAGCATGCATGTGAAAGACCGTCAGACTCCTGAAAATGGTCAGGACAACCTACCCTGGGGAGAAGGAGATACGCCTATTTCTGAAGTACTTCAAACTATGCGTGACCAAAAGTATGCTTTTCCTGCTACGGTTGAGCTGGAATATGAAATTCCCCAGGGCTCAGACGCTGTCAAAGAAGTGGCAAAGTGCCTGGAGTATTGCAGGAAAGCTTTGGTATAAGCCAACTGTAGGCAGATAAATAACTTTACTGAAGGGGTTCATGATATTTTCCTTATTCTGAGCCAGCATAGCATAAATCCTTCCCTGTTCAACTTACAGATTGGAGAAGGGGCTGCTTGAGAAAGCAAGGCTATTTTGTATTTTACTTCATGAAAGAAGTTTCTCCAAGGCCGTCATTAGCAAAAGACGGCTTTGCTTTTTTGGCGTGTATTTTTTTCACGAAGTTTATCTGATCAAAAAAGAAGTAAGCAGGCAATGCTAACCGCGATGCTTTAAAGAGCTGATATTTTTATAACCATACCTTATGAATTTTTAACTGTTGATATCTGTATCGGTTAGTGTCACAGCTTATTTTGTAGTTGGCAGTATCAATTTGGTCGTTCAAAGAATATTTTCTTCGCTATTCAATGATTGTAATAATTTAAACCGCAAACTCTTTAGTACAATCATCAAACCACCTCAATGCTATGAATTTACTTCGTTTAGAATTTACCTCTCGTGTTCAGGATTACGGTCTGCTCATCCTTCGTATTGTCTTCGGATTTTCTATGATTTATGGACATGGCTTTGGCAAGCTAACCCGATTATTTGGCACAGAAGAAATCCGCTTCGCCGATCCTTTTGGCCTGGGCCCCGCGGCTTCTCTGGCATTGGCAGTTTTTGCAGAAGTGCTCTGTTCTCTGCTCATCATGCTGGGGCTTTTTACCAGAGCGGCGCTCATTCCCCTGATCATTACCATGGCGACAGCTTTTTTTGTTGCGCATTTCAATGACGAATTCGGGCAGCAGGAAAAAGTGATCCTTTTCGGCTTCGCTTTTCTTGCCTTATTTTTCACCGGACCGGGACGTTTCTCACTGGATGCACAAATGCAGAAAAATAAAGCGTATATTGAAAAGAAACCTTTGGGTCAACCTATCCACTAAATACAAGCACTATGAAAAAACTCCGCAAAGAAGATGTCAGCCAGGAAGTCTTTGACCTCTATGATGATTACGCCCACAACCGCATCGGGCGCAGGCAATTTATGGACAAGCTATCTACTTATGCAGTAGGTGGAATAACGGTGGCTTCACTTCTTAGCTTTATCATGCCTGATTATGAAAACAAAATTCAGGTGAGGCAGGACGATCCCAGACTAGATGCTGAGTACATCACCTACAATTCACCCCAGGGTGGCGGAGAGATTAAAGGGCTACTGGCAAAGCCAGCGGAGGCTTCCGGAAAGTTACCCGGAATTGTAGTAGTGCACGAAAACCGTGGATTGAATCCGCATATTGAAGATGTATGTCGGAGAGCGGCCCTGGCAGGGTTTATTGCTTTGGCACCTGATGCCCTTAGCCCTCTCGGTGGCTACCCGGGTACCGATGATGAAGGACGTGAAATGCAGCGCAAAAGAGAGCGTAACGAGATGCTGGAAGATTTTATCGCCGCTTATGGAGTACTGGAAAAGCACGAAGATTGTACCGGCAAAGTAGGCGTAGTAGGTTTCTGTTTTGGCGGATGGATTTCTAATATGATGGCTGCGAAAATACCCGGCCTGGATGCGGCGGTTCCTTTCTATGGAGGGCAACCTTCGGCAGAGATGGTGGCTGACATTCGGGCTCCTTTGCTGTTACACTATGCAGGTTTGGATACCCGGGTAAATGAAGGCTGGCCGGAATACGAGGCTGCATTGAAAAAGCATAACAAAGATTATCAGGCCTATATGTATCCGGATGTAAATCACGGCTTCCATAACGACACTACGCCCCGCTACGATCAGGCCGCAGCAGAACTGGCCTGGGACCGCACAATCAAGTTTTTTAAGGAACACCTGGGGTAGTTACCTCAGGTGTTCTTCATAGGCAGGTCGTTCAAAAGATTATCCTTCCAGCCTTTCGTATGGATTAAGAAATTCTTCTTCAGTGATATCTTCCTGCCTGCCCTGCCATTGCTGTTCCCCAAATGGTTCATCCTGAATATCCCAGTACAATTCTATGGTCACACTGTCGGGATCGGGAAAGTACAGCGAGAGGCTCACCTGATTATCTTTGATGACATAGGGGATATTGGTTGCTTTGATGGTCTGATAATATTCTACCAGCTCTTCATGACTGCTCACCTCAAAGGCAAGCTGCTGTAGCTGCCTGATGTCAATAGGAAGAAATTCCTCTTTTCGCGGCTCCAGCAGTACCAGTTCATGATGGCTGTCGGAGGCACTCATAAAGATACGTCTTTCACCTTCGTAGATCACTTCTTCCCGGGTCTCCAGCTTCAGGTGATCTTCATAAAACTGTTGTGATCTGTCAAGGTCACTCACCTGCATTACGATATGTCCTGGTTTTAGGAGAGGCTCAGCATTCTCGGCAGAAACATTGCTTGTATCAGCAGCAGTATCCGTAGAGTCTGCAATTGCATTATTCTGTTCCGGAGAAGTAGCACCCTGACATGTAGTGAGCAGTAATATTAACCCAAAATAACACAGAAAATTAACCTTTTCCGGAAGATAATAATGGTGGGTATGATCTGTCGCTTTCTGAATTGGTGCCAACATAAGTTGTGATGATTTTGGTGAGTAATATTTACAAAAAACGACTCAATAAACCACCGGACCTGCGATAGCCACGTTTACCACTAAGCATACCTACCAGTGAACTTAATCCCCCTTTTTGGTATGTGCTACCGCCTAAAATATGGCTGAGCAGTCCTTTTCTGCGATGCCTTCTGCCCATCGCGCCTTTCATGAGCATAGAACCCACCAGGCCTGTCAGTAAGCCTCTTATCGGGATATTCTGCTGGTTTAGCTTTTCTTTTAAGCCGGTTTTTTCCAGAAAATTTTCTTCTGAGGTTTCCTCTCCCTGTGCTTTTTCAGCTTCATTGACATAATCGTACAGCGCATTATACTGCTCTATGCTGAGTCCCAGCTTATCGGCCATCCGATGGATTCTTGTTTTTTCTTCCTCCGTATACTCTCCATCAGCTTTGGCAAACGAAATGATGTCTACTACAAAGGAGTACTTCAGGTCACTGTTTTTGAGCCAATCCAGGTACTGCTCAAACCCGTCATTGGTGGGGTTCTGAGCTTCCAAAATAACCTTATCACGGTCTTCCGGTGAGAGCTCCGCCTCTTCGCATAAATCGGCTAAAAATTCTACTTCCTCCTGAGTAGCTTTATCTTCCGGGGTGGCCATACTGGCTACGGCTGCCAGATAAGCGGTCTTTTCCTTTTCCGGATAGTCTTTTAGGGTCTGTTTTTCTGAAAAATCCATACTGGTTATCTTTAGTTGAAAAAATGATTGATATCTGCGTAGGCGCAAGCTTTTATTGCGAAGACTACACTTTTGAGATAACTCATCTGTTGAGCAAGAAGTTATGAGTATTTTCTATGCTTTTTGACGTGAATTATAGCCAGAGATACAGATAGCAGCTAGGAGTTAGATAAACTATTCCTGTTTTTAGCACTATTTATCTATATATTCTGCCTGTTTGCCAATACTTAGGTCAGCATTTGAAACGAAATACTGAACTTACTCTTTGAACCGCTTTAATATTTTTCTGGACTAATATTCAGGCTGGCTGCTCTTTTTGTCCTTCCCCTCTTGCTGATCAATGAAGGGCAGGGGTAAAGATTTACTTTGAAAAGGGCAAATATTTCACTGGTAATGCTTCTCCGAAAGAAAAACATGATATATTTTGGAGTGGTTAGCTGATGGATATTCTCCGTAAGAAGGATAGGAATTATCATCATAAATATTGAAAAACAACAACCTACTATGATAAAAAGACTCCTCATTTTATTGACTTTTGTTTCAGCCGCGTATACCAGCGCTCCCGCATTTGATAGGTCGGATACTCATTACGATATTAACACTCCTCTGGCAAAAGGAGAATATACGGTCATTATTGAAGGATACGACTGGGGCGGAGCTGTTAGCAGGGCCGTTCTTTCTTTGGAAGAGACGGTTACCTCTGCCAATCATCAGAACTATTCAGTTAAGGTGGAACGCAAAACCGAATGTGTGGACTTGCCTGCTGAACAGGCATCAGGTGAGCGCAAAGTGGTGTATGCTTATGTCTCTGATGCTCAGGGAAATGTAGCTTCCGAAGGTCAGCATGTTACCCTGGTATTTGAAGTAGCTCCTAACAATCCCCTGGCTTCTCCCATTCAGTATTCCAGAAACGAGAAATGTAGTGGCAATAATTGGGTAGATTATTCCATGACTATCACGGATAACTCTTCTAACCAAAGCTGGAATACTGAAGTGAATCGCATCATGCCGCTGATTGACCGCTTTGATCTAAGTGGTAAATTTACGCATGCTGATGTCAGCCTGACTTACGCTTCCTATATGCCTGAGTCTGGTAGTGAAAAAACACCTTTGCTCATTTGGTTGCATGGAGGAGGAGAAGGCGGTACTGATCCTGCGATCCCCTTGATTGCCAACAAGGCGGCTAATTATGCTTCTGATGAGATACAGGCACTTCTGGGGGGTGCTTATGTGCTGGTGCCTCAGACCCCCACCCGCTGGATGGATGATGGTCAGGGTGGTTCCACCAGTGGTCAGGTTAATGATAAATACAATGAAGCTCTGATGGCTCTTATCCGGGATTATGTATCCGACAATCCGAACATTGACCAGGACCGGATCTATGTGGGAGGCTGCTCTAACGGCGGTTATATGACATTGAAGCTTCTTTTGCTTCATCCCGAATATTTTGCGGCGGCTTTTCCCAGTGCCTTAGCCTATCGGTCGCAGTATATTTCTGACGAGCAGATTGAAAGCATCAAGGATATTCCTATCTGGTTTGTCCATTCCAAAGACGATTCTACCACAGTTGCCAAAAACACGGTAATCCCGGTTTACGAACGTTTGCAGGCGGCCAATGCAGAAAATGTGCATCTTTCTTTGTATGATCATGTAGTAGATATTACCGGCTTTTTTGGTGGTGATGACTATCATTATCCCGGGCACTGGTCATGGATCTATTCTCATGCTAACGAATGCAGACGAGACAGGGACGGTTCGCTGGTAAAACTGAATGGCAAACCCACTACTATTATGGAATGGCTGGCCGCTCAAAGTAAATAGCAGAGGCCCTTTGCTCCAGATTTATTAGACTAAACTGCTCTAATAAAACTGGAGAATAGCTACATTGATGAGTTTTCATCCCAACAGATTTTTCGTTACCTTAATTGCATCATTACACTATACTTTTCACGCTATGCCTACCTACTCGCTAAAGATCAACGGACTGACACAAACGGTGGAGACAGATGCCCAAACCCCTCTCTTGTGGGTAATCCGTGAGCATCTGGGATTGATGGGGACTAAATATGGTTGCGGTATATCCCAATGTGGTGCTTGCACTATCCATGTGGATGGCCATGCCATGAAAGCCTGCGGCTTACCAGTCTCAGCCATGGCGAATGGTCAGGAAATCACGACCATAGAAGGACTTTCTGAAGACAGCTCACATCCCCTGCAAAAAGCCTGGATAGAAGCTCAGGCTCCTCAGTGTGGCTATTGCCAGTCTGGTCAGATCATGCAGGCGGCTACCTTGCTGAAGAGCAACCCTAATCCCAGCCGGGAGGAAATTCTTACTCATATGAGAGGTAACCTTTGTCGTTGTGGCACCTACATGCGCATTGTCAAAGCCATTCAACTGGCAGCTAAATCCGGACAGGAGCAAACTTCTGTCAACGACTAATTGCAGTTCACTGTCCAGTATTTTCAATTTTTATGCAAGCACTATGAAAACGCCAACTCCTACAAATACTAAATCTTCAGGCATCTCTCGTCGTAAGTTTCTGACCAAAGCCGGAGGCGTTACCATTGGCATTACTGCCTATAGCTTTACTTCCCGACTTACTTCCGCTAGCCCCAATTCAGAAAAAAAGACCGAAACCAGCGAGCTTACCGCCTGGGTACGCATAGAACCCGATGGGCAAATTACCATCTATAATCCTGCTGCTGAGATGGGGCAGGGTACCATGACAGCATTGCCAGTGATTGTGGCAGAAGAAATGGATGCTGACTGGTCAAAAGTCCGAATAGAGAATGCGCCTATTGAACCTGATATCTATGGCTTAGAGCGCTGGGGCGGTAATAAGATTATGCTGACCGTAGGAAGCTGGTCAGTGATGGGTTATTTTGACAGCTTACGACAGGCTGGCGCACAGGCTCGCTATATACTGCTAAATAGTGTAGCAGATCACTGGAAGGTGCCGGTATCTGAATTAAGCACTGAGCCAGGTTGGGTAGTGCATAAAAAGAGTAATCGCAAAGCTAACTATGGCGAGATCACTTCTTTTCTGAAGGCCCCGGAAACTATTCCTGAGATTCCTGCTGAACAGCTCAAACGTCCTGATCAGTTTCGCTTGATCGGTACAGTGATGCCTCGTTATGATATTCCTGCCAAAGTGAATGGCTCGGCAGTATTTGCTATGGATGTGCAACTACCTGATATGTTGTATGGCGTGATTGAGCGAGGAAATATTCATGGTGCCAAGCCCAGTCTGCAATATGAAGATAAAATCCGCTCTATGGATGGAGTAGTAGATGTGGTTATGCTGGATTATGGAGTAGGAATCGTAGCAAAATCAATTGAACAGGCGCTCAATGCCAAGAAAAGACTGAGAGTAGAGTGGAGTGAAGATACCAAAGCCCGCGGGCATAGCAGTGAGGAAGATTTTGAAAAATATGAAAAAACGGCTACTGAGGGTCAGACAGGTGAGGTGTTGGGGGAAGAGGGTGATTTCCAGCAGGCATTTTCTTCCGCAGCCAAAACCTATGCTGCCGATTACAAGAATGATTATGTGTACCATGCACAGATGGAACCGTTGAACGCTATTGCCTCAGTATCTTCCGATGGAAGTAGTGCTGAAGTCTGGGCAGGCACCCAGGGGGCAGGTTCAGTGGCAGAAGCTGTTGCCGGAGCATTACAAATTGATACTTCTCAGGTCACTTTTCATCAGCACTATTTGGGTGGGGGCTTAGGGCGGCGCTCCAATCACGATTATATCCTGGAAGCGGTGCATTTATCCAAAGCAGTCACCAAACCAGTAAAGCTTATCTGGACCCGTGAAGATGATTTGCGCTACGGTATGTATCGGCCGATGTCATTCCAGCGTCTGCAAGCCAGCATAGATGCTTCCGGAAATTTAAGTGGTTTGTCGCATTGTGTAGTGGGAGATGGCGGCGGATTGCTAACCAGTGGAGCTAAGAATGAGTTTTACGCCATTCCCAATCAGCGACTGGAGCTACGGGCAGTAGACAATGGAGTCCGGCTAAAGCACTGGCGTTCTGTAGGGCATGGACCTAATAAATTTGCTATTGAGTCTTTCATTGATGAGATCGCCACTGGCCAGAGCATTGATCCCTATACGTTTCGTAAGCAACTTATGAAAGACTCTCCCAGAGCACTGCAAACACTGGAAAAAGCAGCAGCAATGGCCCAATGGAATACGCCACCTCAGGAAGGCCGTGCCAGAGGCATCGCTTTCGGTGAGAGAAGCGGGTCCTTATGTACAGGCATTTGTGAAATCTCACTGGATAGAGAAAAAGGAAAAATCAAAGTCCATCATTTCTGGTCAGCAGTAGATGCTGGTATAGTAGTACAACCGGATAATGCGGTCGCCCAGATGGAAGGTGGGATCATCATGGGAATGAGTAGTGTGTTGGAAGAAAGCATCAGCATTAAAAATGGTGAGGTACGACAGTCCAACTTCAATGACTATCCTTTGTTACGAATTACCGATATTCCGGAAAGCATTGAGATTGCGATTATTCCTTCCGAAGAGCCTCCGCAGGGAATAGGGGAGGCGAGCCTTCCGGTAGTTGCCGGAGCTATCGCCAACGCTTTTGCATCCCTTACCGGAAAGCGGCTGCGCCATCTGCCTTTTACTCCTGAAAGGGTGAAAGAAGCTTTGAATGCCTGATCGTAGAACTAGGTTACTTTGAAGCTTACAAACTAACCTGCCAAACGGTGGCCCTTCATTTTTGAAGTAAGGGGCCCGGACTTACTAAGCGGAAAAGGGCAATTCATTATTGCCTTTGTAAAAAGGCTATGTGGTGAAGATAAACCTCAAATATTTAGCGGATTGGGCATCGCCGAAAAGCCTTTTTTTCTTGATTACTATTATGCTTGTACCTTGTTTACAGATTCAAAATTCATCCGCCTTTGTATCACTTTAACTTAAATTTAAACACTAATAAATTTAAAATAAGCCATAAATTTTAAAGAGTTAGAAAATATAGCTTGAAAATCAGCTTTGTATTTTTAATTTAATAACAAAGTATATTAACTTGCTTCTAATGATAGCAATTAGCGAAAAGATATTATTCCATCAACTGAAGCTAGGGAATGAGTCCGCTTTTGAACAAATCTATCATCTCTACAAACGTCCTCTCTTTAATTTTGCACTTCGTTACATTAAGGATCAAGCACTGGCTGAAGATGCCTTACAGGAAATTTTCATCAAACTATGGAACAACAAAGAAAATCTAGATGAAAAGTTGTCCGTTAAAGCATTTCTGTTTACCTGCTTAAAAAACCATCTTTTAAATGTAATCAGAAGTGAGCAAAAACGTATCAAATACGCTGCTTTAGCCTCAAGTGAGAAATCTGTAATAAATAATCATACGGAAGAAGAAGTATCTTATCATGATAGTATAGCAATAGTAGAAAAGGGCATTAATAGTCTTTCTGACCAAAAGAAAAAAATCTTCCGGCTTAAAATCATAGAAGGCTACTCCAACCAGGAAATCGCCGATAGTCTGGGGATTTCAGAGCATACGGTACGTTCTCAGGTGTCTAAGTCCAGTAAATACATGCGTGAATTTCTTAACAAAGCCATCACAATACTTGTCTCTCTAAACTTCTTCTTTTGATTTAGTTTCAATTATTTTCCCATCACTATAATCGAATCGCCAGGCAGCGGTGTACTTACTAAAAATAACATAGTAAAGTATGCAACAACTGCTGATCAAATATCTGGAAAACAAATGTGCCGCTCATGAGCTAAATCAGGTGTTGAACTACCTACAAACTGAGCATGGACAACGGCATTTGGCAGATCTGATGGATCAGGAAATCAATGTCAATAGTATAAGTGAAGAGAAAGATGCTGACTATGAAAAAGTTTTTGAGCGAATTAGTAATCATATTAAGCAGGATGTCCCTCAAACCAGTTCCGGTACGGTTTCACTTCATAAAAAATGGTACAGAATAGCTGCTTCTATTTCCGGAATTTTACTCTTGGCAGCTATCGGTTTACTCTTTCTGAATCAGAATGACACCGTTTATCAGACTGCTTATGGGGAGACAAAATCAATTAACCTTCCTGATGGCTCCTCAGTCACATTGAATGCGAATTCAAGCCTATTGGTAAAAAATAACTTCTCTAAACAAAGAGAAGTGTGGTTGGATGGTGAGGCTTTTTTTGAAGTGGAGAAAACCAAAAATCAATCTGATAATGAATATGTAAAGTTCATAGTGCATACTGACAGACTTGAGGTTGAAGTCATCGGAACTTCATTTAATGTGCAGAACTGGAAAGAAAAAACCCAGGTAGTACTCAAAAGCGGAAAGGTACAGCTCAAGTCAGGTGAAAATGAAGTATTGACTATGGAGCCCGGTGACCTGGCAGAGGTCTTAGCAGATGACTCATCTATTCAGAAAAAAATTGTCAACCCCGAGGTTTATTCATCCTGGACAGATAATCAACTGCTTTGTAATGATACTCCTTTCAACGATTTAGCTAAAGCCATTGAAAGGAGGTTTGGTAAAAAAGTAGTTTTTAAGGATAGTACGCTACAGTCATTAGAAGTCAGCGGAACGCTACCATTGCACAATTTATCTCTGCTTTCTGAAGTACTTCAAGAATCTTTATCCATTAAAATACAGGCAAATGATGACACGCTAATCATAAGTAAGTAGAAAAATGACCTGCCCAATGACCCTGCGGCTAAACTAGGTAATGAGCAGGTAGAGTTTCAAACCCTAACCTAAAACTAATCATTATGAGGAAATTTTTATTCATTGCAAGCAAAATACTACTGGTTTTGATGTGCTTTATCAGCTTCAGTGCATATAGCCAACATTTTGCAAACAACCAAAACGTTGGAGCAATCAACTTTTTATCTCAGGATAATAAAAGTACCACGCTTAAATCTTTGTTATTGACCTATGAACAGGAGTATGAGGTAAGTATTGTCTTCAACAGCAGAGAAATAGGTGATCAGAAAGTAATATTACCAGACCGGCAGCAAGAAAATCTTGAGTCAACACTCAAAGAAATATTAGAGCCATTGGGATTAAAATTTAAAAAGATTGATGAACGCATATATGTGATTCAGGCTAATCAATATAAAAAGGAGGAGCTCAAAAAAGTAGATATCAATAATGCATTTGCTTACAACTCCAAAAATCATATTGCTAAGCATACCATTGGCACCCCGAGAATATCCAAAGTTTTACTCCTTGAACAAACAATCAGTGGACGGGTGACAGACGGTGAATCAGGTGAGCCATTACCAGGAGTGAATATTCTTGCTAAAGGAACGAATATGGGAACGGTAAGTGATGCAAACGGTGACTATAGGCTTACCGTCAGTGATGACGTTAGCATTTTAGTATTTTCATCTATCGGCTATACTGCTGAAGAAGTTGAGATCAATGGTCGGACAAGTATTGATCTGGAACTCATGCCGGATATCAAAGCGCTATCAGAAGTTGTAGTCGTAGGTTATGGTACGCAGGAAAAATCAAAATTGGTAGGCTCTGTTTCACAGGTCAGCAGTCAGGCAATAAACGACCGGCCCGTGCCTCAATTAAGACAGGCGCTTACCGGACAAATGCCTGGCGTTACTATTACCCAAACCTCAGGACAACCAGGAAACCAGGGGGGTAATATTCAGATCCGCGGAGTTAGCTCAGTAAATTCATCAAATGCACCACTGATTCTGGTGGATGGGATTCCGACTTCTTCTTTCAATGATATTGACCCCAATGTTGTAGAGAATATTTCAGTACTTAAGGATGCTTCTTCGGCAGCTATATATGGGGCAAGAGCTGCCAACGGAGTGATACTGGTGACTACAAAAACGGCGAAGTCTGATCAGTTGAGGGTCACCTACAATGGTTATGCCGGTATACAGGTACCTACCGAATATCCCGAATACGTTAACTCTTGGGAGTACGCTGAGTTGCTTAATGAATCAAATGCCAATGATGATCTTCCTCCGGCCTATTCTAGCGATGAAATAGAGCTTTTCCGAAATGGGACCGATCCCGATAATTATCCCAACAGTGACTTTATCAATCGGGTACTAAAGAAACAGGCAGCCCAGACAGGTCATAATATTACCATTTCCAATGGTATGGGTTCGTCAAATTATCTGCTTTCTTTGGGCTACCTGTACCAAAACGGAATTATAGATGATAACAACTACAATCGTTATAATGTGCGTCTTAATGTAGTTTCGTCCATAACCGATAAAATCAAGCTTACTTCACGCTTGGCTGGTGTACAGGTTTACGACGAGCAGCCTTCAGGCCCTGCTACTTTAGGAAACGCTGCCAGTATGCTGGGCATCATCGGACAAGCGGTGCGTTATCCGGCGATCTATCCTATTCGTTTATCCAACGGAGATTGGGGTGGAGGTTTTGAACAGAGCGGTACCCCCGCTTCATTTCTGGCCAGCGATAGCTATTATGAACAGAAAAGCACTGACCTCTTTCTCAATATGCAGCTGGACTGGGATATCCTCCCTGACTTAAAGTTTTCACTCATTGGGGGATATACTTACTTTAATAATCAATGGGAACGCTTCTCTGCTTCACAACAAATATCCCCAACTAATATATTAGAACCTGCTACCCTCAATACAAATTCAGCAGGACGATATTACCGTACGCTGCAGCAGCTTCTGTCCTATAATAAGATTCTGGGTGATCATGAGGTTACCTTACTAGTAGGGCATACCTACGAAACTGAACTTTTTGAAGAAAGTACTGCCTTTCGTCAGGGCTTTCCTAACAATGAAATTACAGTACTGGACGTAGGTTCGGCTGAAGGCATGCAAAACAGCGGACGCGCCGAAGAATGGGCCTTGGATTCTTACCTCGCTCGCTTGCGCTACAGCTATCAGAACAAATATTTGGTAGAAGGGGTAGTAAGGCATGACGGCTCTTCCCGCTTTCCGCCTTCCAAGAAATACGCTACATTCCCTTCCGTAGCCGTGGGATGGAGAATATCTGAAGAAAGTTTTATGGAAAGTGCTTCTAACTGGTTAGATGAACTTAAATTGAAAGCCTCGTGGGGAAGACTAGGAAACCAGACTGTTAACAGTAATAGCGGAGGAGTATATCCGTACCAAAACATATTACAGACTGGTTACAATTACCCTTTTGGAAATTCTATCAATACAGGAGTGGCTCGGGTAAACATCACAGATAGTAATTTAACCTGGGAAACGACAGAGTCTATTGATATAGGATTAGAAAGTAGCTTTCTCAAAAATTCGCTAAACTTTAGCGTCACCTACTTTGACCGGGAAACTTTTGACATTCTGCTTTCCCCGGGAAGTAGTGTATCTAATACGCTTGGTTTTGGAGTAGGTGTTCAGAACTCAGGCCGCTTAGAAAATAAAGGATTTGAATTTACGCTGGGGCACCGGGGTAGTTCTGGAGAATTTACCTATAATATCTCATCCAACTTTACGATCCTGAATAACCAGATGCTGGATTTGGGTGTAGGTAATATAGTACAGCCCAACGGACTGATCGGTAATGGAAGTGATCTTTTTGTAGGAGAGCCACTAGAGCTTTACTATGGCTTGGTAGCCGATGGTCTTTTTATTGACCAGCAGGATATTAACGAATATCCCGATCAAAGCGCAGTCAATACCACACCAAATCCAGGTGATATTCGCTACAAAGATATCAACGGACCCGATGGTGTACCGGATGGCCAGGTAGATGCTACTTACGACCGTGCTGTACTGGGAAGCCGTATTCCTAAATATAACTATGGAATTAATCTGGCAGGTGGGTATAAAGGCTTTAACCTGAGTATACTTTTGCAGGGAGTAGCTGAAGTAAATGGTCGCTTGGATAATGCCGCTGGCTACGCATTTTTTAACCAGGGTAGCATACAGCGCTGGCAGGCTGAGGAACGATGGAGACCTGATAACCCCAGCCGTAATGCTGAGTATCCGCGTTTGGAGACCATCCCAAATGGAGGAACTGCAAATTCTTTACTTTCTTCCTATTGGGTACTGGACGCTTCTTATCTGAAGGTGAGAAATGTTCAGTTAACTTACAGTTTACCTGCTTCATTGCTGGAAAATCTCAAACTACAGGCATTGCAATTCCGACTTAGTGGTGAAAACTTGCTGGCTTTTCACAATTACCGGGATGGGTGGGACCCTGAGCTCAACACTTCTCTGAATTATTATCCTATTCTGAGAAATTATACCCTGGGAATTAAAGTAACCTTTTAAACGACATTCTGATGATACATATAGCAAAATTCTCATTCAAAAGAATCTTACCCTGTCTCATTACAGTAATGATGCTGTTTTCCTGCGCTGATGAACTGGACCTTCAACCTCTGGACTCTTTCTCCAATGAAACCTTCTGGACCAGTGAGTCTAATGCATTACTGGCACTTACCGGAGTTTATCGGGGTAACATTCAGCAAAATAACAACCCTGAATTTCGTGCGAACGATTGGTGGTCGTACTACGGATTGCTATTTCTGGATATGGCCACTGACAATGCCTACGACCGGCGTGGGGACAACGCTCCCTTCAGCCGATTAAGCAATGGGCAGATGAACTCTAATAATGTCAATCTGCTGGCCCAGTACTGGGAGCGGAGTTATCAGAAAATTGCCAGAAGCAATTATTTCCTGGAGAATGTGGACAAAACCCCTGCGGCTCCTGAGGTCATTGAGCGTATGAAAGCGGAAGCCCGTTTTATGAGGGCAGTACAGTATTTTTATATGTCACAGTATTACGGCTCAGTGCCATTGGTTACGAGCACTTTAAGTATAGATGAAGCCAATACACTGACAAAAACTCCCAAAAGCGAGATTGTTGCGTACGTAATTGATGAATTCTCCGCAATTGTAGATGCACTGCCCCAGGCCTCAGAAATGCCAGCAACAGAATTTGGAAGAGCTACCAAACAGGTTGTGCTTGCTTTTTTAGCTAGAATGCAACTGGCAGAACAACGCTATAGTGATGCGGCCGCAACTTATGAGCGCATCATCAACTTCGGTGATCATAGCATAGACCCGGATTATGAAAGTTTGTTTAACGGCACAAATGAGTCAAGTCCGGAAATCATTTTTTCAACCATATATCTTTCTGACCTGGCGGGTAATGGACTTTTGCAGCATGGATTCCCGGCAGTTCGCGGAGGGTGGCATATATTCAATCCCTTAGGAAGCCTGGTAGAATCTTATGAATTCATTGACGGAACACCCTTTTCTTACGAAAACCCACTTTATAATCCTGAGGATGTACGAGAAAACCGTGACCCTCGCCTTGGCTATACAGTACTAGTAAACAATCAGGAGTTTGGAGAAGCGATGTATATCACGCATCCAGATTCTGTAAATTCAATTGATCAGCTCACCACTACCCGCCAGGCTACCCGTACCGGCTTCGGTATGAAAAAGTTTATGCTGGAAAGCTTCTCAGGTGATCTGGGTAATTCAGGAATAGACTTGCCGATCATTCGTTATGCTGAGATTTTATTAGGTTACCTGGAGGCCAAACTGGAAGCTGGAGATCCTATAGATCAAGGCTTATTAGATGCTACAATCAATCAGGTGAGAGGAAGGGCAAGTGTAAATATGCCTCCAGTGACCGAAACTGATCCTGATGCACTGAGGACTATTCTTAGGAGAGAACGTAGAAACGAATTTGCTTTTGAAGGAATACGATATTGGGACCTGATCCGGTGGAGAACTGCTCATGAAGTTCTGCAAGGCAGTTTTTACGGGGCTTCATTTCCTGATGCAGTCAACTTACGACAAGATGGAGAAGAAGTAGATCCCTACAGCCGCTGGTTTGTCACCAGAAAGAGTTTCAGAGAAGATGTTGATTATCAATGGCCAATTCCGCAGGGAGAAATCAATATAAATCCTAATTTAGCTGATTAATCACCAGTATGGAGTCTGTGAAGAATTCACGGACTCCAATAAGTTTTAAATTCTACTCAATTTTTATGAAGCTACTGACACAATTATTAGTTTTTTTTATAAGCATTTTATTTTGGAATTGTGCCTCTGAACCTGATACCACTACAAGTAATGAAACCACTCCTCAGCCACCCAATATTGTGGTGATTTACATGGATGATCTGGGCTATGGCGATGTGAGTGCTTATGGCGCTACTGAAATTTCTACCCCTAACATGGACAAAATTATTAACGGTGGGGTAAGGTTTACAGACGGCTATGCGTCTTCTGCTACCTGTACTCCCAGCCGCTTTGCTTTACTCACTGGCGTGTATCCCTGGAGAAACAAAGATGCCAAAATTCTACCCGGCACCGCTCCATTAGTGATTGATACTTCGCAAATTACTATCCCCAGTATGCTGAAAAATGTGGGTTACCAAACGGGTATTGTGGGGAAATGGCATCTGGGCCTGGGAACAGGTAATGTAAACTGGAATGAACATGTATCCCCCGGACCCAATGAAGTAGGTTTTGACTATAGTTATATTCTGGCCGCCACACAAGATAGAGTACCTACGGTTTATATTGAAAATGGAGATGTAGTAGGCCTTGACCCTGATGATCCTATACAAGTGAGCTATCAGGAAAATTTTGAAGGTGAACCCACCGGTAAGGATAATCCTGAACTGCTCAGTATGAAATGGCATCATGGACACAATAACAGCATTGTGAACGGCATTCCCCGGATTGGATTTATGAAAGGTGGTGAGGCAGCAAAGTGGAGTGATATAGATATGGCAGATCATTTTCTGGCCAAAGCACAGGAATATGTCAAAGCTCATAAGGAAGGGCCTTTCTTCCTGTATTATGCACTTCAGCAGCCCCATGTGCCCCGCACACCTCATCCCCGTTTTGTCGGTAGCTCCGGCATGGGACCCAGAGGAGATGCAATTCTGGAAGCAGACTGGTGCATCGGTGAGTTTCTGAAAACCCTTGAAGAAGAAGGGCTGATGGAAAATACAATAATCGTTTTTTCCAGTGACAACGGTCCGGTGCTTAATGATGGCTACTATGACGATGCGGTAGAGAAACTGGGCGATCATACCCCCGCTGGTCCTTTGAGAGGAGGCAAATACAGCCTTTTTGAGGCAGGTACCCGTGTGCCTTTTGCAACCTACTGGCCGGGAAAAATTGCACCTAAAGTGTCTGATGCCTTAGTTTGCCAGTTGGATTTGCTCTCTTCTTTTGCCGCACTGGTAGGCAGTGACCAACAGGCGAGAGATAGTGAAAACTTACTGGATGTATTTATGGGTGAAAGTGATGAGGGCAGAGATCAGTTAGTATTGGAAGCAACTTCACGCACCGCCTTCAGGCAGGGAAATTGGGTCATGATTCCTCCCTATCAGGGGCCGGCAATCAACGAGATGGTGGATATAGAACTGGGCAATAATGAAGAATATCAGCTATATAATCTAGCGGAAGATTTAAGCCAACAAAACAATCTGGCTGAAGCCAATCCAGAAAAGCTCAAAGAAATGGTCCAGGCTTTCCAGCAGATACGTGGAGATTCTGCCGAAGGACTGGAAGATTTGGAGCTAAAGTGAAATATACACTGGTTGAATCAGCTTTATCTTAACTTAACGATGCTCATCAAATTGATGTATTAGTTTAATTGAAAATCGCTGTTGAAGTGTAAATATTGGAAAAAGCTTAATTTAGGCCAATTTTTAATTTTTGTAAATTAGAATAAACTAATACTACATACGATGAAGGCACATATTACAAAGGGGATATTGATCGTCACTCTTATCTTATCCATAACTTTACCTGGCTATTCCCAGGATAGGTTTGGTGGAATGACACTTTATACGCTGCGAAACGAAATGGGCTCAAACCCTCATGAAACGCTAAAAAAAGTATCGGATATAGGGTATAAGTATATTGAAGCAGTAGATTATCAGGATGGAAAATTTTACGGTATGTCTCCCCAGGCATTTCAGAAAGAACTGAATGAACTGAGAATGATACCCCTTAGTGTTCATATGGGAATGGTGACCTTGGATAATGCAGATAAGCTTATCGCAGATGTAAAAGCAGCAGGCTTTCAGTATTTTGTGGCTCCGGTACCGCCCATGGGACTTTTTAAATTTAATCCTGAAAACCGAACGCTTTCTATGAGCGATGACCTTGATTCACTGGTTAACATATTGAGTGCAATAGGAAAGAAGTGTAAAGCGGCTGGTTTAGAATTTTTGTACCATAACCATAACTTTGAGTTTGAAGAAAACAAAAATGGTGTAGTTCCCATAGACTATATGCTTGAGCATCTGGATGCTGAAAATGTAAATTTTCAAATGGACCTCTATTGGGTAAGCAAGGCAGGAGCAGACCCAGTGGCATATTTTGAAAAATATCCCGGACGGTTTAAGCTCTGGCATGTCAAGGATATGGATGAGCAGGGTAGATTTGCTCCTGTAGGAACTGGAAAAATTGACTTTCAAAGAATTCTTGATAAGAAGGAGGTTTCAGGTATGGAATACTACATCGTAGAACAGGACCAGACTTATGATGGTTTGGAGCCTTTAGAAGCGATAAAAATTAGCCACGAAGCACTGGATAAAATTGGGTTTAACTAAACCCCGAAAGCAAAAAATGATGATTCCCTGGAGATTTCCTTCAGGGATTTTTTTTTCTATTAATGTCCTTAGTAGATATGATAATTATGGACTTAAGAGTAACGAAAAGATTTATGAGGGGGTCTATACTTTGTTTAAAGTAAATTTATTAAAAATAAACAAAGAAGCTCCATATCTTTTTCTATTTAGATGCTCCTTTATTTACAAAATGTCTAATAAATTTGGTTTGATTATAATTGATTGATTGATTATTTGTAATAATTTTAAAATGACTATAAATATCTTTTATCGTTTGAATAATTTCAAAATATAGACTACATTGATGTTACTACACCTAAAACTATCTAATCTATGGCAAACGTACTTTGGTTACAGGGCGGGGCCTGCAGTGGTAACACTATGTCTTTCCTTAATGCAGAAGAACCCACTGTAGTTGATCTTGTCACCGACTTTGGGATTAATATCCTCTGGCACCCCTCAATAGGATTGGAAATCGGAGAACAGGTTTCCGAACTTCTTAATGATTGCATCTCTGGTAAAATTCAACTGGATATTCTTGTTTACGAAGGCTCCATCATTCAGGGCCCTGATAATACCGGGGCAATGAATTACTTCGCTGACAGGCCCATGATGGAATGGGTAAAAGAGCTGTCAGCTGCGGCTCAGTTTGTCGTTGCTGTTGGTGATTGCGCCACCTGGGGTGGTATTCCAGCAGTAGAGCCCAATCCTACTGACTCTACTGGTATGCAGTTCCACAAAAAAGCTAAAGGTGGATTTCTGGGCGCTGATTTTATTTCCAAAGGAGGCCTTCCGGTTATAAACCTCCCCGGATGCCCTGCTCACCCCGACTGGATTACCCAGATATTGGTAGCCCTGTCCGTTGGAAGAGCCAAAGATATACTGATTGACGATTACCAGAGACCTAAGACTTTCTTCACTTCCTTTGTGCAGACCGGTTGCCCCAATGTCAACAATTTTGCCCAGAAAATAGATGGCGGATTTGGTAAGCGAGGAGGCTGCCTGTTCTACGAAGTAGGTTGCCGTGGACCCATGACTCGTGCGTCCTGCAATAATATTCTGTGGAATAGGGTTTCCAGTAAAACCCGCACCAATCATCCCTGTCTGGGATGTACTGAGCCGGGCTTTCCTCACAATGACCTACAAAAAGGTAGTGTTTTTAAGACCATGAAATACCTGGGAGTCTTCCCTAAAGATGTACCGACCGGTGAGAGCCATTTCAAATACTACGTCAGAGCAGGCTGGGAAAAAGTTCTGCCCGTCAATAAGAAAATTACTGAGACATCTAAATAATCCATCCAGCTATTGGTGAAGGGATCTTGAAAGGGTTGTTGACCTACTCTTGCATTACCCATTCTGACCAATAATGGAACTCCATAAGTAAACATATTTTAATTCATCATTTATGACTACCAAAGAATTAAATATATCTCCAGTGGGAAGGGTTGAGGGAGATCTGGACGTAAAAGTATTCATTGAAAAAGGACAGGTAACCAAAGCCCATACCATGTCTTCTATGTTCAGAGGCTTTGAAAAAATCATGCAGGGTAAAGATCCGCAGTCCGGTCTGATTGTTACGCCCCGTATCTGTGGTATCTGCGGAGGTTCGCATCTCTACTGTGCCTCCTCAGCACTGGATACCGCCTGGCAAACCACCTTACCCCCTAATGCTTTGCTGTTACGGGCCATCGGGCAATCCTGTGAAACCATACAAAGTATTCCTCGCTGGTTCTACGCGATCTTCGCTACGGATATGGCCAATAAAAAATTCGCTAATAAACCGCTATACGAGGAAGTAACCCGACGCTTCGCTGCTTATATAGGTACCTCTTTTGAAAAAGGGGTAGGCATTTCAGCCAAGCCAGTAGAGGTTTATGCACTTTTCGGTGGGCAATGGCCACATTCCAGCTATATGGTACCTGGCGGGGTGATGTGTGCACCTACACTGAAAGATATCACCCGGGCGCATGCCATCCTGAACGAATACCGACAGAACTGGCTGGAGTCAGTCTGGCTGGGCTGCTCTATAGAGCGATATATGCAGATTCAGACCTGGGATGATCTGATGGAGTGGGTGGAAGAAAATGAGTCTCAACGCAACAGTGACCTGGGCTTAATGATACGTGCCGGGCTGGAATTTGGTCTGGACAAATTTGGGCAGGGAGTAGGTCGTTTTATGGCTTATGGGACCTATCTGCATAAGGATATGTATAACAAGCCTACGATAGAAGGTAGAAACGATGCCCTCATCTGCCCCAGCGGATTTTACAATGGTGAAGATTATGAGGTTTTTGACCACCTCAATATCAAAGAGCATGTCAAGCACTCCTGGTATAAGGACTATCAGGCAGCGCATCCCTGGGATGAGCCTATTCCTGAACCGGTTCCTTCTTCAGTGTTAGAGCATACCAAGTTTGATGGTAAGTACAGCTGGTCAAAGGCTCCCCGTTACAGAAACTATGCGGCTGAAGTTGGTCCACTGGCCCGTTGTGTGATGTACGGCAATCCCGCAAACAAAGCACATCAGATTCAGGATCCACTCTTTCGTAATATCATCAGGGAAAAAGGGCCGAGTGTACTGGTAAGAGTTTTGGCAAGAATGCATGAAGCTCCAAAGTATTATACGCTGATCAATGATTGGCTTTCCCAGATTGATCTGGATGCTGAATTCTACATCAAGCCAAAAGAAAGAGATGGCAAGGGGTTTGGCGCAACTGAGGCAGCCCGGGGAGCATTGGCGCACTGGATAGAAATTGAAAACGGTGTAATCAAAAACTATCAGGTGGTGGCGCCTACTACTTTCAACATCGGACCTGGTGATGATCAGGACAATATGGGACCTATTGAGTCTGCTCTTACAGGTACCGAAATAGAGGATGAACATGATCCGGTAGAAGTGGGCATGGTCGCCCGCTCTTTTGATTCCTGTATGGTATGTACAGTACATGCACATGATGGTAAAACAGAAGAAGAACTGGCGAATTTCAAAGTATAAAAGAGCTACATATCTGCCAGCTTTCCGAAAGCTGGCAGATATGATTTCTATATCAATCAGTTAGTAGTATGGTACAGGGCAATATCACTTCTTCCATCACCAAGAAAACTGTCATCATGGGCTTTGGCAATCCGGTAAGGAGAGATGATGGCGTGGGCGTATTTGCCGCTCAACAGCTGATGAAAGAGATGAAAGGAGAAGATAAGGTAAAAGTACTGGATATGGGTACTTCCGCTTTTGAAGTACTGTTCCAACTGCGTGGTTTTGAAAAAATCATCCTCATAGATGCAGTGGTGCATTCGGGTGAGCCTGCCGGAACGGTTTTCCGCATGCCTGCCGAGAAGGTAAAAGCATCTATACAGGAAGATCCTCTGGTATTCCTGCATGCCATGAAGTGGGATCAGGCGCTTTCCTATGCCCGCAAAATACTGCGTGATGATTTTCCCGAGGACATTACAGTATATCTGGTTGCTGTAGATGATACAGCTATGGATGATCATATGAGTGAGATAGCCTGTGAGGCAGCTCAGAAGGTGATAGCATTAGTGAAAAATGAATTATGTGTCTCCTGAAAATACAGGCACAACACCTTTGGCTCAATCATGAGCTGGTGAAGCAGTATTTCAGAGAAACGGAGCAGGTAATCGTGGCTTTCGTGGCAAGTGGGCCACATCTGTTAATCGCTCCCGCTCCGGCAACAGTACTGATCAAAGTGCATCCCAAGGCAAGTTCTCGTCTCTTTAAGCTTAAAAACCTGAAAGGAGACAGAACAATAAGCCTGCATGATTTCTTTATAGACTATAATCTGGCGGATTCTGACAAGCCACTTGACTATAATTTTGTTGAGAAGCTGGATGCTATAAAGGTTACACTTTGATTTTTTTGACTGATGCCGAATACCAGGGGCAATTTGGACGATCTACAGATGCTCAGCGACGGAAGCTGGCTTTATGATACTGAGGTAAAAGTGATGATCCCTTACCGCAAAGGACGCTGGGTCGTCTATCTCATCTTCGTTTCTTTAGAGACACCTTTTAAGTTTATTAAAAGAAGGATCAATGACTACAATTCGTTGACAAAAGCTAAGCTTTGTGCGCAGCTCTACCGACGAAATGCGAGTAAAGATCCGAGAGGTAATCTAAAGACAAACCTGAATGATCTTAATATTTGTAGAAACTGACTTACTTGAAGAAGCCGAAAGGACCATAGCACAGGAGGAGGGATTGCATGAACTGGTACAAATTACGAACAGGGCCGAAGACCAATCAAAGGCAAGCTTATTAGTGCACCGGCAGTTTATCCAGGTGTCGCTGAACTGGCGTCAGGGTATACCTCCTTACCTGATCACAAACCAGCTATCTTATCACCCGCAAAATTTGCTGGGACTGATTTTTTTACAGTTAGGGGCCTACGAAAAAGCAAGTCTTTATCTGGAAGAATATCCACAGCTCACAGAAGCTTTACTGGCAGCGCAGCAAATGCAGTATGGAAATATATCACATATTCAGCCCACTGCATTAGCCAATGCTAACAAACTTTCAGTATTTGACCACTATCGTCAACTACACAACCAGGCAGTACTGCTTCATTACGGTGGACAGCAGCAAAGCCACAATTTGGAAGATGTAGTAAAATTTTATGGAAAAGCACTTGCTGCTGCTCCTGATGATGAATACTATGCCTTTACGAGTCGTCAACTTTCCGACCTCTTGCTGGATACAGCCAGGATAGAACATGCTGAAGAAATAGTCCGTCAGGCCTGGCAACGTATATTGAGTGAACAGGCACATCATGCACTGCAATTCAACCTGATACAGATCCTGATAAGAAAACTACAGCCTCCTTATCCAAAAATACAACTGGCAGAAATTACCGTATTGCTCAAAGAAAATCTGAGTTACTACGAAAAAACTGCTCAGTCGCTGGAACTGGGTATGCTGAGCATGGATGCGGCCTGGGTAGCCCAGCTCAAAGATAATTTCTCTGAAGGACTGGCTTGTATTAACCAGGCAATCCGTCTATTTGAGAAAGAAGATGTACCTGAGTTGGAAGGAGATGCCTGGATACGTAAAGGAACACTGCTGTACGCATGGGCACAAAAAGGACAGCCTTTTCATCAGCAGGCGATTGACAGCTACCAGCATGCCCTCAAAATTTTCTCTCAGGATGCTGCCCCATATGTCTATGCGGATATACACCATCACCTTGCACTGATCTACTCTGAGATGCCCGCTTCCCGCGAAAAGAAAAGCATGCTGTATGCGATTGCCAGCAAGTCATTTCAGGAAGCCCTGGCATTTTTTACCAAAGCTCAGTTTCCTTACGAGTACGGCTGTGTCTGTAACAATTACGGTAATGCATTGATCAAATTTCCACATTCAAATTATCAAAGTACTACCGAAAAAGCTTTGTCTTATTTTGAAGAGGCACTATCGGTAAGGCATGCGGAGCAGTATCCCTACGAAAGAGCCACCAGCCTGCTTAACATGCTGGAAGCTTACTGGCAGATACCGCTGGATACCCAGGATCGTAACCTCAACCTGCAGCGATGGAGTCAAATGTATACAATGGCAAAAGAAGTTATCAGCCTTATTCCGGATAAGGATTCTGTATTGAGAGAGCAGGCAGAAAATCATTTATCGTCACTGGAAAAAGCTAAGAACAGTTATGCATGAAATATCAATAGCCCGAAGCATGATACGCTCACTTGAAGCTGAACTGGATGAAGCACAACAGCAGGCGTTACGTGAAATAGTACTGGAAGTAGGAGAACTCTCTTGTGTTGAGCCTATTCTGATGCAAAATGCCTGGGAGGCAGTCAGCCTGGGATCTACATACGAAAATGTAAAGCTGCAAATTGATAAGATTGCTACCGAAGTCTACTGTAGTATTTGCAATAAAAATTTCTTTGTACATAAGCACCGTTATGTCTGCCCCGATTGTGCAACCCCTTCTAACCAAATTGTGAAAGGTAATGAACTGAATATCCGGCAGGTCAAACTTGAAGAATCACCCTCTGAATCCTAAGCGCAGAAAAAATCTAGAAATTTCAACATTTAAAAGCATGAAAAATAACCCAATTACTCCTAGAGGCACCGTACAAAGCCATGATATCTCCATCAACTTGCTCAAAGCCAATGATTTTGTAGCCGATGGAATCCGCAAAGAAATGAAAGGGCGAAATATTCTGCTCATCAACCTGGTTTCTTCTCCAGGAAGTGGTAAAACTGCCCTGCTGGAAGCTACAGCAGCAAAACTAAAAGACAAGCTAAAAATGGCAGTTCTGGTGGGAGATCTGGAGACGGAGAGAGATGCTGACCGCATCAAGAAGCAGGGGATACCCGCTCTGCAGATTGTGACTGGTGGTATTTGCCACCTGGAAGCGCAGATGATCCATCAGGTGCTGGACCAGATCCCCCTGGACGAACTGGACATACTTTTCATTGAAAATGTTGGCAACCTGGTCTGTCCTTCCTCCTTTGATCTGGGCGAAGATATTCGCGTCACGCTTATTGCTGTCACGGAAGGTGATGATAAGCCCAAGAAATATCCAAAGATGTTTCTTACCAGCGACATGATGATGGTTACCAAAATGGATTTGTTGCCTTATGTTCCTTTCTCACTGGATGCTGTGACCAAGGATGCCCGTGAAGTCAATCATGAAATTGAGATTATGATGGCTTCCAGCCTGAAAGGTAATGGTGTGGATGAATGGTGTGATTACCTGATGACTAAAGCGAAGGAAAAGAAAAGTCAGGCAAAAGTAACCATAGCAGAATAGAACATGCAAAGCTGGCATATCCATATCAGCGGGCGTGTACAGGGGGTTGGGTTTCGCCCCTTTACATACCGCCTTGCTACCTCCCTGAATCTCAAGGGTAGGGTGCAGAATGGTATGGATGGCGTGCATATTGATGTCAATGCTGAGGAAGAAATACTACTGGACTTTTGCCTGAAAATTAAAGACAAGGCCCCTGCCATTGCCCAGATTGGCTCACTCACATATGTGGAAAATAAATGGCAGGAATACACTACCTTTGAAATTGTGCAAAGTGCCTCCAAAGGGCAGGCTAATCTGCTCATCACCCCTGACCTGGCAATGTGCGAAAGTTGCCGACAGGAATTACATGACCCCGATAACCGCCGTTTTCAATATCCGTTTATCACCTGCACCCAATGTGGTCCCCGCTATTCCATTCTACAGGCTTTGCCATTTGACCGGGAGAATACCAGCATGGAGGCTTTTGCTATGTGTTCCGAATGTGAGGCAGAGTATACTGATTTTGACGCTCAGCCTGAAATTTCACAGCAAAGAATAAAAGCCAATTCCCGATATCATGCCCAGACCAATTCATGTGGTAAGTGTGGCATTAAGCTTAGTCTTTACCACCTCAATCCGAAACATGATTACCCCCAGTTGGTAGAAGCTCAACCCGAAAAACTTATCAAGCAAACAACTCAGCTTATACTTGAGGGAAAAATCGTTGCTGTTAAAGGGATAGGAGGTTATCTGCTAATGGCTGATGCTACCTCTAAAGATGTGGTGCAGCGACTTCGCCAGAGAAAAAGGCGTCCTGCTAAGCCTTTTGCCCTGATGTATCCTTCACTTGAGACTATTCGTCAGGATGTTTATGTCAGTGAAAAGGAAGCTGCTGAACTTCAAAGTTATCGCTCTCCGGTCGTACTGCTTAGGCTGAAAAAAAGACCAGCTTCAGGCATAGCTTTACAGCAGATTGCCCCTGGCTTGACAAAGCTGGGCATCATGCTTCCTTATACCCCACTTTTTGAGCTAATACTGGAAGCAGTGAAAAAGCCCTTGATCGCTACCAGTGCAAACCTAAGCGGGTCACCAATTTTTTATAAGGACAATGAGGCATTAGAAGAGCTAAAGGGTATTGCTGACTATGTACTGATCAATAATCGTGAAATCTGCCTTCCACAAGATGACTCGGTGATGCAATTTACTACACAGCACCAACAAGCGATTATGCTGAGGCGCTCCCGTGGTCTGGCTCCTGCTTTCCACCTGCCTCAAAAAAGTAAACTGGTTGCTCTGGACTGTCTGGCGATGGGAGCGCAGCAGAAGAGTAGTTTTGCACTTGTTGCCCACCAGCAGTTGTATTTGAGCCAGTACCTGGGTGAACTGTCCAACTATTATACGGCAGCAGCCTATCAGCAGACGCTAGCTTATTTTCTTAAACTTTGCCAGGCTCAACCTCAATGTATCCTGGCTGATCTTCATCCCGATTATTTTGCTACCCAACTAGGACAACGTCTGGCTAAGGAAAAAAACATTCCGATCTACTATGTACAGCATCATCAGGCTCACTTTGGTGCAGTACTGGCAGAGCACAATCTTTTGGAAGCAGATGAACCTGTTCTCGGAGTTATTTGGGATGGGACAGGACTAGGTGATGACCAACAGATCTGGGGGGGAGAGTTCTTTACTTTTGCGGAGAAGAAGATAGAGCGTACGGCACACCTGAATTATTTCCCGCAACGCTTTGGAGATAAAATGGCGTATGAACCTCGTCTATCACTGCTTTGCTTGGCAAATGGTGATGCTGCCTTTGATGAGGTTCTGAAAACCAAATTCAGTGCTCAGGAGTGGAGGCTTTACCAGAAGTTGATCAGCAAACAACCTGCTGTACAAACCTCCAGTATGGGACGTCTCTTTGATGCAGTAGCTTCACTGCTTGGTCTTTGCGATATCAATCAGTATGAAAGTCAGGCGGCAATTCTTTTGGAACAACAAGCTGCTACTTATTTAGGTCGTCATGACTTGATGCCCGATGAAGGCTATCAATTCTTTTATCAGCCAGGAGTATTTAACCTAAGTCTTTATACTATGCTGGAGGATATGCAAGAGGGGAGAAGCTGTGGAGAAATAGCCGCCCGTTTCCATCTGGGGCTGGTGAACCTGATCAGAGAGGTTGCTGAAAAAGAAGGAATTCAACAATTGGCATTTAGTGGCGGTGTTTTTCAGAATGCCTTACTCATTGATTTGATCATCACGCATCTCAAAGCTGATTTTACACTCTACTTCCATCAACAGCTTTCTCCTAATGATGAAAGTTTGCCATTGGGGCAAATTGCCTGCTACTGGCTGAGCCAGGAAGCGCTAAAAACAACTAGTATGGCTAATAATTTTCAAACTGAAACTTTAAACTTTTAACTCATATGTGTCTTGCTATCCCCGGAAAAATTAAATCCATTGACCTACTCTATGACGGTGCTGTGCGCATGGCTAAAGTATCTTTTGGTGGAATTACCAAAGAGGCCAGCCTGGAGATGGTACCCCAGGCCAATGTAGGTGATTACGTACTGGTGCATGTAGGAGTAGCCATTAGCAAAGTGGACGAGGAGGAAGCACAAAAAGTATTTGAATATCTAAGAGAAGCAGGAGAACTGGATGAACTAGAGCAGTAAAAATTGAAGATTTCAAATTGTTTGTAAATCGTTAAACATCAGCCATCATGAAATACCTCAGCGAATATCGCGATCCTCAAATGGTAGGTAAGTACCTGAAAGAAATCCGTAATACTGTTACTCGTCCCTGGAAGATCATGGAAATTTGTGGTGGACAAACCCACAGCCTGGTCAAAAACGGTTTGCTGAGCCTGCTTCCCAGTGAAATTACTATGGTGCACGGGCCCGGCTGCCCGGTTTGCGTAACACCCATCAATCTCATTGATAAAGCTGTTTATCTGGCCCTGGAAAAAAATGTTATCCTCTGCTCTTTTGGTGATATGCTGAGGGTACCGGGTTCGGAAAAGAGCCTGCTCCAGGCTAAGGCTGAAGGTGCTGATGTACGTATTGTATACTCTCCGCTGGAAGCGGTTAAGCTGGCCAAAAAGTATCCCGAGCAGGAGGTAGTATTTTTTGCAGTGGGCTTTGAAACTACTGCCCCGGCAAATGCGCTGTCCGTTCTGCATGCTGAAAGAGAAAAGCTGACCAACTTTTCTATTCTCGCATCCCAGGTGCTGGTACCTCCCGCCATGGAAGCAGTACTTTCTGACGAAGAAGCTAAGATAGATGGGTTTTTGGCTGCCGGTCATGTCTGCACCATCATGGGTACCTCAGAGTATCAACCTATAGTGGATAAGTTTAATATTCCGGTGGTAGTTACTGGCTTTGAGCCGGTAGATTTGCTGCAAGGTATATTGATGACTGTAAGACAACTGGAAGGAGGTATTTATCAACTTGAAAATCAATATTCACGCATGGTTAAGGACGAAGGTAATATTGCCGCCCGTCAGGTGCTGGAGCAGGTTTTTGAGGTGATTGACCGGGAGTGGAGAGGTATAGGCACCATTCCTAAAAGCGGCTACCAACTCAGAGCGCAGTTTCGTGCCTACGATGCCCAGGATAAATACCAGATTACATTTACCGAAGCTCCTGAGTCAGCAGACTGCATCGCCGGACAAATACTCAAGGGACTAAAGAAACCCCATGATTGCGGGCAATTTGGAAAAAAATGTACGCCCACTACCCCATTGGGAGCGCCCATGGTTTCTACGGAGGGGGCATGTGCAGCTTACTTTCATTTTGCCCAGCACGAGCAAGCCATGCAAAATGCTTGATTTACATGAGAACATACCTAACATTTCAATCAGGAGAATGCCATGAATAAAATGAATCTGGCTTGCCCTATGCCGCAATTGGATTTTGATCGTATTACTCTGGGTCATGGGAGTGGTGGGCTACTTACCCATAAACTTCTGGAAGCAGGTGTTTTTGACCTTTTGGATAATGAGTACCTGCAGACTCGTCATGATGGAGCTATGCTGCAGTTAAATGGACCCACTGCCTTTACGACCGATAGTTTCGTCATTTCTCCCATCTTTTTCCCAGGCGGTAACATAGGCGAGTTGGCAGTGAATGGAACGGTCAATGACCTGGCGATGTGTGGAGCGATCCCAAAGTTTATATCCCTGGGGCTTATTCTGGAGGAAGGGCTGATGATGGAAGAACTCTGGCAGGTACTGGTATCTATCAGTAATGCTTGTAAACGTGCGGGTGTAGTGGTTGTTACTGGTGACACAAAAGTAGTTGAAAAGGGGAAAGGGGATAAGGTGTTTATCAACACCACGGGTATCGGCAGCCTGCATCCGCATGCTAAAATTGGCATTGAAAATATTAAAGCAGGTGATAAGATGATTGTCAGCGGATCAATAGCCACCCACGGCATGGCCATCATGTCCATTCGTGAAGGATTAGAATTTGATACTTCTATCACCAGTGATACTGCTGCACTCAATCATCTGGTCAAAGATCTGTTGGATCAGTTTGGTGAAAAAGCGCACCTTTTCCGCGACCCCACCCGGGGTGGGGTGGCTACTGTCCTTAATGAAATCGCTCAACAGGCCAAACTGGGAGTAGAACTATGGCAAGAGCAACTGCCGATAGATGAACAGGTAGGCAGCGCCTGCGAAATCCTTGGGCTGGACCCGCTCTACGTAGCCAATGAGGGCATCTTTCTCTGTATTGCTGATGCAGCATCGGCTGAGGAAATGGTAGATACTATGCGAAAAGATGAGCTTGGAAAAAATGCGGTGATTATTGGAGAAATTAGCGAAAACCATCCACGTCAGGTCGTTTTGCAAAGTGGAATAGGAGGGAAGCGAATTGTTAGTATGCCTGCGGGAGATCAACTTCCACGAATTTGTTAACATGATAGATCAACGTAGCGATATAGCATTTCCAGTAAAAGAACGCAGGCTGTTTTATGGTCCGCAATCCAGTCCGCTACTGGCTCCCAGGGGTATTTGTAGCCTGGGTGATGGATTCGCAGTAGCGGATACCGGACAGAATCGGGTGTTTCTCTGGAAGCAGATTCCCGAAGAAGCACATGCTTTACCTGACGTTACGCTGGGACAGCTTTCAGCAGCAGGTACCGGACGAAATGCTGGTGATCAGCTTTCTGCTTCCAGCCTGCAGTACCCTTCCGGACTATGGTCCGATGGCAAGAAACTTATAGTAGCAGATGCCTGGAACCATCGTGTACTCATCTGGCATAGGATACCAACCTATGACGGGCAGCCTGCCGATGTAGTGCTGGGTCAGGAAGATTTCTACAGCAACCTGCCCAATGTGAAAGGCATACAGGCCTCCCCAAGCGCATCTTCACTCTACTGGCCTTACGGATTGCATTCTGATGGAGTCCAGCTTTGGGTCGCAGATACCGGCAATCGTAGAGTATTGTATTTTGAGCAAATTCCTACAGCAAACTTTGCTCCTGCCCAGCAGGTGTGCGGACAAATAAATTTCACACAAAAAGAATATAATCCTGACTACGCTATCTGGCCTTATTCCGTGCATGTCAGTGAAAGGGGAGAGTTGCTGGTGACAGATACCGCTTATTACCGGGTGCTGTATTGGAAAAAAGCAAGCCAGGCATTTACGCAAAAGGCAGATGTGGTTTTCGGTCAGAAAGACCATGAGTCCAACGGACAGAATCAGCACATGTTTTTACCCAGAGCCAATACTCTCAGCTGGTGTTACGATGCCAAATTTGATACACAAGGAGGATTCTGGCTGACTGATACTGGAAACAGCAGGCTTTTGTACTGGAAGAAAATTGCAGATCATCATAATAGTGAAGCAGATGCGCTGCTAGGGCAAGATCACTTTGAACTGGGCAGTGAAAACAAAAATAGTATTGAGAGTGCGCCCGATAGCTTTTACTGGCCTTTTTCAATCGCATTACAAAATGATGTTTTACTCGCTGCTGACACAGGTAACCATCGCATTGTCATTCATACACTTAAACCATACACATCATTCAACTCCTAAACTATTTCTTATGAAAAATGTACGTACACTACTACTCAGCCTAACCCTCATGATGTCTTCCACTTTTGTGGCTTTTGCTCATCCCGGTCACGGACATCATCAGCAGGAACCGAATGGATTGATGCATTATCTGACATCTCCTATACACCTAATTTCAATACTTTTGATTATAGGATTAGCTTTCTATGTGGCTTACAAAAAAGGATTACTGCCCCTCAAAAACTCCGGGAGAAAATAGAGGCGAAAACTAACTGCACATGTATTGATAAAGCCGGGACAACGTTCCCGGTTAATTAACACAATTGAAAAGAAGTAATTTAGTAGCTGATCCAGTTAATACAACCTTATTGCCTGAAACAAATATCAGTTTTCAATAGGAAGATTATCCTACATACTTTTTTTTTGAACGTATACTTTCACTTCACATCTGTAATATCTTTTTTGAATTCGAGGAATAAGCGTGATTTAAATTTTTTTATTCCACCCAGCAACTGCTGAATTATTCAACAATCTGTTATTAAATCGCCCAAACATTCTACACTTATTATTGGTTTTCAAGTTAAATCATCCTGGCCTAAAATAGTAAACAACTGAATAACAAAGGTTTATGGATAAATACTAATGAACTGTTCTCATAATAGAACAGTTATTGACCTTTGCACAAAAAAGTTAATTAACCTTAGACAAACGGATGAAAATGAGAAACAGTCTAAATTTGCTTAACAGATCCTATCTGTTCGCAATTTCCGCCTTTTTGGGGCTTTCTATGATGAGTTGTCAAGAAACAGAAGAAAAGGATGAAGGTCTTCCTTTGCCTGTCATGACTCTCCAGGAAGAAAAAGCCGCCAAGTCCTTTCAATATCTGGGGTCTATAGAGGGGGTGGAAAATGTTGGAATAAGACCACAAGTAGATGGCATCCTGGAAGAAATCTATGTGGATGAAGGGGATTACGTAGAGAAAGGTCAGCCTTTGTTTAAGATTAATAGTCAGCCTTACGAGGAAGATTTGAAAAACGCGATGGCAAACGTTAAAGTGGAACGAGCCAAACTCAGAAAAGCGCAGACTGAAATTGACCGAATTCAACCGCTAATTGATAATGAGGTCATTTCTGAAGTAAGAATGGAAACTGCCAAAGCCGACTATGAGGTAGCCCAATCTTCCCTAGACCGGGCAGAGGCTATGGCTGCCAATATGCGCATCAACCTTGAGTTTACTACAATTCAGGCCCCGGTGAGTGGATTTATCGGTAGAATCCCCAAATCTATCGGAAACCTGGTCAAGAAAACTGACCAAGAACCTCTTACCACCCTTTCCAACATTGAAGATGTTTACGTCTATTTTTCTATGAGTGAGTCTGATTATCTGTATTACGAGCGGATGAAAGGTGACTCTACCTCCAAAAAAATGAATAATCAGGTGAAACTGGTACTCTCTGACGGTTCGGAGTATGAAAGACAAGGCCTCATTGATGCCAATTCAGGTCAGATTGATAAGTCTACCGGTTCAATAAATTTGCGGGCAAAATTTGACAATCCCGATACCCTGCTCAGATCCGGAAGTACTGGCAAGATCATCATGGAGCAAATTTATCCGAACGCAATTTTAGTTCCTCAGGGAGCTACCACTTCCATCCAGGATAAGAGGTTTGTATTTAAGTTTCAGGAAGATGATAGTACAGTAGTGAGAAAGGAAATACAGATTGAAGGTCGTAGCGGAAAACAGTACATCGTAAGCGGGGAAACACTAAACCCTAACGATAGAATTGTAGTTTCTGGAATTAACAAACTGACGAATGGTGTAAAAGTAAACCCAATGCGGCCAGGGCAATTGGTGGTGGATAATAATGCTACTACCAGTATTGAGTAATATACGAGTGACTGCTTTATAGAGAGACAAATTGTATTTTTATTAAACGCAATGTTATAGCTCATTTTCCAATGCGCTGAAATGCCACTTGGAATGTGCTTGCTATGAATGATATTTTTTTAGCATCGCCTCTTTAAACATGATTTTGATACGTCTAACCAATTTCCGAAAAAAGGAGATCACTGGCTTACTGGCTGTTTCCTTACCTGAAGGCGGTAGCATGATCAGGCTATTGGCTATGTTTTTCTCTTCACTTTCTGTTTGTCTGGCTTTTCCAGAAAGAAGCAGTCCCCGCTATCTTCATGCTTACAGCTCTGAGAGCCATAGCGAACTTCCATTTTCCGTCAATCATCATTTTAAAAAGAACTCCATTAATTCATGGTATTTATCCTTTTTATAAGACCTAAGAAGGAGAAATTTTATCACTACGCATCTAATATTTTGACTAAGCTGTAAGATACTATGTTAAAAAAAATAATAGACCGGCCGGTACTGACTCTTGTGATTTCCATCGTATTGGTGATGGCTGGCGCAGCCAGTATTTTCCAACTTCCGGTAGAGCGATTTCCTGAAATTGCGCCTCCCAGTGTGAGTGTTGAGGTATATTATCCGGGAGGTAATGCCGAAACCGTAGCCAAGTCGGTACTGCTGCCGATTGAGGAAGCCATCAACGGTACTGAGAACATGACTTATGCCCGTTCTACCGCTACCAACTCCGGTAGAGGGAGGGTTTCCGTATATTTTGAACCGGGAACCGATCCTGATCTGGCAGCGGTGGATATTCAAAACCGAATTTCTACCGTGGTTCAGCAAATTCCGCCTGAAGTAGTAGAGTCGGGTATCACAGTGATGAAAAGAATGAAGGGAACGCTCATGACCATCAACATCTTCGCTGAAGACGAAAACTCTCCCTACAACGAAACTTTTCTGAATGCCTATACCCGGATGAATGTCAGGCGGGAGCTAAAACGGGTTGAAGGTCTGGCTGAGGCTGCGATTTTGCGTTCACGGGATTATGCCATGCGTATATGGCTGAACCCCGAAAGACTGGCTTTGTACGGGCTAACTCCCCGGGATGTATACCAGCAAATACGGGATCAGAGTTTTGAGGCTGCCCCCGGTAAATTCGGAGAAAATTCCGATGAAGTTTTTGAAATCCCCTTAAAACATAGCGGGAGTTTCAGTGAGCCGGAGGAGTATGAAAACATCGTGATCAAGTCAGAACAGGATGGCTTGCAGTTACACTTACGGGATGTAGCCCGGATTGAGTTTGGAGCATCCAACTATACCAGCCAGAACCGCCTGGATGGACGCCCATCAGTTACTATTGATATTGTCCAGCAGAGTGGGGCCAATGCAGTAGAAATTGATAAAAGTGTGCGTGAAATTCTGGAAGAACAGGCCAGAGTTTTCCCGGAAGGCATCAGTTATGAAATTACCTATAGTGTGAGAGACCAGATTGATGAATCTATGGGGCACGTGAAGCAAACGCTGATTGAGGCTTTTATTCTCGTATTCCTGGTGGTATTCATCTTCTTGCAGGATTTTAAAGCTACGTTTATTACCGCAATCACCATCCCTATTTCTTTGGTGGGTACGTTCTTTTTCCTTTCGCTGGTCGGAGTTTCCATGAATGTGCTCAGTATGTTCTCCATTGTACTCTCTATTGGTATTGTGGTGGATAATGCCATTGTGGTGGTAGAGGCTATCTTTGAGAAGATACAGCACTATGGCATGAGTGCCAGGGAAGCTGTGAATGATGCGTTATCTGAAATTACAGGGGCGATTGTTTCCATTACCCTGGTCATTGCGGCAGTATTTCTTCCCGTAGGATTCCTGCAGGGTCCTGTCGGAGTATTTTATCAGGAGTTTGCCTATACCATTATTATTGCCGTAGTCATTTCGGCGGTCATAGCGCTTACACTAGGTCCGGTGATGTTCATCCTGCTGTATAAAAAACGGACGAAAAAAGCCAGGGAGAACAGAGTAGTGGGCAAGCTTCAGCAGTCCAAGAAGGTGCAGCAGGCTAAGGCTTATGGCTCTAAGGGATTGAAGAAGTTTGATACTGGATTTGATAAATTTACCAACAAATATATTAAGCTGGCCCGACTGGCTATTCAGTATAAATGGGTAAGTTTAGCGGGACTGCTAGGCGTGGTGGTTCTTACGGTATTTCTGGCCAAACGCACCCCACAGGCCTTTATTCCTACCGAAGATGATAACTTCCTCATCTTTACCCTTACCATGCCCGAAGGCGCTTCGCTTCACCGAACCAACGAAGCTTTAATACAGGCGGATTCCATCCTCCAACAGGAAGCTGCTGTAGAAAGTGTGAATACCGTTTCCGGCTATGATGTAGTAAGCGGGTCTGAAAGTCCTTCTTCTGGTATGGGGTATGTCATACTGAAAGAAATGAGCGAGCGAGGTGAGATTGAGGATATCAATGAGCTTATCAAACATTTGATGGGTAAGCTTTCGGTCATCAGTGATGCCCGGGGAATCAATATGTATCCTCGTCCTACCGTACAGGGATTTGGTGACTTTGACGGGGTGCAGATCATGCTACAGGATCTTTCGGATGGTGACCTGAGCGAATTTGGCGTTCTGGTCAATGAGTTTATTGCCGAACTGAACCAGCAGAATGAAATTGACAATGCCTTTACTTCCTACAATACGAATTTTCCCCAGTACAAACTGAACATTGACTATAAGAAGGCAAAAGCATTAGGCGTGAGTGTCAAGGATATGATGTTCACCGTTCAGTCTAATTTTGGTCGTACCAGAGTTGGGGATTTCAACAGATTTACCCGACAGTATGGAGTGTTCATGCAATCGGATATGTCTTATCGCGAAAACCCGGAAGCTTTCAATGCTATTTTCGTCAAGAATGATGAGAACGAGATGGTCCCATTGAATACAATTGTGCAGTTGGAAGAAGCTTTTGGACCGGAAACCGTTACCCGTTACAATCTGTACAATGCGGCCAGAATTAACATTACTCCTGCCCCGGGCTTCAGTACCGGCGATGTAATGAACAAAATTGAGGAGCTCAGTAACCAAACACTACCTGCCAGCCTTAATTTTGAATGGACCGGTATGAGTTTGGAAGAGAAGAAGTCTGGCTCAGATTCCATCATTGTGTTTATCATCAGCATCGTGTTGGTATATTTTATACTGGCTGCTCAGTACGAGAGTTTCTGGTTGCCCATGGCCGTGATGCTTTCTCTGCCTACCGGTATTCTGGGTGTTTTTGCCTTTATCAATCTCACCGGAATTGATAATAATATTTACGTGCAGGTAGGTATTATCATGCTGATTGGCCTACTGGCGAAAAACGCAATTTTGATTGTAGAATTTGCCGTTCAAAAACGGCAGAGTGGTGCCAATGTTTTGGATGCTGTGCTGGATGCCAGTGCTTTGCGCCTTAGGGCGATTGTAATGACCTCTCTGGCATTTACTGCCGGCTTAATACCCCTTATGTTTTCGGAAGGTTCTTCTGCCATAGGCAACAAATCGGTGAGTATAGGTACGGCAGGCGGCATGTTGTCCGGTGTATTTCTGGGTATTCTTATCATACCGGTATTAACCTACATTTTTATTCAGTTAAGTGAGCGCTTCAACATTAAAACCACCTAAGAAAGTTGATATGAAGTACATAAAGCAATGGGTATTTATCAGTCTAATCTCTATCTTGGCCATCAGCTGTAAGGTTGGGGAAAGCTACCAACGTCCTGATATTGGTGAAATTGATAGCTACTACGGCATTTCTCAACTGGACACTAGCTCTTTAGATAATCAGACTACCTTAGCCGATGTAAACTGGAGGGATTATTTTGATGATTCCACTCTGATTTCATTGATTGATACGGCCCTGGTGTACAATATTGAGTTGCAAAAAGGAGCCAAACAGATTGAAATAGGTTCTCAAAACCTTGCTATTTCTAAAGCCGACTTTTATCCCAGCCTAGGATTAGCTCCCTTTGAGTTTAATAGAGAGTACTATTCTGAAAATTTCAACAATTACGGTTCAAACCGGGCACGCCGGAACCATGGCGAAAACCCACCCAGAACGCTATATACTGAACGTTTGGCCTACTCCACTACTTTATTTGCCAGTTGGGAGATTGATCTTTGGGGTAAATTACGCTGGCAAAAAGAAGCTGCGCAGGCTTCATTTATGCAAAGTGAAGAGTTTCAGAAAGCAGTGCAAACCGCCATTGTAGCTGAGATTGCCTCTACCTATTATAACATGCTGATGGTTAATTCTCAGATTGCCGTAGCAGAGCGAAATCTGGAACTGGGTAGAAACACGCTAAACATTGTAAAACTACAGTTTGAGGCCGATGAAACTACTTCACTGGCTATTCAGCAAACTGAGTCGCAGATTCTGAGGGCGGAATCATTAATTCCCCAGTTGGAACGAGAGTACACACTGCTGGAAAACCGCCTTAATCAATTGCTGGGGCGCTATCCTCAAGCCATAAATATTGAGCAGGACCTGGAAGATGTGGGCTTTGACGAACAATATATTGTGGGCGTTCCTTTACAACTGATCAATAACCGTCCTGATATTGCCGCAGCGGAATACCAACTCATCGCGAGTAACGCCAGAGTGGGTGTGACGCAGGCTATGAAATATCCTTCTATTGTCCTCAATGCCAGTACAGGCTTAAATTCTTTTATGTTTGACAGTTTTCTGGACCCGATGGGCTCAGGATTTGCCCTGATCAACGGGGCTATTTTCCAGCCGCTCTTTCAAAACAAAAGGTTAAAAGCCAATCACTCCATTGCACAGACAGAACTGCAACTGGCCGAACTGGATTTTAAAGACAATGTGATCCTGGCGGTAAGGGAAGTTTCCGATGCCCTGGTCACCATTGAGAAGCTTCGGGAAGAATACAATATTGCTCAGCAACGGATTATTGTGACCAGCAAGGGTGTTCGGGATGCCTCGTTGTTGTTTCAGAGTGGTTTTGCGAATTACCTGGAAGTGATCAATGCTCAGGAAGACGCATTACAAAGCGAACTGGATCTGGCTGACCTGAAACGGCAAATCATTCTTGCCAACATTGAATTATACCGAAGCCTTGGTGGTGGATGGAAATAAAACAATCAATCTTGAACTGAATTCAGTGGGTTACTTGGTAAGTACTCAAGTACATATTGATTGCTAAACTTGCTCTTTTCGTAAGTTTATGTTCATCAAGAATCATAGAAAGCAAGTAAGAAAAACTCAGCAGCTGGCACAAAATCACTTTTCCAGCATTTTGTCTATAAGGCTACAAGTCAGTAAGCTAGAATCTCAAGGTAAATTCTGTCGGAAATACATTTTTCACCATTGGATTCCGCAACAAACAGTAAAAATCAAAAAAAAGCCTGTAACTCGTTGAATTACAGGCTTTTGAGAATCTAAGAAGCGGTCTGGACGGGAGTCAAACCTTATTTTTAAATTGTTCATATTCAGTGGTTTATAAGGCTGAAATAAAGCCTGTTCACCGATTTGTATCCCTTTTTAAAACTTTAATTTTCATGTTTTTTGTAGTATGAAGGAGAGAGCATAATTCAATAGATTTGAATATCAAAACAGGGTAAAAATCTATCTACAGAAGAGTAACAAATCTAGCGTCCACTTGAACCCAGACTCCTTAGGATAGCGTTTCCCTGTATCTAATATTTAAGAGGTATAGGACAAAACTGGCTAAGATAGAAGTGTATAAAATGGTATTAAGAGGTTCAAATCGCGGCAGGATGAAAATCCTACTTGCAACCCTCTAATTATCAGTACTTTGTGAGAACTTATTTTGTCAGTTCACCGAATAGTTCACCTCTTGAAGAGTAATAATTAAGAACAATTCGTATGATTGAAAGAACGTATTTTAATAATAATAAGTAACAATATAAATTGCAATAAAGAATACCAAAATCAGCTAATTTACACCCATTGGAAGGTTAGTAGTATTCGAACCTAGTGCATTGTCAAAGCTAAAAGTTAGGGTAAAGACGTTACTATAAAAAGAGTAATTCATCAAAATAGATTGGACATGCCGAAGAGATATATTGTACGTCTCAGCGCAGAAGAGCGAGACACATTGCACTCTGTGATCAAGAAACTAAGCGGAAGTAGCCAAAAAGTACGACGAGCCCAGATGCTATTGAAAGCCGATGCTGATGGTCCTGCCTGGACGGATGCATGTATTGCCGATGCGTTCAACTGCCGCACCAGGACGGTTGAGAAGCTACGTCAACGTTTCGTAGTGAATGGTTTTTCGGTGGCTTTGAATAGCAGAAAGCGATTGGTTCCGCCGGTAGCCAAGTTATTGGATGGGGAACAAGAAGCTAAAGTAATCGCTATGCGCTTGGGAGCACTCCCCAAGGGATATGCTCATTGGACGCTACGTTTGCTGGCTCGTAAGCTCATAGAGTTAGAGATAGTAGAGACGATCAGCCATGAGACGGTGCGCCAAACGCTTAAAAAAACGGCATGACTAAGCGTAAGATTGCCTACTGGGTAATTCCACCGGAAGCCGATGCCGAGTTTGTCGCCAGTATGGAAGAAGCCGCCGCGGCGCGGTACTGGATATTTATCACCAGCCCTATGATGCCACACATCCGGTAATTGCTATGGATGAGAAGCCCGTACAGTTAGTTAAAGAGACTCGGCAACCGATGATGGCCACTAAAAACCAGCCTAAACGGGTAGACTATGAATATGAACGGGCTGGCACGGCTAGTATCTTCATGTTTACCGAACCACTATCAGGCTGGCGACAGGCTACCGCCCGTCCACGACGCACCAAAGCTGACTGGGCCTTAGAAGTAGCTGCTTTAGTGCAAGGACGCTACGCAGAAGCCGACAAAGTAACGCTAGTTTGTGATAACTTGAACACACATACGAAAGGAGCTTTTTACGAAGTATTTGATCCAGAAACAGCCCGGCAGTTGGTTAAACGTATTGAGTTTTGCTACACCCCAAAGCACGGCTCTTGGTTGAATGTAGCAGAAAACGAACTCAGTGCCATGACCCGACAATGTTTAACCCATCGGCGCATAGGTGATATAGAAACGTTGCAAGAAGAAATCAGCGCTTGGGCACAGGATGTTAACCAAAGTCAGCGAGGCGTAGATTGGCAACTCAAAATTGATGATGCCCGCTGCAAACTCAAATCCGTCTACCCTAATTCTTTATCTTGACAATGCACTAGTATCTCAGTTTTTCAATGGGTTTCACCACTTAAGAACGACTATTCATTAAACCGCTAATCAGATTTTATACACTATACCTACACCATTATAGATTATTCAAACTCCTTAACATATAAGGGTGTTATTGAACAAATCTGCATGCTTTGAAAGACCAACATATAAAGAAATTGCTTGGTTTTATATAAATTTATTCTTAAAATTAACTGATAAAGTATAATTACCTCAGATACCTTTTGAGCAGAATCAAGCTACTTAATCTTATTCTATCTGTTTTCTTTTTTTCTCTGATTACAAGTTGTGAATTGTTTGAAGATGAGCAGGAGGATGATATTTCCAATGATATCATTAAGGATACTCCTAAGGATAATACATATGGAAAAGGTAGTTATACAAATCCTGAGGAGGAGCTTTCTCCTTTATTGCACCCCGAATTATTAACAGGAAAATGTTATTTGTTTGACTATGACTCTACAAAAGCTAACGGAAGTGCTGATCAGGTAATAGATATAAAGATTACAGTGTTTGAGGACTCTCGGTTTGAAAGAAAAGAAATAGAATACAAATTTGAAGAGGAAGATTCAACGATTATCAATATGATTACCTTCACATATGATGATCAGAACCGTCTTTATATTGATAGTACCTTTTATGTATTTCGCGATAAAATAAGCCTTTCATATCATTCAGAATATATATATGATCAGGATAATGTATTAATCAGAGAGATAGAAACAGAAGATCCTGATAGTAGCAGTCCGGATATTACAACCTTTGATTATGCTTATGATGCTAACGGAAATATGATAGAAAAGAAAGGAGTGTCAGATACTTTTTTTGGAAACGGATACTGGAACGAAACCTGGGAATATAATGACCAGAACCTGGAAACTTATCATTCCTTAGAAAGTAATCCTCCTGGTTTTTCTGATAATTACTCTTCCAGAGAACAGGTTTATGATGAAGATGGGTATTTGGTTTTTTTCTGTAGAGAGTATAAGCTTTATAATACTATTCATACCACTACCGATAAGTTCTACCTTGACAAAAGTCAGCTTCCCGATCAACTTACCATCATAGGGAAATGGGGAGGCTGTGTTTACGAAGACAGTTTATTCCAAAGAAAGTATAGTGGCGGCAGACTGGAAACAGGCAAAGAACTCAGGTTTTTTAATGCCAATGGTAAAATAGATAAGCGTGAAAGTTATTCTTATGTTCCAATAGGAAGCAAATTTGAATTAGAATCAATTACTACATATACCTATGACAATAAGGATAATCTTATTGAGGAAGAAACGGAATGGTTCGAAGATGATGGCCAGTCTTCATATATTCTTCGTCATTATAAATACACTTTTGATGATACCAACAGGCTTATAAACAGTGTTTATTTATTCCGTGGAGAAATATCAAGCATTAAGGAGTACACATATATTTGTAGTTAAGAACACATTATTTTAGAAGCTGTTTGAATTAATGAGAGAATAAAAAGGCAGAGCAGAGAGTATATTATTTGATGCGAAACAAAAAATACACCTCTGATATTTCTGCCCGTGGATGGCAAACTATAGAAAAAATCATTACTGTACAAAGGAGCAGTAAATGGGAGCTTAAAGAGATAGTAAATGCTATTTTCTATGTGACCAAGAATGGATGTGTCTGGCGAGATTTACCAGGAGATTTTCCACCTTGGCAAACGGTCTACTGGTACTACAGAAAGTGGGTGGTTAATGGCACTTTGAAGAACATAAGTGCATGTTTAGTAGTAGATTACCGGGAAAAGCAAGGTAAAAAGGCTCAGCCTACAGTAGCAATTGTTGATAGCCAAACAAGTAAGAATAGTAGTTCTAGTACTGAAGATATAGGGGTAGACGGAGGCAAGCTTATAAAGGGCCACCGTGGAACGGACGTAAACGATTTTTTGTGGTAGATACTTTAGGCTGTTTGTTGGAAAGCTTCGTGGTAGCGGCCAATTGTTATGATGGAGTCACTGCTGCTAAAAGATGGGAAAGTTTTGGTGAAGACAATATCCTGTTAAGCCATCTTGAAAAAGTATATGCTGATGGAACCTTTGGTGGAACTTTTTCCAGGAAAATGAAAGAAAATTACTCTATAGAAGTATGCATTCCTTCTGTTCCTATCGCTAGGAAAGGAAAAGTAGATATTCATCAGGGAAGGTGGATAGTGGAAAGGTCAATTGCATGGACTGCTAATAATAGGAGATGTTCTAAAGATTATGAGAGGAAAACAGAGAATGCTAATGCTTTCATAACCATTGCTAATATCAGACGATTAGTCAACAAAATTTAACTCAAACAGCTTCTTAGTTATATTAACTTCATTGTAATGAGAAAAACGATCTACGCTTTATTAACCATTTTTACTCTAACTTTATCTATACCATCCTGCTCAGAAAAAGAAGAAGAAGCACCTACCCCACAGTCTCAGCTAATTGATGAATGGGAGCTAGTAAGGACAGAATTTGTATATTATGACGAAGATGGGAATGTCAGTGGTACCCCTTTCATTCGAGAGAAGGGTACCGATAACTGGAATGAAAGCTGGGAAACTTATCTGGCTTTTTACGAAGGCGGAACTTATGAGCATTATGAATCAAAAGCAAAAGAAAATCGCTACGGCAGTGTTATCTTTTCAGACCTGTTGCCACCTACTGGCGGCACCTGGGAATATAAAAACAACAATACAGTAATTGTTTTAACTAGCTATCGAGAAGATCTTGAATTTCAGATCCTAGAGTCTTCGGCTACTGACCTGCGGTTATTTAAGGAACATACTGAAATCGGAGTTATCAAAGAAGAAATGACCTGGGAGTTTAAAAAATAGAAGGGGCTAATTGTATCATCTACGTTTTTATTTATGAGCGATTAAGCATATTCTGAAATAGCTCAACTAATTTCAATTATTTTGAGTATGAGCCAGATTTTAGAAATTCTTGTTTAAAGAATTGACTTATTTTTTCTCTATAAAATTTGAAGTTCAATACTTTATCCTCAATAAAAAAAAGTGCCCCTATATAAGCTAGGTTAACATTTATTCCAAATATAAAATAGACTAAGAATGAAACCAGCGACATGATCAATACATAACTAAAAACGTGCAAGAGAATACCAAAATATGGTATTCTTCCTATTTTCATTTCCAGTATATCTTGAGGGTAAACGGCTATAAAAGAAAATCCCCAGAAGACTAGAAATAAGAAAATAATAAGCCAAACAGATATGATATTATCCCCTTTCACTAATGAATAATAAGCATTGACTAATAATAAGGGACCCGAAATATTACCTAATAGTGTATTTTTATTATCATTTAAATAAAAATCCCCTATCACAATTATTCTATTATCGATAACACTGTTAAAAAATTCTGTACTGGTTAGATTGATCTCACCCAGATTAAAAAGAAGAAAAGATTTTGCTTCCAATAGATCATAATTTGTAACTCTGTAATCTGGAATAAAATCATTAAACATCAGATTATTCCCATGCCTACTCCATAGATAACCTTTTTCAAGAGATTCACCTGTTAACTCTTCATACATTTTAAGGGGTATAGAGCTTTGTTTAGTCTCCTGTGAAAACAATTTATATTTATAAAAAAGACCTCCCGTTGTTTTAATTTCTGCTAGACCTCTCTTAATCTTATTATTTGAGAAAATTAAACCATCTCCTTTTTTTGCTTCAGGAATAATCAAACGAGGTATGTTCATTGCTTCTTCCAATGAATCATCATATAGAGATGCGTGCTCAAAAAATATATCACAGAGGATATACTTATGCTTTGCGCTTTTTTTAACCCTCTCAAAAAAATATTGTAATTCCTTCCTATCTGTTATGTTAATATTACCCACGGGCAGTCCCTTTTCATCAAAGTTGTCCACCAACATATTGTCAAAACTAGTATTAACAAATAACAATTCATCACTGTTTATTCCTGTATTCTTATTTAGGATTATATGCTTAGTTATGAAGCTGTTCGTAAATACATTTTTGTCATTAGTGGGTAATAAATAAATCTTTTGTATTAAGAAAAATATGAAGATTGCTATCAACGCATTAAAAAAAGAAAAGAGTAGTCTTTTTTTCATCTTATAGTCTGATTAACAAAGGTATCATCTAGAGTGCCATATGTTTCCTCAAAATGACTTTTCAAAGCCGCTTTAATGTCTTCTTCAGACTTATTTTGCTTTTCAAGAAACTGCTTATAAACTTGTACTTCTTCTTCTAAAGATTCACGAAATAAAAAGTACAGGTCAATCCCATTGATGCTTAGGTCTTTTTCTGTAGAGGCTTTATAAAATTTAAGTTCTTGTTCACTGATTATTCTGGGATCAAGATATGAACCATCAGATTTGAATACATCCTTTGTGAGGATTATAAACCCATTTTTTTCAACTTCTATTTTTTTCCTAAAAGATTTTCCCTGATACTTATAAGTAATGAAGTAGTAAGAAACGCCATCAGATGGAACAAATGAAATCTTTATCCTTTTAGGAAACAGTAGCTCATTTTTTTCATCAAAAACCAGATACGTATACTTCGTTTTCTCCATTGCTCTGGTCCCACTATACTCACTAACCGGTAAAATATTAGCGCTTACAAAATACCTGAGCTCTCCCTCTGTCTTCTCAGATTGGTTCTTAAACAAGACCATTCTACCGCGCTTATTACTTAATAATACGGCTATATCATGATCACTACTGTAAATCACTTCCGGGTTACCCGAAAACTCATCACCGGTTTCTAACAGTTTATTGGTGCTTTTGAGTGTTATTTCTCCTTTTACATGTAAAACATAGAAAGTTTCATCAGATATATCTGCATTTATGAATGAGAGCAAAAGAGAGGCAAGTAATAAAACTGTTTTTGACATGATATCTTTTGAAAAGAAATATTAACTTTTAATGTTATTACATTTATCCTTGTCACAACATCCATAATATGACTTTTTTCAAACCTTTAAAAGAGTTTGTGTTATTAATTTTCTTATTAATTTCCACTCTTGCTTTTTCCCAAACCATTGAAGACAACAATAGAATCTACCCTGAAATTAGCCGAGCCAATCAATTGTATCTCGTGGAAAACTATCAGGCAGCAGCTAATTCATATTCTACGCTCATCCCTAAACTTATCAATAGCCTTACTCCGGATGGAATATATACTGAGGTATTTATTAATCATATATTCCAAAGCCTATATTACCAGCTGAATTGTTATATAAATATAAATGACAATAAAGCAGCCGGTGAGGTATATCAAACACTAAAAGATTTTACTTTAGCCCCAGCTTTTCAGCAGTATGAGTCGAGGTGGTCAAGTTTTTTTCTAGCTACTTTTGAATATCAAGAGTATTTTTGTCAGACTCAAACACAAGACCAATGCCACTCCTTTTTACTGGACCTTGTTAAGATCTGTGAAAAGTTTGTAGACGAATATGAGCCAGGTAATCAGTTTTCTTCTGATCAACTTTCCACATATTTACAGCTTCAAGTAGTTTTGGCTTCTTTTTATAAGGAAAATCATAGGGAAGAAGGTGCAAAATCAGTCTATAAAACTGTAAAAGAAATCATTGAAAGCAATCAACTTGAAAATGAGAGTATGTTTGAAATGTATTATCAAATTGCTGTATCAAGCTTAACGCTCATAGAACAGGAAGCAACAAACTATCAGGCCGCATTACAACAATCTGAACAAATCGGTGACATAAATATGCAAATGTATGGTTCGCTCAGTGATGAGTTTTTGAACACAAAATTTTTAGAAATATCTCAAATGCAGATAGCTGAAATGCGCTATACCGCTAGAAAAGAGGCAACTGCTATCATCCATCAAATAGAACAGGAAGGCAAGACCCAAAACCCTTATTATCAAAGCTTTATTACTCTTATATATTCAATAAATATGTCATTAGGTGATTTTGAAGAATGCTTACTTTTATTGGATAATCTGACGTTTGATCAAACCTCAGATTACAAGCTTACTAAAGCAGATCTATTTTTTTTAGATGGTAAATATCAAGCGGCAGTAGAATTATACGAAAGTGTATTTGCTCATAGTGAGCTAGAGGAGAAGGATCAATACTTTCAGCATATTGCATCTTATGCCTCCTGCCTTTACGAAATTGGTGATTATGATAGCTTTTTAACAATAATGAAAAAATATAGTCATCATATGCGGGATGTGGCTACAGATCAATTGCGTTTATCCAGCATCAATTACCAATTAGGTAGTGCATACTACTCCGTCCATAATTTTAAAAAGGCAGAGGAATTATTCAAAAAAGCACTTAGTGATCTGGATCATACGGATGGCAATGACGAAATCCGCTCATACTATGCTTCTTCCCTAGGCTTATGTTATCTTGTAAACAATAAATTTGAGGATGCTGATGAAGCTATGTCAACTGCTTTAAAGGCCACAGAGCAGAGTATTTTTAATGCTATGCTTTACTTTACTGAGCAAAATAGGCTACACTATTTAGATCAAATTAATCCGTATAAGCACAACATTTATTATTATACTGCCACACGGCATAAAGATCATCCCTCTTCCACTGCATTAAGTTACGATTACACCCTTCTTATTAAGGAACTGGGCCTAAATTCAATTACTACGATAAGAAAGAATGCCTCCGTCAGCCAGGATCAACAGTATAAAACATTATTGCAAAAATGGTTAAGTACAAACGAGCTACTCAAAGATGTAAATACCAGGCTGAATAAAGACTCTCTTCAGGATTATGCAAGTGCCTATGAAAGAGAGTTAATAGATAAAGGAAAGGCTGATATTTTGGTAGCAAGCCAGAAACAAGAAATTAACTGGCAATCAATACAAAATAGTCTATCTGCTCATGAAGCTGCAATTGAATTTATTTCCTTTAAACCATTTCCAATGGATGATAGTACCTCTTTGCAATACGCAGCCTTACTGATTCGTAAAGACAAAAAATATCCTTTATACATTGATTTATTTGAAGAGACGAAGCTAAAGACTTTATTCAATGCGGCTGCTAATACTACTGATGAAGAAAAGGCCCATATTTTGTATACCGAACAAGGCAAAATCTTATCAGACTTAATCTGGCAACCTTTTGAAAAATACTTAGATGGCATAAAAAAAGTTTTCTATGCTCCCACAGGACTACTACATGCAATATCTTTTTCAGCACTTCCATATGATACCAATAGCAACTTCCTTTCAGATGAATATCAACTGGTCAGGTTGAATAATACTAAATATCTCACCAAAGAATTTAAGGAAGAATCTATTGAAACTGCCTCACTTTTTGGAGGCATGAATTATTCAACGGACAATTTTAATTCTTTAAACTCGTATGCTTCTAGACAAGATCAAAACACTGAACGCTATCAAAGTGGTTTATTTCAAAATCTTCCCGGGACAAAAGACGAAATCACCCAAATTTCGGAACAATTAAAGCATTACCAGATATCTTCTCATATCTATATGGAAGAAAATGCAGATGAAGAGAATTTTCTATCTGACGTGCAGAATGCTAGGGATATTCTGCATATCTCAACACACGCCTTTTTTCTAGAAGAGGTAAAAGAAGATGAGTTCTTTGCTACAGATCTATATGGGATGGGCATACAAAAAATGAATGAAGATCCAATGAACAGGGCGGGTATTGTTTTTTCCGGGGCAAATTTCTTTTGGGAAAAAGGTGAAAGTTTTAATCAAAAAGAAGATGGTATTTTGACAGCTAATGAAATTGCAAGTTTAGATCTTTCCAGTACAAAGCTTGTTGTTTTATCAGCCTGCGAAACAGGCATCGGAGATAATACTATGAGTGATGGTATTTTTGGCTTACAAAGAGCATTTAAACTGGCTGGAGTGGAACACCTCATCCTGTCATTATGGAAAGTTGATGATAAAGTCACAAAAGAATTTATGGTAAGCTTTTACGATGAACTATTTGAGTCTAAACTTACAATAGAAGAGGCTATGGAGGCTGCACGTATTAAAGTTAAAAAAAAATATCCTTCTCCATATTATTGGGCAGCATTTGATTATATCAGATAATATTTAAAGCGTTTTAGCTAAATGAGTTTGAATCATTCCAGATTTAAGATAATTTATTGTTTGTGGTTAGCTATCTCAAAGCTATAACGAAAGAGTCTCATCTGATACCCCTTCATACACTTCTGAGCCCTAAGTTTCTCAGCAGCCTGATGAGCCTGATCTACTTGTTCAAACCAATCTTCTTTGCGCTGCCCTCGTTTGCAAAGCTAGGTTTGTCACTGCATCTGCCCCATACCCTTATGAGGGCATACTGGCCGAATAGAGTTGGAGAGGGGGAGAGACGATAGAAGCGATGCATGTTCTTTTCGTTATGATGTCGTTCCAAGTAAGTGATAATCATGAGGTTTTCTTTTCAGGTGGATTTTCACGAACGATCTTGTAAAGGGTAGACTTAGAGATATGGAACATCTCCAGGATCTCGGTAATGCTTAGTTCCTTATCATGATAGGTTTTCACCAAAAGCTTTTGCTTCTTTTTATCCAGGGCAGCAGGACGACCACCGAGTCTGCCACGGGCTCTGGCAGAAAGTAATCCAGCATTGGTTCTTTCCCTAATAAGATTCCTTTCAAATTCTGCCAGTGCCCCGAACATGTGGAAAATCAACTTTCCTCCGGAAGTCGTCTGGAATTCTAAGATAAAAACAATACAAATAGCTATAACTTTTCCAAGAATGTATGCTTTACTTCGTATTCCATATT